>JANLUZ010000100.1:0-3897 GCA_031363755.1 Polaromonas sp.
TCACAAATTGCATGTCGCGCAGGGGTGGGTTGTAAATCGGCATGGTCAGTCCTTGAGGTATGAAATAGCTTGAAAACTACGTGTAAAAACGGGATGGTTGTTGGAAAAAAGGAAACGCAGAAAAGCGAAAAACTAAAGGGGCCGCAGCGCCACTCAGGGCTTGAAACCGAAGCGCTCGAGAACGTGCTCAAAGCCGCAGTGCGCACGCGCCACCGAGCCCGGCGACTTTAAAAACCTCGCCTCGTAGTGCAACGCCAAAATCAACCCGTGAATCTCGAACGCCACCTGATGCTCGTCCGCATCAGCGTGCAAGTCACCGGCTTCCTTGGCCTGAACCACCGCACGGTCCATGGCGGCCAGCCAGGTACGCACCGAACCGGCCAGCGCATCACGGACAGGGCCGGAGCGGTCATCAAACTCAACGGCACCACTGATGTAGATGCAGCCCGAATCGATCTCGATCGACGTGCGCTGCATCCAGTTGTTGAACATGGCACGCAGTCGCGGCATGCCGCGCGGCAGCTGCAGCGCCGGGAAGAAAACCTCTTCTTCAAAGCGCGTGTGATACTCCCGCACGACCGAAATTTGCAGCTCTTCACGCGAGCCGAAGTGCGCGAAAACGCCCGACTTGCTCATTTGCATCACCTCTGCGATGGCGCCAATGCTCAAGCCCTCAAGGCCGATTTGCGTGGCCAGGCCCAGCGCCGCATCGACGATGGCGGCTTTGGTTTGTTGCCCTTTTTGCTGCCCTCTGGAGGCCGCAGGGTCCCGGTGGTCTCGGGCGTGGGTGATGGGAAGAACGGCCATGGATAAAGTTGAAAAATTCAGCAGGATGTCGATAAAAGAACGATCGTGCTATTTTGCAATAAATCAATGTGTAGTGGGTAAAACATTTCCTTATTTCTCGTCAACGCCATCAAAATAACCACGGGTTTACCCTTGATCTAGCCATTTTTGACGGGGTGGCAGGTGTCAAATCGCATTGTCAGGCTTGTGCCGCCCGACGTTTGAAGCGCTTTCGGGTCGGCACACCTTACTGCCGAGCGGTGCAATGTCAGCCCAACAGACGGCTCAGGCTCGCGTCCAGATGCTCTGAAGGTAACCGTTTGAAGTCAGAGCGTGCAAACCGCTGCAAACGCCCCAGGATGAACGCCGACACCACGGAAGCGTGCGCCTGCGCATCAACCGTGGCGGTGGCAGATCCCAGGCCAGCGGCGGCGTCGCGCAAAGACTGCTTGATTGTTGCTTCAAGTTTGTCAAAAAACAGGTTCATGCGAACCTGCAAGCGGTCATGCTCAAAAACCAGCGCATCGCCCACCATCAGCCGCGTCATGCCGCGATTTTTCTCGGCAAACTGCAGCACCATGCTGACAATCAAGCGGGCCTGGGTTGCAGCGTCGGCTTCCTTGACGATGATCTGATTGACCAGCGTCAACACAGACTGCTCGATGAAGTCGATCAGCCCCTCGAACATCTGCGCCTTGCTGGCAAAGTGCCGATACAGCGCCGCCTCACTGACGCCCAGCCGGGCCGCCAGCGACGCCGTGGTCACTCTCTCGGCGCTTGGCTGCTCCAGCATCGTGGCCAGTGCCTGGAGGATTTGAACCCGGCGCTCTCCTGGCTTCGGGCGCTTGCGCGCAGAAACAACGGCGGCACCACCACCCTCGGGCGGGTTCAACACAGTATCGGACGCAATTTCAGGCAAGGACATGAGCGGTAGGCAACAGCATTGGGTAAAAGAAGTTAACCCGTCATCATAGTGGTGACAAATATCTTGCCGCTCGAAACTGCAGTGACAGCGCCCGCCGGGCTTGAGCCAGCCTTTAGGCGCACCAACCCGCTCAGTGGGACCGAATCATGGTGCCGTACGCCTGATCGGTGAGTATTTCAAGCAGCATGGCGTGGGGCACGCGACCGTCGATGATGTGAACCGCATTGACCCCGCTTTTTGCAGCATCCAAAGCGCCTTCAATTTTGGGCAGCATTCCGCCGGAAATCGTTCCGTCTGCAAACAGCGCGTCGATTTCGCGCGCCGTAAGGTCTGTTAACAACTCACCCGCTTTGTTGAGTACACCCGGAATATTGGTGAGCAACACCAGCTTTTCTGCCTTCAAAACCGTCGCCAGTTTGCCCGCAACAACGTCCGCGTTGATGTTGTAGCTTTCGTTGGACGCACCAAAGCCAATCGGGCTGATGACCGGAATAAAGGCGTCGTCTTGCAAGGCTTTTACAACACTGGGGTCAATGCTCACGATTTCGCCGACGAAGCCAACGTCGTGTTCGACATTCGGGTCGGTCATATCAAGTATTTTGAGTTTTTGCGCACGAATTAACCCGCCGTCGCGCCCCGTCAAACCAACTGCCTTTCCACCCGCCTGGTTGATCAATCCCACGATGTCTTGCTGCACCTGCCCGGCAAGTACCCATTCCACGACTTCCATTGTTTCTTCATCCGTGACACGCATGCCCTGAATGAACTGCCCTTTTTTGCCCAGGCGATTCAGTGCGGCCTCAATTTGAGGCCCACCACCATGTACCACCACCGGGTTAATGCCAACGAGTTTGAGCAGTACCACGTCCTCAGCAAAGTCGGCCTGCAAGGCCGGGTCTGTCATGGCGTTGCCGCCATATTTGATAACCATGGTTTTGCCGTGAAACTGGCGAATGTAAGGCAACGCCTGCGCCAGTATCTCAGCCTTGTCGCGCGGAGCGACATGGGACAGGTCAGGGTCAGAAGGCACTGTGGGTAGATTCATGGGGTGAGCAAAAAATAGAGCAACGTTAGCAGGGCGTAACACCCACAAAAAAGGCAACGACTAACAAGACGACCCTTTTGTGCACGTGCCAAACAACAAAGCACCTGCGTAAAACGCAAGTGCTTTGCAAAACCGAATCAGTATGACCGCGTGCTGCGGTTTGCCTTCAAGGTTTATTTTTAAGGCTTGATGGCGAAGTCGTCGCGGTTGGCGCCTTGCTCAACCAGCGATGCCAACCAACGTGGGCTCAAACCGCGACCGCTCCAGGTTTCGCCGTTCGGGCCGCGAAACTTGGGTGCGACTGGTTTACCCGCTTGTTTCTTGGCGCCTGGGCTGGCGACCTTTTTCGCGGGGGCACCGTCTTTTTTGACCTTGCCGGCGCGCGGGCCGCGTTTGACGGTGGTGAGGTCTTTGACAGTGATGCCAAACACATGCATTTTTTCGCGAATTTCCTTGACGGTTTTGTCAAAGTCGCGTGCCTTGATTTCTGCCGCTTGCTGTTGCAATTGCTCAATCTGGCCTTGAAGCTCGATCAGGTTACTCAAAATAAACTCCTTTTATTAATCAACTTACCGCACGACAATTATCTACCAATACCTTGCAAAGTTCCAGACTTGAAAGTTTTAAGCTGTTATTTGTCAGTTTTCAACGGCAGCCTGACAAGCGTTGCATGCTACTTGAATTTGCAGCCCAGCTGAACCTGCACCGCGTAATCAACTCAGCAACAGCGCTGGTCCTACACGTTTAATCGCACTTCGAGATGATGTCTGGCGCTTCGAGTTGCTGCGGGCCAACCCGGGTTGAGTCAATTTGCTTCAGACTGACTTGGGCATACTGGTGTCGTCCTGCGAAAGTGCCCGGACAATCACCACGCGCCAAACAAAACACACGGCGACAAACAACGCTAAAAACCCACCCAAAAGTATTAACATTAATGGCGCAGGGCGCTCGGGCCGCTCAGGAACAGTGGGCGGCGCGATGAATTGGGCCTGGGTTAAAAACCGCGCTGTGATCTGTGAAAGGTCTGCCGCCAGCGACAGCAGCTTTTCACGCTCGGCTTCGCTTTTGATTTTTTTACTCGCGTCAATGATCAGGTTTGAGAGTTTCAACACGCTGTCGCGGCCGCTTTCCGCTTTGGCCA
>JANLUZ010000101.1:0-8093 GCA_031363755.1 Polaromonas sp.
TTCGTCCGTTTACCGTTGCGGGGGCAGCGCAGGTTAGGCGCCTCGGCGCTCACGGCTCGACATTTGTCGGCGCGTGTGGCTTCAGCGTCCTCCTGCTTCCCGTTGAACTGCAGCATGCGAACCACACTGCGAGCACCAACAACACTGATTCTAAACAGCAGACCCGCCGGAGGGCGCCATACTGGACATATGAAAACGTCACGCTTGAGGTTGTTTGCATCGACTGTCAGCGGCTGTGCGTCAGGTGGCGCCTTCTGATGCTGAGCAACCTTGCCATGCGCCACTGGATCTCGCTGCATGGCGTAGCCACGGTGGTGGCCATCGCGGTGTTCCTGATCAGCACGCACACGTTCAAGCAGCGTCGTCATCCCTCCGCGTCAATTGCCTGGGTGGTGTCACTCATTTTGTTGCCCTATGCCGCGCTGCCACTGTATTTGCTGGTGGGCAACCGCAAGCTGGTGCGGCCGATGCGGCGGGTATCGCAGCCGCCGGCTGTGGGCGGCGAGGCCATGCTAGCGCCATACGGCAGCAGCAAGTTGTCGCAGACCTTGGCGCTGGCGCGGGCTCTTGATCTGCCTGTTCCGTCGCATTACACGCAGTTCACGCTGCATGCCGACGGCCAGGCCTCGCTGGCAGCCTTGCGGTCGGGCATGGCCAACGCAAAACTTAGCCTCGACGTCAGCACCTTTGTGTTTGGCCGCGATGTGCTGGGGCGCGAGGTGTCGCGCCTACTTTGCGAGGCGGCCTCTCGCGGCGTCACCGTGCGGTTAATGGTGGATGGGGTGGGTCGCTACCTCGGCGGCTTCCCCCGGCTGGGCGCGCTGCGCCAGGCCGGCGTACAGGTCGCTATTTTCGTGCCGCCCTGGGAGGCGCCCTTGTCTGGGCGCAGCAACCTTCGCAACCACCGCAAGATGGTCATTGCCGACGGCCAGTGGCTGTGGATGGGCGGGCGAAACCTGGCGGCCGAGTACTTTGTTGGCGACGCGCACACCCGGCCCGTCACGGCTGCCTGGCTGGACCTGACTTTTGCGCTGAGTGGCGCGGTGGCCACCCAGGCGCATCATCAGTTCAACCAGGACTGGTGCGTGGCCACACGCTCGGCGCTCGCGACCCACCCGCTGCCCGCCTCATTTGCCCTGACCGACGCGTCAGCCCCGTCGACGGCCAAGGTTCAGTTGATTCCCAGCGGCCCCGACCAGACCGATGACACGGTGTACGCCTTGTTGATTTCCAGCTGCTACACCGCGCACAGGCGCATCCTGGCGGTGAGCCCGTATTTCGTGCCGGATGCGACGCTGCAGACCGCTCTGACACTGGCAGCACGGCGTGGTGTGCAGGTGGATGTGTTGCTGCCGGAAAAATCCAACCACCGAATGGCCGATGTGGCGCGCCGCGCGGCGATGGAGGCGCTGGTCGATGCCGGGGCACGCATCTGGCTGTTGCCGCAGATGATTCACGCGAAGGCCGTGGTGGTCGACGACGACCTGGCGCTGGTTGGCACGGCCAACCTCGACGAGCGCAGCTTGTTTTTGAACTACGAAATCATGGTCGCGTTCTATGCGCGCCACGACGTGGCGCAATTCGCGCAGTGGATCGAGAAGCATCGCCGACATGCGCGTCAGTTCGAGGCGCGCCCCGTCACCGCTTGGCGACAACTGCAAGAGGGCTTGGTGCGCTGGGTCGGCTTTCAACTGTAAGCGGCGCACCGCGCCACACCTGCGTGCTTCGCGCTGCCTTATTGAAGTGCAGAATACGCCGTGGGCGTGAGCAGGGAGTTGTCGATGCGCTCGACAATCGCGCCCGCCGCTTCGGAGGCAGCACGCTTTTCAAGCCACTCCGGATCGGTTGAAAAAGCCGCCCAAATGGTCTCCCGCGTGGCCAGGCTGTCCCAGGCCAGCAGGTAGGTCAGCGTCTGGTTGCTGGGCCCGACGTAGGTGGTCCAGAAGCCCACTTGCCGGATGCCGTGTTTTTCCCACAGCTTGAGCGTGGTGGTTTCGAACCGATTGCTCAGGTCGGGCAAGCGGCCCGGGGCGCAGTGGTAGACGCGAAGCTCGTAAATCATGATGTGGTGTGATGTAAAGAAACTGGGTGAATAGACCGAATTGCTATCGATTTAATAGCTTCTCAGGCAGTAAACAATTGGGCTAGAGGTCGATTTGACTCAAAAAAGACCCGAAACAGCCTCTGAAATGCAAAAAGAGGCGTCAAAAAGGTGTCAACCTTGTGCCTGCACGGCGTCAACGCCCATCACGCTGCAATCGGCCGCGCCATGCCCGGCGGCCAACAGCGCGTCCATGCGCGCAGCCACGGCAGGCAGCGCCGCCATGGGCCGTGCGCCAGTGGTCTCCAGCATCAACGCCACATCCTTGCGGGCCATGGCGAGCTCGAAGCTGGCGGTGAAGTCGCCCTTGGCCATGTTCATGCCGCGCCCGGCCACCATGGCGTTCAAGTCCAGCACCCCCAACAGCTTGATGGCGTCGCTTGCAGGCACGTCGCTGGCCTGCGCCAGCGTCAGCACATCGGCCATGACCGCTGCCAGGCCAATGATCATGGCGTTGCCGAACAGCTTGTTGGCCGCCGCCAGGTCCAGCCGCTCCCCCATGTAGTCCAGCCGCCCGGTCATCTTTTCCAAGTCCGCCTTCACCGCGTCGAGCAATGCACGCGGCCCCGACGCCATCATCACGCCCTTGGCGCTGCGCGCAGCAGGCGGCCCCATGAAGACCGGGCAGTGCAGGTAGTGCACACCCTCGGCGGCCAGCCGCGCCGCGCGCTGGGCGGTCAGCGCGGGCAGGGTGGTGGTGTGGTCGATCACCAGGGTGCCTGCCGACAAACCGCTACGAGCGGCGGCCAGCACCGTCTCGACCACACCGTCGTCTTTAAGCACCAGGTGAACGCGCGTGGCGCCGCGAACCGCGTCGGCGGGGGTGTCGGCCGCTTTCACGCCAAAGGGCTTGAGCGCCAGCACCTTGTCCGCCGAGCGGTTCCAGGCGGTGACGTCGTCGCCGCGTTTTGCAGCGGCTTCAGCAAAAGCGCTGCCCAGCAGGCCCGTGCCTAGAAATGCGATAGTTGCCATAGGGTGCTCCTTGAAAACAGGTGGAAAGATCAGGGTTAAAAGCCGCTTGATGTGGGCTCAGGCATGCACATAGGGTGTCACGGCAGCGCGCAAAGGGTCGGGAAGGCGCCACGCCTTGCCGTGCAGCACGTCAGAATAAATCCCCCAACCCTGGGCGCGCAACGTCATGTCAGGCGCGCCTGCCGGGTCGGGGTTGAGCCTGCAAATTTCATGCCGCCTGCCGATGCTGGTATTGCCAAGTGGCTCAGCTGCAGCGACATCACAACTCACGGCGCTTGAAAACCAGCGGCACGGTAGGTGAGCACCAGCGTGTCGCGGTAGCCGTCGGTAGCGCCTTCATCGGCCGGCAGGATCGGCGTGGTTTCATGAATCACCCGCTCGTCGTCCAGCAACAGCGCCGTCAACGGCTGCTGCATGACAAAACGCACTCCGTTCGGGCCGTGCGCGTCAAACACGCGCGTCTCACCGCCCTTCACGCGGTGCCGCGTCACCATGAGCACCACCACAAAATCAACGCCGTCGCGGTGCGCGCCCTCGGGTGTCGGCCGGCCGACGCCGCTGGCGGTGTCAATGCGAAACTGGTGGGCTTCAATGTGCCACTGCCCGGTCGGCTTGACATGAGCAAAAAGCTGGCCAAGGCGGGCGAGCAGCTGTTGCCAGGCTACGGCTTGCGCAACGGCCGGTTCGACCGGGTCAAACCAGCGCTCGAAGCCGCCGTGCAAGGCGTTGTAGTCGGTCGGCTGCCAATGGGCGCGGTGCGGGGTCTGGGTGAGCGTATTGGCCGCAATGTCTTGTACGAAGCAGGCATGGCGGCGCTGGCGGTAGTGCCCGCCATCCTTCAAATGGGCATCGGGTGGCAGGTGGTTCCAGGAGGCGCTGAGCTGCTGCCAGCTGGCGGCCCACTCGGGCGAGGTCAGCGCCAGGGTTTCAAGCAACGCGGCTGGCCCCAACAGGCTCAGGCCATCCTGGCTCAAGGACTGGGCAGCAGGTTTGGGAACGGTGGCGATATTGAACATGACCACGATTTTCGTGCATCCGCCAAAGCCCTGGCGCGATGGGAACAATGCGCAAGCGACCTACAGGGGCCCCGGCAAATGCTCCGGATAATCAAAAACAGTTTTTCAACTTCAGGGCGCCAACATGCTGTTTAAATTCAAATCAAAAAATAGGGCGGACGTGATCATGGTGCAGACCACGGGCCAGCAGATGCTGGAGATCATCGGCAAGCAGGCGGGCCCCACCGGCATCATTGGGCACGCCGACATGCCCGCCGCAATTACTGCGTTGCAGCTTGCGATCGCCAGCGACGAAAAAAATGCGCAAAACGCACAGGACAGCCACGCCACGCCCCCAACCGACGAGCCCGGCCTGCGCCAGCGCGCTGTCCCCTTCATTGACATGCTGCGCCGCTGCGAGGCGGACGGTAGCGATGTGGTCTGGGGCGTGTGAGGCGACCCGCCTCAATCCACCTTCGCGCCGGATTCCTTCACCACACGGGCCCACTTTTTGTGTTCGGCCCCGATGAAGGCGCTGAACTGCTGGGGCGTGTTGCCGCCAGGAATCGCACCCTGCGCCAGCAGTTTTTCCTTGATGGCGGGGTTGCCAAATGACTTGGCGACCTCCTGCTGGATGCGCAGCACGATGTCGGGCGGTGTGCCGGCAGGGGCCAGCAAGCCGAACCATGAGCTGGCTTCATAGCCCTTCACCGGGCCTGCCTGCTCAATCGTCGGCACGTCCGGCAAGGCGGCCGATCGCTGGGCGCTGGTCACGCCAAAAGCCTTGAGCTTGCCGCCCTTGATTTGCGGCAGTGCCGAGGGCAGGTTGTCAAACATCACATCCACGTTGCCGCCCACCAGGTCCAGCATGGCCGGACCCGAGCCGCGGTAGGGAATGTGCGGCATGAAGGTGCCGGTCATGGACTTGAACAGCTCGCCCGCCAGGTGAATCGACGTGCCATTGCCCGCTGACGCCATGCTCAGCTTGCCCGGGTTGGCCCGCGCGTAGCGAATGAAGTCCGCCACGTTCTTGATGCCCAGCGCGGCCGCTTTGTCGGTGTTCATCACCATCACATTGGGCACGCCCGCCACCAGCGTGATGGGGGCAAAGTCTTTTTCAGAGTCGTAGGGCATCTTGGGGTACAGCGCCTTGTTGATGCCGTGGGTGCCCACGGTGCCCATCAGCAGCGTGTAGCCGTCGGCGGGCGACTTGGCCACGGCGTCCGCGCCAATATTGCCGCCCGCACCGGTGCGGTTTTCCACCACGAAGGCCTGGCCAAGCGCCTTGGAGAGTTCTGGCGCTATGGCGCGGGCCAGGATGTCGGTGGTGCCGCCTGGTGCAAACGGCACGATGATTTTGACGGGCTTGGCGCTGGGCCAGGCCACCTGCGCAAAACTGCTGGGCGCTATTAAAAGCGTAGCTGTACAGGCAATAAACGTATGGGCTAGAAGACGTTTTGACATAAAAATCGGCATAAAAAGCTTTCTAAACAGGTGGTACAGCCTTCAGGAAGGCTGCGGGGCGTGCGCCATGAAAAAAGCCGCCAGGGCGAAGCAAGGCGGCTCGGTGGGATTGGCGCTAGGGCTCCAAAGCGCTTGCCTGGGTGCGGTTCGGTCAGTCCGCAAATTTACCAGCTGCCTCGATCACTGGCTTGAGCTTGTTGATCTGCGCGGCTACAAACGCTTTGTGCTCGGCGGGCTCCACGCGTTTGTCGGTCACCACCACAGCGCCCAGGCCTTCCTGCTTCTTGATGAAATCCGGATCTTTCAGTGCCAGCTTCAGGGCCGTGTTCAGTTGGGCCAGCACGGCCGGCGGTGTGCCCTTAGGGGCATACAGGCCGTGCCAGATGGTCAGGTCGAACCCCTTCATGCCCATCTCCTGAAGCGTCGGGTAGTCTTTGAGCAACTTGTTGTTGCTCAGCGGCTTGGCCGTGGTCACGGCAAACGCCTTGACGCGGCCAGCCTCAATCTGGCTGGTGGTGTTGGTTGTCTGGTCGCACATCATGTCGACCTGGCCACCGACCAGCGCATTCATGGCCGGCGCGGTGCCGCCAAACGGGATGGTGGTCATGGCCTCTTTGGCATTGATGCCCGACTGCCACATCAACCCGCACAGATGCGAGGCTGACCCCAGGCCCGCATGCGCAATGTTCAGCTTGCCCGCATTGGCGCGGATGTAGTTCTCAAAGTCACGGTAGTTGTTGGCTGCGAGTTGCGGCTTGCCAATGATGGTCATCGGCACTTCGTTGATCATGCCGAGGAACTCGAAGTCCTCCAGCGTTTTGTACTGCAGCTTGCGGTAAAGCGCAGGCGACGACGCCATGCCGATGTGGTGCAACAGCAGGGTGTAGCCGTCGGGTGCGGCCTTAGCGACTTTGGTGGCGCCGATGGTGCCACCCGCGCCGTTGACGTTTTCCACCACAAAGTTGGCACCGCCACCCATCGACTTGCGCATGGCTTCGGCCAGGTCGCGCGCCACGCGATCGGTCGGGCCGCCAGCGGCAAAAGGCACAACAAACGAAATCGGCTTGGCAGACGGATACGTTTGGGCGTTGGCCACCAGGGCCGCTGCCGCCAAAGCCAGGACAAGCAGGCGTTTCATGACATTCTCCAAAAAGTGACGTTGAAGCAAGATAGCTTCGTGATAGCGACAAGTTTAGGGTGGCCGCCGTCAACGGCCATCGCGGGAACTACGTAAGGGCTACTACCGAATGACCGAACAAGCGGATGACCGAACACGCCTGCAGGCCGCGCCTGGCCTGGTTCCTGGGCCAGGGTCATTGGTAGCTGCGCGCGTCCTCAATCACCTTGCCATCGTTGGGCAGCGCACCGGGCGCCACGCACTGAACCGCACCGCGCAGCTTGGTGACGTCGCGGATGGCTTCACTGATGCGCTGGCCCAGGCGGTCCACGCTCGCCGCGTCTGCCGGCACGGCGTCGGTTTCAACCATTAACGTCATGCTGTCGTTGGCCATTTCCCCGGTCACCACCAGGCGCGCCTTCGCCACTTCGGGAAAGCGCCGCGCAATCGACGCGATTTGCCCGGGGTGCACAAACATGCCGCGCACCTTCACGGTCTGGTCGGCACGGCCCATCCAGCCTTTGATGCGCGCATTGGTGCGGCCTGTGGGGCACTGTCCCGGCAGCAGCGCCGACAGGTCGCCGGTGCCAAAACGAACCAGCGGGTAATGCGGGTTCAGGGTGGTCACCACGAGTTCACCTACCTCGCCGACAGCTACTGGGTCCCCAGTGCCGGGCCGCACGATCTCGACGATCACATGCTCGTCGAGCACCAGGCCCTCGCAGGCCTCGGTTTCATAGGCAATAAGCCCCAGGTCCGCTGATGCATAGCACTGGTAGCCCGCCACGCCGCGCTCGGCCAGCCAGCGCTGCAGGCTGGGCACAAATGCTTCGCCCGACACCAGCGCCTTCGTCACGCTGGGCAGGGGCACGCCCAGCTCCTGCGCTTTCTCCACGATGATTTTCAAAAAGCTGGGCGTGCCAATGTAGCCCGCCGGTTGCAGCTCGGCCATGGCCTGCACCTGCTGCTCGGTTTGCCCAGTGCCGCCCGGAAACACGGTGCAGCCCAAGGCGTGCGCACCGCTTTCCATCATCGCGCCAGCGGGCACGAAGTGGTAGCTGAAACAGTTGTGAATCAGCTCGCCTGCCCGAAAGCCCGCCGCAAACATCGCCCGTGCCATGCGCCAGTAGTCACGCTGGATGCTGTCGGGCTCGTAAATCGTGCCGGGGCTGGCGAACACGCGCGGCATGTGGGTACCAAAGCGCAGCGCACTGAAGCCGCCAAACACATCGCCGCCCGCCTGGCGAGCGGCCAGCTGCCGCGCTAGCAGCTCGCGCTTGCGCGTCACGGGCAGCTGGGCCAGTGCGGCTCTGGTCGTAATGGCTTTCGCATCCACACCTTGAAAAATCTCGGCAAATGCCGGCGCGTGGGCCTGTGCGTGGGCGATCTGGGCAGGCAACGCCGCCATCAACGCGGCTTCACGCACAGTGGGCTCGCGAGTTTC
>JANLUZ010000119.1:0-5880 GCA_031363755.1 Polaromonas sp.
CTCCCCAGCGGGCGGAGGGAGCAAGCCCAGCGCGCGGCTGACTCATTGCGCCTTGTCTTCCAGGCACCTGGCCATGATGCGCGCCGCCTCGGCCATGCGCGGGCCGGGGCGCACCACCACATCGGCCTCTTCATTGCTAAAGCTGCAGATGCGCTGGTTTTTCACCGCCTTGATGCTGCCCCAGCCGGGGTAGCTGGTCATGGCCTGCATGCTGCGGTTGCCGGCCATGATGAGGTCGGGGTTGGCGCGCACGATGAACTCGGGGTTGAGCTTCGGGAAGGGTCCCAGGCTGGCGGGCACCACGTTTTTCACGCCCAGTCGGGTCAGCGTTTCACCGATGAACGACGACTCGCCAGCAGCGTACGGCCCGCGGCTAACTTCAAAGTACACCCGCGTGTTTTTGGCCTTGGCCGACAGCGATTGGCTGGCCGCCGACACGCTGGCGTCGATGATCCGCCACAACCGGTCCGCACCCTGTTCGGGCGGCACGGCCAGCAGCAAGCCCAGCACCCGCAGCACGCGGCGCACATCGGCGTGGTTTTTGGTTTCCAGCGCCACGACCTTTAAGCCCAGCGCTTCCAGACGCGCACTGGCGCGAGACGACGCCGCCACCAGCACCAGGTCGGGCTTGAGCGCCAAGATGGCCTCGATGTTCGGGTCCATGCCGCCGCCCAACTGGGGCAGTGCCTGCACGCTGGCCGGGTAGTTGGAATAGCGGTCCACCCCGACCAGGCGCTGGCACTGCGCCATGCCGCACACGCCTTCAGTCAGCGACGGCAGCAGGCTGACGATGCGCTGCGGCGGCTGCGCCAGCGTGACGGTGATGCCACGGTCGTCGGTGACCTGGATGGCGTGGGCCTGAAGAGTCACCAGCGCCAGTAAACAGAATAACCACCGGTTCATGGTGCGCCTTTCAAATACAGCGGCAGACCCGCTGCCATGAAGGTCACGCGCTGGCACGCTGCGGCCACGTCCTGGTTGAGCCGTCCCAGCGCATCGACAAAAGCGCGGGTGTCACGCCCCATGGGAATCACGCCCAGGCCGATCTCATTGCCAACCAACACCACCGGGCCGGGTGCTTTTTCAATTGCTACCAAAAGCATAGCTACCTGGGAAGTAAACGGCTGGGCCAGAGGCTGATTTGATTCAGAATCTGCTGCCGCAAGGCCCTTTACGCCCTCCACCGGCATCAACAGGTTGGTCAACCACAGCGTCAGGCAGTCCACCACCACCAGCGTGTGCGCCTCGCTGCTGCGGGCCAGCGCTTCGCTGAGTGCCAACGGCTCTTCCACCGTGGTCATACCCGGCACGCGTTCGGCCCGGTCCGCTTGGTGCCGGGCGATGCGCGCGGCCATCTCGTCGTCCCAAGCCTGGCCGGTGGCAATCATCACGGCGCGGTGGTCGCCAGACTGCGCCAGCCAATGGCGCGCCAGCATTTCAGCTCGGCGTGACTTGCCGCTGCGCTGGCCGCCGAGGATGAACTCGCTCCGGACGACATCAAGCATGCAGTCGGCTCCAATCCATGATGATTTGGTGAATCTGCTCGACACCGTCCGTCAAGCAAGCCGGGCCGGGCTGCAAAATTTCCGCAGATTTGATCTCAAACAGCTGATCGTTCTGAACCGCGTTGACGCCCGCCCAGCCGGGCCGTGCCCGCACATGGGCAGGCCGAAAACGGCGACCGCACCACGAGCCCAGAATGATGTCTGGGTTGCGTGCCACGATGGTGCTGCCGTCGGCGATGATGCGGCCTTTGCCCATGGGCTCCTTGGACAGCTCGGGAAAGCAGTCGTCACCGCCAGCAATGCCGATGAGTTCAGACACCCAGGCAATCGCCGAGATGTGGGGGTCGTACCACTCTTCAAAAAAGATGCGCGGACGCCGCTTGAGCGTGGCGGCCACGGCCTCAATGGCCAGCAGGCGCTGCTGCATCGCGCCGATCACCGCCATGCCCTTGTCAGCCTGCCCGACCATGGCTGCGACCTGGAACATCATCGAAAAAATCTCGGCCACGCTGCGCTGGTTGAAGATGGTCACGGCAATGCCGCACCGAATCAGCTGCGCGGCAATGTCGGCCTGCAGGTCTGAAAAGCCGATCACGCAATCAGGCTGCAGGGCGATGATCTTGTCGATTTTGGCGCTTAAAAAAGCGCTGACCTTGGGTTTTTCGTCTCGCGCGCGGGATGGGCGTACCGTGTAGCCCGAAATGCCGACGATGCGGCGTTCTTCCCCCAGCAAGTACAGCCACTCGGTGGTTTCTTCCGTGAGGCAAACGATGCGCTGCGGGCCGTAAAGGCCAGCGTTAGGGGGTGTACGCCAATTGATCGGCACCACAGGAATGTCAGTCATGGGCCGCTTTCAAAAAGAGTTGGGCTGCGGCGGCAGGGTTCGAAGCAAACCAGGCATGGAAATACGTCGCTCGAACCGACCCCAGCGTGTACAGCGCTTCGCCCTCACCTCGCAACGTGCGGCCAGGGGCGGCTTCGGTGTAGGCGATCGCGGGCAGGTCGGTGGCGCAGATTGAGTAGTGAAACGCATGGCCGCGCAGCACGCCTCCAGGGGTTGCCAGCTGCTGCGGCCCCAGTGCGGCGAGCCGCTTTTGCAGTGTGGTGGTGCCGGGCAACACGCCCCACATCGGGTAACTCACGTCGTCGCGGGCCACTAGCGCGTCAAACAAGGCCATCATGCCGCCGCATTCGGCCCACACGGGTTTGCCGCTTTGCACATACGCAGTGATGCTCGCACGCATCGCGGTGTTGGCCGCCAGCGCGGGGCCGTGCAACTCGGGGTAACCGCCGGGTAGCCACAGCGCGTCGCAAGGGGGCAGCGCGGCGTCAAGCAACGGTGAAAAGTAGATGACCTGCGCACCCAGGGCTTGCAGGCAGTCGATGTTGGCGGCGTAGATAAAACAAAAGGCGGCGTCGCGGGCGACCGCAATCGTCACGCCTTGCAGCGCATTTTGTGTAACAGGTTCGACATCAGCAGGCTCAAAAGCCACCGACCAGCACTGCAAGTCGGCAAGCGTCATCTGGCCTAACGGGGTTGTTAGTAGCGCATCGGCCGCCGCGTCCAGCCGGGCCATGGCATCCGGCAGTTCCCGGGCCATCACTAGCCCCAGGTGCCGCTCTGGCAAAGCGTACGTGTCGCTGTGCATCAGGCCGCCCAGCCACTGGGCCGCATCACGCAGCCCGCACTCCAACATGGCGGCGTGGCCGGGTGACGCCACCCGGTTGGCCAGCACACCGCCAAACTGCATATCTTCCCGGTAAGTTTGCAAGCCCCAAGCCAGCGCCCCAAAGGTGCCCGCCATGGCGCTGGCATCAATCACCGCCACCACGTGCAGCCCAAAGCGCTGCGCCAGGTCGGCCGCGCTGGGTTCGCCGTCAAACAGGCCCATCACGCCTTCCACAATGATCAGGTCGGCGTCCAGCGCGGCATCGTGCAGGCGCTGGGCGCACTCGGCCTCCCCCGTCATCCACAAGTCCAGCTGGTGCACCGGCCCACCACTGGCCAGCGTGAGCCAATGCGGGTCCAGAAAATCAGGCCCGCACTTGAACACCCGCACCCGCCGCCCCTGCCGAGTGTGCAGTCGCGCCAGCGCCGAGGCGACTGTGGTTTTGCCCTGCCCGGATGCGGGGGCGGCGATCAGGATGGCGGGGCAACGGGCCAACATGCTGTCAGGCCGACTTACAGCTTAGGCCGGTAGCCCAGCGTGACATACACCGCACGGCCGGGCTGGTTGTAGCCATAAGCCGTTTCATACTGCCGGTTGGTCAGATTGTTCAGCTTGGTCTGAACTTTCAATTCGGCGTTGACCACGTAGTCCACGTACAGGTCGGCAGTGGTGCGCGCGCCCAGTAAGCGGGTGTTGGCGGTATCGTCAAAACTCTTGCCCGCGCGCAGCACTGACGCACCCAGCGTCCACGGGCCCACTGCGTAGTCCGCACCGACGCGCGCCAGGTCTGCACTGCGGCGTGGCAAACGCTTGCCAGTCAGCTCGTTGCGCGGGTTCATCGCATCAATCGACGCGTTGAACGACAAGGGCCCGTAAACCCCGTCGTACGACAAGGTGTAGCCATCAATCCGCGCATGCGGCACGTTTTGCGGGTTGGTGGTGCTGGTGATGAAGCCGCGAATCTTGTTGTCAAAATGCACCAGCTTGACGGTCTGGCCCGTGTCGCTCCAGGTCACGCCCAGATCGGTGTTGCGGCCGTGTTCGGGCTGCAAGTTGGCGTTGCCAAAACCAGGGAAATACAACTGGTTGAACGAAGGAGCGACAAAACTGGTGCCGTAGGCCGCATTGACGCGCCACTGCGGCGTGATGGCAAAACCGTAGCCGCCGAAGCCCGTGGTGCTGCCCCCAAACTGCGAGTTGTCGTCACGGCGCAAATTGGCCTGCCAGCTGTGCGTACCAGCGCTGCCGTTCAAGCCGACAAAAGCCGACGACACCGTGCGGTCTGTGACGGTGTACTGGGTGGTGCTGTCCACTTTCTGCTTGAGCTGCTCCAGCCCGGCCAGCACCACACCAAAGCGGGTGTCGATGTCGTTTTGCCAGGTCAGCTGGTTCTGGGTGGTTTTGAACAAGCTGGGGAACACGCTGGGCGCGGCGACGAGCGCGCGGCTGCTGTCAGAGCCCTGGCTGACTCGGGCTGTCGTTTTCCAGCCCGGCAGCACCTGCCCTTCAACGCCCGCCCGGGCCACGCGTGATTTGCCTTTGTACCGCGTGTCGCGACCCGGGCCGTCATCGGTGTGGTTGGTGCTGTCAGCCGCGAGAAGACCGCCGTCGAGCTTCCAGTCCGGGCTGAGCTGGTAAGACACCGATGCATTGATTGAATTTTGGTCAAAACCGTCCTCATCAGGGTTGAAATTGCCAAATTGAACTTTGGAATTGGTCGCAGAAAACCCCGATTCGCGCGTTTTTTGACTCCCCAGCGAATAGACCAACGGACCGCTGCCACCGTTGACACCGGCAGTGACCTGGCCGTAGCCGCGACTACCGGCAGTGACAGAGGAATAGGCGCTCAAGCCGGTCGCACCCTTGCGCAAAAACACCTGCACCACACCGCCAACAGCCTCACTGCCGTACAACGCAGACGCCGAGCCCTTGAGGATTTCAATGCGCTCGATCATGTCCAGCGGGATGGTGTCCCAGCTGGGCGTGCCGGTGGTGGCTGAGCCAAAACGCACACCGTCAATGAGCAAAATGGAGTGGCGCGCCTCGGCACCGCGAATGTTCACGCTGCTGCTTTTTCCCAGCCCGCCGTTGGATGAAAACTGAACGCCCGCCGTGCGTGCCAGCAGCTCGGGCAGCGTTCGCCCGGTAGATCTTTCAATCGTCGCGCGGTCAATCACCACCATGTCACCGACCAATTCGTCAACACGTCGGGGTGTTCGTGTAGCGGTAACCACGGTGTTTTGCAGACTCACCGACGGCGTAACGCCGGGCGGTGTGGCGGCGGTTTGCGCCACGGCAGGCAGCGCCGCAATGGCCAGGGAGAGCAAAGACAAGAAAACGGTGGGCAAGTGGCGCGCAGCATGGCGCACGCGGATGGCGTGAAAGGTCATGGGGTCTTATCGTCAACAAAGAGCTCTCACCGGCTTCCCCGCCGGTGCATGAGCGACAAGGACACGCACCCTTTTGAAAAGCGCACGCGTCCACTTTGTTGGCCGGTATCCGGGCTCGCGGAGCAACCTCCATCGCCTTCCCATGCGCTTGTTCAAGGCGCTCAGTGGCTTGTGATGAAAGCAGAAGGTGTGAGCGGCCCACCGGCTTGCGCCAGTGCTGCTCAGCACCATTCGTCCGTTTACCGTTGCGGGGGCAGCGCAGGTTAGGCGCCTCGGCGCTCACGGCTCGACATTTGTCGGCGCGTGTGGCTTCAG
>JANLUZ010000120.1:0-17828 GCA_031363755.1 Polaromonas sp.
TAGTTCAGCGTCGGCGTGAACACCACGTTGGAACCCTGCAAACTCACGGTGCCGCCCACTGCGTCCTGCACACTGGCCACTGTCAGGCTGTCGCCGTCAACGTCGGTGTCGTTGGCCAGCAGCAGGCTTTGCGCTATCACCGCTGGCGTGTCTTCGTTTGTCGGGGCCACCACATCAGCAACAGCCACTGGGGCGTCGTTCACTGGCGTGACGTTGACCGTGGAGGCCTGGATATTGCTCAGGTTGTTGGCCGTCTGCCCGTCGTTGACCACGTAGTTCACGGCGCGCGCTGCAGCGCTTGGGTTCTCGCTGGTGTTGGCGTACGTCACGCTCCTGAGCGCTGTCTGGTACTGCGCCACGGTGGCAGTGCCGCTCAGGGTCAGCACGCCGGTTGCCGCGTTGTAGGTCCCACTGATGCCGTTTTGTGGGGCCACGGCCAGGACGTCTTCTGCGCTGACAAAGCCTGCGCCGATGCTCACGGTGGCACCTGTCAGGCTGGCATTGTCAACGTCGCTGACCGTCAAGTTCGGGCCGATCGCGGTGGCCGCCTGGTTTTCTGTATAGGCCAGTGTGTTGCCTACGGCCAGCAGTGAGGCGTCGTTGGTGCCGCTCACGCTGACCGTCAGGATGCTTGAGCTCGTCGCCCCTGCGCTGTCTTTGACGGTGTAGTTGAACACTTCGGATGTACCGGCCTGGCCTTCGGACAGGGCTTGGGTGGCCGCTTTGGTGTTATCGAGGGTGTAGGTGTAGCTGCCGTCGGCGCTGATATTCACGGAGCCGTAGATCCCGGCGATCACGGCGCCGACATTGCCCGCCTGGCCGTTGACGGCGCTGACGGTTTTGGTGTCGCCGGCGTCGGGGTCAGTGTCGTTGCTCACCACGTTGCCGCCGACCGTCGGGATGCCCGCAAACGCGCTGCCGTCGGGGTTGACGCTGGACTCGACCACAGCGGCGGTGTCTGGGTTGGCCACGGGTGGGTCGTTGACCGCTGTCACGTTCAAGGTGATGGTGTTCGGGCTCTGGTCCGTGTCTGCGCCGCCGTTAGCGGTGCCGCCGGTGTCTCTGAGCTGGAACGTGAATGTGGCATAGGCCGCGCCGCTGGCGTTGGGCGCTGCAGTAAACGTCAGCTGAGCAAGCTGGGCTGCCGTGAATTCGTCCGCTGCATTGATAGCTACGCCATTGAATTTGATCGTGCCATTTAAGGGCAGCGTGCTAATTACCACCGACTGCAGCGCGTTGGCCGGGCTGTCTTTTGGGTCTGTGAAGCCAAAGTCCGCCGCCGTAAAGGGCCGCGCTGTGTCTTCAACTGCCGTCAGCGTGGCGTCTGTGCCGGATGGCGCGTCGTTGACCGCCGTGATACTGAAGTTCAGTGTGTTCGGGCTTTGATCTGTGTCTGCGCCGCCGTTGGCGGTGCCGCCGCCGTCTTGCACCTCAAACCCCAGTGCACCTTTGCTGCCGTTGCTGTCCAGCGCGGGGATGTAGATCAGCTGGCCCGCTGCAATGTCGCTCACCGCGATGATGTCGCCTGCCTTGACCACTACGCCATTGAGGGTATACACGCCGTCTGTCGCCGCCACCGGCACGCTGAAGATTTTGACGTTGACAAAGCTGTTGGCCGGGCTGTCGTTAAGGTCTGTGAACCCAAAGTCTGCCGCCTGAACGGTGTACGCGACATCCTCAAGGATCGCCGCTGTCTTGTCGGTGCCCGCCGGAGCGTCGTTGACCGAAGTAAAAAAAATGTTGATATTTTCAGTTTCTTCCACGCCGACGGGCGATGTGACGGTGTAAGTGACCGTCGGCGCAGCTCCATGGAAGTCCATGGCTGGCGTAAAAGTCAAAACGTTACCCGCACCTAGGCTGACAATACCGTTTATGACTGCAACGCTACCGCCCACCGCAATAGATGCGCCATTTATTTTTGTAATCTGCGGGCTCACTCCTTCAAAATTATCGGCTGATGCGCCATTCGTTCCCGTTATTGGATTGAAACTAATGGAAGTGTCTTCAAGCGTCATCAGACTGTCCGGCACAGTGTCTTTTACAGGTGTGACATTTATCGCGAAAGTGTCTGCATCGCTAGCGGTTTGCCTCACCACGATCCCGTCCAAGAAATTTCCGGTGGAGTTATTATTATTAGCTGATGAAACAGCTGTGAAACCAACACGCAACACATTACCGGATAATATCCCAGGCACAGTCAGGGTATAAACGCCCCAGGCTGCGTTGCCGTCGGATGCGTTTTGGGCTGCCAATACTGTATCGGCGTTGACGCCGGTCCCACCTACCAATCCATCTGCGCCAAGATCAATAATTTGAGCCTGAGCTACGTCGATGCCAGTGCGGCCTCGGTGAGCGTAGCTAACTTCAAACGTCGAGCCGGCAACCGGAATGAAATTATGGTACAGCGTTGACGCTTGCGTTGCATTCAACTCGGCGAAATAAACGCCTTCATACGCAGGAACCGGGCCATTTCCACCATTGAAATTATTACCCCAAATTTCAATATTGTTATCGGATGCGGTTGTGTCATATCCAGGAATATTATCCGCATTAGTAATAAAGAATTTTCCGGCCCCAGGTCCATTTACGTACTCAAAATTTTCAAAACCGCCGTTTATAAAGTCGGTTTCGACATTTTTATCGTTCACCGTTTTAATGCTAATTGTCGGGGTCGAGCCTGCGATTGAGGACGTATTGTTGTAATCAGGAACCTGCTTGTAGCTCAAGCCGTTCAACGCCTTGTTGATGTCCGCAACCGTTCCGCGAAAGGTCATTGTAGAATTGTTAGTTCCAGTGCCCGACGTAAATGTGAGATTTGTAAATCCACTCAAGGACAAAGTACCAGCTGTCACGGTTATAGTGACGGTTTGGAAAGTACTGGTGCCATCAGCATCGGAAATGCTGATGGCATTTCCGTTGGCAGCGGAAAACACTAGCAGTGCATCTTCAGTCGTAATAGCGTTAGTGGGGAATGAGTTAACAGGTGGATCTTCGGACGGCTGAACAGTGATAATTAAGGTACTACTGGCGGTTGTTTTAGTTTGATCCTGAATTGTGTAAGTCACTACAGGCAAAACGCCACTGGTATTGGTCAACGGCGTATACGTATAACTGCCATCAACATTAAGCTGAAATGTTCCGCGACCGACGACAGTCGCCGTTTGCCCTGCGGTGTAGAGCGCCGCATCGCCGGCGACAGTGAAGCTCTTCACCGTGCGAGTATCGCCCGCATCCGCGTCGGTATCATTCTTCAGAACACCAAGTGCAGCTGTAATTCTTAGTGTTTGGTCTTCAATCGCAAATTTCGTATCTGCATTGGCAATGGGTGCTTTATTTTTTACACCAAAGTCGGCAGTTAAAATACTTTGTCCAATAGTAGTTAAGTCGACATCGCTTCGAACTGCCGTTTTCGAATTACCGGCGACAGCACTGTCGATCTGCGTGTAGGCGTGAGTTGCGTTCACACCCAGCACGCCACCAGTATCGGTGACCTTCACGATGTAATTACCAAGCGCCACACCGGTAAACTTGTAATTTCCGTTAGCGTCAGTCGTGTCTGTCGCCAACACACGGTCTAACGTTTGTGCTCCGGCTGTTGTGCTTACTAAGCCGTCATTGTTGATATCATCGATAAGTTGAACAGTAACGCCGGCCGCGCCCACATCTCCCGCATCGAAAATGCCATTGTTGTTATTGTCGAAATATATCTGGTCACCAACTACGGCTGCTGGAATAATTGAGCTGGCACCGTCAATTACTCCACCCATTGCCGTTGCACTTCCGCCGCTATAAGTATTAATCGTCAGTGCTGGCTTCCCTGCTATTGCTCCGCCCGTCACAGGATCAAACTGCTGGATTGTCGCGCTAACAAAAAAACTATTTCCTGTCAAACTATTGCCTGATTGCTGATTGCCAAGGCCAGGAACTCCATCTAGAGTTCCTATTACCGCACCGGTGGTGGCGTTGTAGCGAACCAGCACTCCCTCGGCATGAATAACTTCCAGAGCATTGTTCGTACTGTCGTAGCTGATGTCGCCAAAAGCGCGAGTTGTGGGAGCAGTAACAGAATCAACGATTGATACAACCTTATTAACAGAAGCGACCACCGTTCCATTGGCACTGAACTGAATGGCGTAGATGGCATCGTTCGAGGCAGTACCGCCGTTTCCGCCAGCATTTGACCTGACACCAAAATACAGCGCGTCGATGCCATTGCCAGCGTCTCTAACGTATGCCGCTGCGCCCCCGGCAACGCCTTGATTTGTGCCGACAACAATGCTGAGTCCTGCACCATTGTTTGTTAGATCCGAGTCAATCAGAATGTGTGTGTTGGTTGCATAGTTATAAGCAAATAATGATGTGTTTGTCGTCGCAGCAGTATTACTGACATAATAAACCAAGTTATTAACCGGGTCGGTCGCGAGCGAGTTGAGTCCGGCTGCACCAGTGCTTACGCCGCCAACCGTAGCAGGTGCGATCGTCAGTAAAACGGCTTTGCCTGTCGCGGTGTCAATACTGTAAATTTCGTTGGTATTGCTCTTGACAGCGATGATTGAACCATCACCGTTGCCAACCGCCACATTCAGTCGCCCGTCCCAGGTAGTTGCCGTTAACTCAGCGGTTTCAATTTTTCCCGTCGCAGACTCCAAAACCCAGTTTCCGCCGAAGTGAGCACTTCCTGTTATGTCAGTTGATGCCTCAATGTCTGCGCCAGTCACCCGTGCCAGTTGCGCCACAAACGTTGCGCCCTTGGCATCGGCAGCCGCGTCGCAGCCGTACAACAAAATATCGCCGCCCACACTCAATGAGCTTTTGATAACGGCCATGTCTTCAGCGTAACGCCCTGCCATCGACAGCGAATTGAGAATGCCTGTGCCAAGCTCCAACTCGCCTGCGCTCCCATGGCTGACGATGTGGATTGCTGAAATATTGGTTCGCCCTGCTAAAGCGGCCGCGATCTGATCAACACCGTCTTGCCCGGCTTTCAAAATCACAACTTCGCCCGTACGTCCAACCAATGAAGCCTCTATGCCTTCAACGCTGGCGTCAATGAATGTGATCGTCACAGGCGTTTGGGCGGTCTGGCTGCTGCGCTCGGCAACCGTTTCAGACCTCATGTCCGTACTGGAGACCTTAGCTGCCGGAGGCGTCTCCTTCACAGCCTCAGGCGCTGCCACGCGGGCGACCGCAGGCGGCGTGTACTCATGGTGGTCACTGTTATGGTCCACCGCATCCGCGCCTGTCGCCGCCACAGCCGCATCGAACACGATACGCGGCTCCAGCGCCAGACGCGGGTTTGAGGTGCGTTGCATCTTGATGGAATGGCGATTTTTTTTCATGACTTAACGACCATTAAAAGAGACTAACTCTGTAGGACTATGCGTAACGCTTCACGCCGACGCCGGTATTGCAGCGGACGGCTGAGATAAATTTAGCGACGGGAATAATGCGTTTTGGATGGAGGCCGTTCTGCCGCGATGTCGCTAGACAGACTGTCGGCCGGGCCAGCAAACATTAGCGGCGTTTGTACGGCTAGGGTATGAAACTCGAACTTGCTGCATGGTCTCATATACGCGTTCCAGCGTTGCGCGGATTTTCCGGTAGCGCTGAATTTCGTTAAATTTTCGACATTTTGTCGTTGTTCTTTACAAATTTTGCGAGGTTGTAAAGCGCACTGCGTTACTCATATCAATCTGTTGCGACAAAGAGTATCAATTAACGCGTTGTCTGTTCGGCTGCGATAATTCGCAATTACCCAATTAATATAATCATTATTATCAATTTAATTGTTTTAAATTGAAGACCATCCCAATGTTGATTGGTCGTTGGCCGGTGCGGTCCAGTTTTTCGCACGCTTTCTAATGAAACCAGATGAAACAGTTTGAAAGACTTTGGATGTGTCTGACTTTTGCAGCTAGTCTTTCGCAGTGTTGTATGTGCACATCAGCACCCGCCCGGCACGCCCAATCTACAACGGAATCCCCTCACTGATGGCCATGCCACTCGCCATATTGGACGCCTGCTTTTCAAGCGCAGCAGAAGGCGCAAAGCTAGCGCTGCAAAGAAGCATTGGCCACGCCATCACCGAGCTGCAGCTTGCCCAGATGCAAAGCGCTAAATTGGCGGAGCGAGACCTTCTGACCACCGCTTGCAAGGGCTTGGTGGACTTCAAAACAACCTGGGTCGAGGGCTACCAACAACACCTTGCCGCCGAGTTCGAAGCCACCAAGGGCAGGCCCTCTGGCAATGGCATTGATGAGGCTATCGCCCACACAGCCAACCGCTGTGGCGCATCGCTCGCATCTGCGGACTCACCTCGTGGTGGCTTTGCCGGGCTGGCACTGGTTGACGACCAACAGATGTCGCAGGTCATTGAGTCCGCGCGCCTGCTGCAGCAGATGCTCCCGCACATTGAGCAAAGCCTGCCCGAACTGGACAAGCTCATCAGCACGGCACAGGGTTTGACGCGCGTGCGCCCCGAGCTCAACCCGCTTCGTCCTGAAGTCTTCGCCAAGACGCTACTGGACCTGCTTTACGGCGTGGCAGCCACGCCCGCTGTGACGGTGCTGTGGATCAAGCACCTGGGGGGGCCACTGGGGCGCGAGCTTTCGGGCGTCTACGACAGCGTGGTCAACCTGCTGGAACAGTCAGATATTCGCGGCGCCACTTATCAGGTGGTGCAAACCCCGGACGGGCGAAGCTCCGAACGCCCGGCAACGCTTGCAGCGGCACAGCCCTCTGGCGGCGCGGGCGCTGACCCAAGCCGTTCGCGTTCCCCCCCGTGGAACGGTTTGGGCGACCCGAATTTGGGCTCATTGAATCCGAGGCCCACGAAAACCACCAGCACGCAGGACGTCGGGCCAACTCCGTGGGTCGACGCCGTGCTGTTTCAGGATTTTGTGCTGCATGGCGGAAGGCAAGCGAGCCAGGCGCTTTCTGCGGCGGCACGTGAACGGTTGCAAGCGGAGTTTGCCGAACTGTCACGGGCCGACATCGCCGACATGCAAGACAGCGCGGCCGTTCGCTTGTACCGCGCCGACTCCACAGATCCATCTCCCTTATTCGGCGCGGAGCCAGCTCGCCTTGCCGGCACGACTTCATCCGGCTTTCAGCGCCTGCCGTCGGTTGACCGGCATGCACGCACCGTCAGCGAAGACACAGCGCTGAACAGCCGGTTTTGGGGCACTTTCGCACAGCCACAAGCCAGGGCCATGGCGCGTAGCCGCCTGAAGGCACAGGCCAGCGAAGTGGGCCAGGTGATGGGCCTGGAGGTAGTCCGGCAACTGGTTCATGAGGTGGCGCAAGACGCCCGCCTGCTAGCGCCTGTGCGTGAGTCCATCGTGGCGCTGGAGCCCGCGCTGGGTCGCCTTGCGATGCAAGACCCGCAGTTTTTCAGCGACGAAAACCACCCTGGGCGATTGCTGATGGAGCGCGTGGCGCAGCGCAGCTTCAAATACAACGATGAGTTCAGCCCCGAATTCGGGGCGTTCTTCAAGCCGCTCACGCAAACCGTGAACGCCTTGAATGGCGAGGGCGCTGTCAACGCAGACCGCTTCGACACAGCGCTGTTGGCCCTTGAAAACGACTGGGCGGTGCGGGACAAGGCCGAGGCCGCGCGGCGCCGGGACGTCCTCGAAAAAATGCGCTTTGCCGAAGCGCGGCAGACGCAGGCTGACGACATCGCGCACGAGCTCAGCACCCGCTCCGACCTGGAGGATGTACCTGGCATGGTGCTTGAATTCCTGTTCGGACACTGGTCACTGGCAATGGCGCATGCGCGGCTGTGTGACACCCGCAACCAGGTGGACCCGGGCGGCCTGCGCTCGGCGGTGCCAGACCTGGTGTGGAGCGCCAAACCCAAGGCCACCATTCGCCAGCCAGCCAAGCTGATCGAGATGATTCCTGGCCTGCTCGGCAAGCTGCATTCAGGCCTGCAGATGCTGGGCACCGACGCCGAAGAATGTGCGCCGTTTTTTGACGGTCTGATGAAACTGCACCAACCAGTGCTCGAGCTGCGACGCATCAAGAGCCAGCGTGACGCCAGGCAATCCAGCCACGCGCGGCTGTCCGATCCTGACGCTGACTCTGCCTCCCCGATAGATCAGATCCCAAGCGCCGAGAGCATGCCGGCCACGGCCGAGCAGCGCCGCGCCAAGGTAGCTGCCACACCCTGGCTTGGCAAGCACGAACTGCTGGACGCCGGGTTTCAAGACACCCTCCAGACAGACTGCAACGACCCGGTGCCCGAGACACCTGAGCGCCAAGCAGCCAAGGCGCCAGCCCAGTTGACCCCAGGCGGGCGTGCTGACCCTGTCGAACCTTTCATCGACAGCGCCCCATCCCAGACCCAAATCGCCTTTGACGCATCGGCAGCCATGATGGAGCCGTTGGGGCCCAACACCGCTGACGACGCGGTAGAGGCCCTGCCACCCACCGATCAATCTGCGGCCCAAGCCATCTTGCTGGCCTTGCGGGCGGGTGACTGGGTCGACCTGTACTCGCGCAGGCGGTGGCTGCGCGCGCAGCTCACCTGGGCCAGCACCAAAGGCACGCTGTTTATGTTTGTCAGCCATGGTGGGCAGCCGCATTCGATGACCAAGCGCAGCTGTGAACGCCTGATCGCGAGCCGCCTGTTGCGCCCCGTTGAGTCGCACGGCGTGGTCTCCCATGCGCTCCGGGCAGTAGCTGCGAACGCCAACGCCAAGGCCTTGCCGTCAGCACCTACAGTGCTTCAACTCCAGTAGGCCCGGGGCTGCCGATGGCGTCGTGTCAACACGCCTCGGCCCCACCCGCGCCAGACCAGCCCGGGCGATACGCGCTGTAGGCACCTGGCAAGTCCAGCAAGGGCTGGTGTCTGACAGCGTGTCGCCACCGTCTGCAAGACACTGACTCAGGCGCAATGGCAGGGCCGCTGGCTTTGTTGATTTTTCACGTCCCCATTTTTTAATCCCTGGAAGGAATCCGTCCATGGCTACCCATTTCTCGTACGACGTTCAGTTTCCCGCGCATTCCGAAACACCCCAGGCCGAGCGCGCGGACATCATGGCGTCGCTGTCGCCCTTGCTGGAAGGCCTGCTGTCAATCAACGACCCGGCTGCCACCGTGACTGACACCGAAAGCCACAAGGGCGAAGGCCACCGGATTGTTGAACTGACCACGACGCTGAATGACGAACAAGTCGGCTCCGCGATGAAAGCGTTTTCCAGGCAGCATGGCTTGGCCGTCAACGCATTGGAGTAGACGCAACCGAGCGCATGGCCAGCCCCGGCCACGCGGCCAAACACTCAAAAGGTCTGCCCATCCGCAGGCCTTTTGAGTGTTTGGCGCGGGCGGACACTGCGCACCTGCGCGTTTGCTCGCCAAAAGCAATCACTATGATTTCAGTAGCTGCTCAGGCAATAAATACCTGGACTAACAGCATATTTGACTAATAAATTGCTGTTGGAGCGGCCCGCATACCGCTAGAAGGCGCCTTCAGCGGTGGTAACCCAGGCAACCACGCTGGGCGTTCACGCAGCGGCGGCCGTCGGGGCCGGGCCGGCTGGTTCGACCCGGTGTTGTTCCCAGTCCCGAGCGGTGACCAACTCGTGGATGAAATGCAACTTGGCCAGCACCGGAGCAGGCACAGTAAACGGATAAAAGTCGGGCTGGCCCATGCTGCGGCTCATCTGGTTGAGCAGCATCGTGAGGCGGCTCCAGGCGTTTAAAAAAGCCAGAAAATCCGCTGCACCCGCATCGTCCGGGCGCCACAGAGTGTCCAGGGTGAACGGCGTGAATTCGAGATCCGCCCCGGCTATGTCCAGCGAGGCGATCAGCCCGAAACCTCGCGCCGTGTCGACCGCGTCCCGCATGTGCATGTAATGTGCCCAGCACTCAGCCCAGTCTTCCCAAGGGTGCATGCTGGCGTAGGCACTGACAAACCGCTGGGGCCAGTCGGGTGGCGGCCCGTCGGTGTAGTTGCGCGCCAAGGCTTCAGCGTAGTCGAGCGATTCGTCGCCGAAAAGCTCATGAAAACCAGCCACCCAGGGCGTGTTTTCCACCAGACGGTCCCAGTAGTAGTGACCCACCTCGTGACGGAAATGACCCAGCAGCGTACGGTAGGGCTCGTGCATGACTTTGCGCACCTGCTCACGCGTGGGGTCGTCGGCCTCGTCCACATTGAGCGTGATCAGGCCCGAGTCGTGGCCCGTCATCACACGTGGGGTGCTGGGCGAGCCACGCAGCAGATCAAACATCAGCCCGCGTTCAGGGTCTTCACTGACGCGCGACGCCACCGGCAGGTGCATGGCAATCAGCGACGACACAAGGCGCCGCTTGGCGGCTTCCACCAACCCCCACAGGTAGCCGCTGTCGGGATGGCTGGCGTCCATCAGGTCGGGAATGGTGCGGTTGAGCCGACAAGCGCGGCAGAAATCATGCGGGTCGTGGGCTGCGACCAGCCAGTTGCAGGCCGCAGGTGTCGCCAGGTTGATGCAGCGCTTGTACAAGGCCACCGGCGCCTGACCGGTCAGGGGCACAGGCGCATGTGGCGCCCGGGGTGGCTCGGCCAAGGACGGCGCCTGGCTATCGCGTGGTGGCGCCTGCAGCGGCAGAGCGGACTGCTGTCCGGGCAAGTCCTGCAGCTGCAGCAGTGGTGGTGCCGGAGCGGGATCCTGGTGAAACCCGTTGGCATCAACGCCCGTCCCCACCGGCATGGCCTGCCACACCTGCCACAGCAGGGGCTGCACCGCATTGCCAGGCAGCGCTGGCAGGTCGGCGGCCAGCACCGTGTCCGCCAGCGCAGGCATGAGCGGCAGCACCAGGTTATGGTCGCAGTCATAGCCCAGCGCGGTGCCGCAGGTCAGGCAAGCGCTGTTGCGAAAGTACACGGGCTGGCCGCACTGGCAGCGGTAATTCCGGCTGGTCAGCAGCGGCATGGCCAGTTGATCGTTGGGGGCAGCAATCGGCACAAAGGCCAGGTCTGGGGAGTTCATGGCAAGTCGTGGTGGGGCGGCGTTTTTTTGAGGTGCGAACAGCGCCGGTTTGGTGCTTGACCATAAACCAGGCGCTGCGGCCAAGGCACAAACACAATTTTCCATGACGTTGGCTGGCCGACTGGTTGCGATTGTCCGAACTCTGTGTGGGCCTGCGCTGACAGTGCCCGCACAGGCCGACGCGCGGCATTTATGATGCAAAAAAGCGTCTTTTCGAACCTGTTTTTTCTACGCCCTTTTGCCTCATTTCACGCCCTGCTTTAAAGCGCTCAACAAGGAACGACATGCCCACGTACCACGTCGAAATGATGGAAGGCCGCACGCTCGAGCAAAAGAAACAGCTGGTCGAGGCTATCACCCGCGTGAGTGTCGAGATTCTAGGTGGCACGCCAGACGCGGTGGACATTCTGATCACCGACATCAAGCGTGAGAACTGGGCCACTGGCGGCAAGCTCTGGACCGAGCCGCGCGACTGATGCGGCCCGCTTCCCGCAAGGCCACCGCGCTTTGACCCGCCCCGCCACCCTGCCCGAGCTGCAAGCCCACTACGGCGAGCGCTACCGCTGGCTGCTGCTGTTGTCCGTGATGATCGGCACGATGGCGTCGATCATGTCGTCCACCATCGTCAACGTGGCCATTCCCGACATGAGCCACCATTTCATGCTTGGGCAGGCACGCGCACAGTGGGTCTCGTCAGGCTTCATGGTTGCCATGACAGTGTCCATGTTGACGACACCCTGGCTGCTGGGGCGCTATGGCTACCGCACCACCTATGTCGGCTGTATGCTGCTGCTGATGGCCGGTGGCGTGGTGGGCGGCTTTTCAAGTGACTTCAACCTGGTGCTGGCCGCACGCGTGGCTGAAGGCCTGGCCGCTGGCGTGGTGCAGCCGATTCCGGCCATCATCATCATGCGGGCCTTTGCCCCCAACGAGCAGGGGCGCGCCAGTGGCCTGTTTGGCATGGGTGTGGTGCTGGCACCCGCGCTAGGCCCCAGCATTGGCGGCGTGCTGGTTGATGCCTTTGGCTGGCGCTCGATTTTCTTCATGGTCGTGCCGCTGTGCCTGCTGTCGCTGTGGATGGCTTACCGCTATGTGCCGGTTACCGCGCCCGGCGGCGTGGCCGCCAACAAGCGCGGCGCGGCGCTTGACTGGCGCGGCTTGCTGCTGGGCACCCTCGGCACGCTGTGTTTGCTCAATGGCATGGTGGCGCTGCACGGGCAGAACCACGCGCAGGCGTTTGCGCTGCTGGGCGGCGCAGTGGTCGCCATTGTGGTGTTTGTGGGGTGGCAGCGGCGCTTTGCAGCGCAGGGCGGCGCACCGCTGATGCACCTGTCGCTGTTTGGCTACCGGCAGTTCGCCATGGGCAGCATCGTGGCCTTCATTTATGGCACCGCGCTGTTCGGCTCCACCTACCTGCTGCCGGTTTACATGCAGCTGGGCCTGCAGCTGTCGGCCTCGCATGTCGGCACCATTTTGCTGCCCGCCGGGCTGGTGCTGGCCATCACGATTGCCAGCGTGGGCCGTCTGGCCGACCGGCAGCCCACCTGGCTGCTGGTGTCGGTAGGCCTGGGCCTGCTGGCGGCGTCATTTGCGCTGATGAGCACCATCACCCTCACATCAGCGCTGTGGGTGCTGGTGATCTGGGCCACGCTGGGGCGCATTGGCCTGGGCTTCATCCTGCCGTCGCTCAACCTTGGCTCGCTGCGGCCGCTGCCGACAAGCTTGCTGAGCCAGGGCTCAAGCGCGATCAACTTTTTGCGCATGCTGGGCGGGGCCATTGGCGTGAGCCTGTGCGGCATCGTGCTGGAGTGGCGGCTGGCGGCGCACGGCGACTCGCTCACGCTGGTGGCCACCAGCCCGGCGCGGCTGGCGGCATTCAATGAAACCTTTTGGCTGCTGGCCAGCCTGTGCGGCCTGGCCATTCTGGCGGCGCTGCAGCTGCGTGCACCCAAAGTTCTGCCTCTGAAAGGGCCTTGACCATGTGCCAACTGCTGGGCATGAACTGCAACGCACCCACCGACGCGACCTTCAGCTTTCGCGGCTTTGCCCAGCGCGGCGGGGCCACGGGCGACCACACCGACGGCTGGGGCGTTGCATTTTTTGAAGGCACTGGTGCAGACGACCATGACTTGGGACTGCGCCACTTCGTCGACCACCAAAGCGCGTGTTCATCCCCCGTGGCCGAACTCATCAGCCGCTACCCGATCAAAAGCCGCAACGTCATTGCGCACATCCGCAAGGCCACGCAAGGCCGGGTGGCGCTGGAGAACTGCCACCCGTTTGTGCGCGAGTTGTGGGGTCGCTACTGGGTGTTTGCCCACAACGGCAACCTGGAGCACTTCACGCCGCGCCTGCACGGCAACTTCAGGCCCGTGGGCAATACCGACAGCGAACGCGCGTTTTGCTGGATCATGCAGGAGCTGGCCAAGTCCCACGCGGGCGTGCCCAGCGTGCCCGAGCTGACGCTCACGCTGCGCGAGCTGGCCGCACAGATTGCACCGCACGGCACCTTCAACTTTCTGCTCAGCAACGGCCAGGCACTGTGGGCACACGCCTCGACCAAGGCCGACTCCCCGGGCCTGTGTTTCACATTGCGCCGCCACCCCTTTGCTCACGCCACGCTGCAGGACGAAGACCTCAGCATCAACTTTGCCGACCACACGAACCCTACCGATCGCGTGGCGGTGATCGTGACTACCCCGTTGACCACCAACGAGGTGTGGACGGCGCTGCAGCGGGGGGAGCTAGCGGTGTTTGAAGGCGGCGTGCGGGCGTAACGGCATCATCAGCCGGCTTGCAACAGGGTTTTCAGCCTGCTTGCAGACCATTACAGCCGCAAGCCCGGGTTTTGATTGCCTGGGATGCTACTTTTTAAGGAGCAGAGACCGCTGATTCCAGCGCGTCAATGAACAGCGCGGCCACGTCGCAGCCGGTCTGGTCAAAAATTTCCTGGAAGCAGGTCGGGCTGGTCACGTTGATCTCGGTCACGCTCTCACCAATCACGTCGATGCCCGCCAGCAGCAGGCCACGCGCGGCCAGCACCGGGCCGATGGCTTCGGCGATTTCGCGGTCCCGCGGTGACAGCGGCTGGGCCACGCCCTTGCCGCCAGCGGCCAGGTTGCCGCGCACCTCAGTGCCCTGCGGAATGCGCGCCAAGCAAAACGGCACCGGCTTGCCGCCGATTACCAGCACCCGCTTGTCGCCCAGCGTGATCTCGGGCAAAAACTTCTGCACCATCACGCTTTCGGCACCGTTTTTATTCAGCGTTTCAATGATGCTGCCCAGGTTCAGGCCGTCGGCCTTGACGCGGAAAATCCCCATGCCGCCCATGCCGTCGAGCGGTTTGAGGATGATGTCCTGGTGCTCGGCGTGAAAGCGCTTGATGTCGCTGGCGTCTCGGGTCACCAGCGTGGGGCCGATAAATTCCGCGAACTCCAGAATCGCGAGCTTTTCGGGGTGATCTCGCAAGGCGCGCGGCTTGTTGAAGACTTTTGCGCCTTCGCGCTCGGCCTGCTCCAGCAGGTGGGTGCTGTAGAAGTATTCGGCGTCAAACGGCGGGTCTTTGCGCATGATGACTGCACCAAAGTCGGCCAGCGCCTGAGGCCGCTCGTCGGGGTGCGCCTGCTGGGCGGTGAACCACACCGGCTTTTCCCCCGTCAGTGCAATGTCGCGCACGAAGGCGGTGACTTTTTCACCCTTTTGCCAGCGAATGTCTTGCGGCCCGCAGGCGGCCAGTGTGTGGCCGCGCTTTTGCGCCTCGCGCATCATGGCGAAGGTGGTGTCCTTGTAGATCTGGAACGATTCGAGCGGGTCGGCGATAAAAAGGATTTGCATGGGGGCCTGGCGAGTGGGAACGATCGGTATTGTTCTTAGAACGGATGAAACACGCCGGGCGTGTCGCTCAAACCGGGGGCATCAAATCTCGATCTTGCTGCCCAGCTCGACCACCGAGTTGTTGGGCAGGTTCAAAAAGTCTGCGGCCGAGCTGGCGTTGCGGTGCATTTGCGCAAACAGCTTTTCGCGCCACATCGCCATGCCGTTGCCAATCGTGGGCACCACGGTGTCGCGCGACAAAAAGTAGCTGGTCGTCATGGCGTCGGCCTCACAGCCGCGTCCGCGCAGCTGCTGCAGCGCCTGCGGCACGTCGGGGTCGTTTTTGAAGCCATAGTGAATCACCACCTGCCAGCAGTGGCGGCCCAGCGCCACCACCTCCAGGCGCTTGTTGTTGCCAATCCAGGGCACCTCATGGCTGCGCACGGTGACGAACAGGTTCTGTTTGTGCAGCACCTTGTTGTGTTTGAGGTTGTGTAGCAACGCATTGGGCACGGTGCCCGGCTCGGCCGTCAAAAACACGGCGGTGCCGTCCACACGGGCCGGCGGGCTGACGAACACCGCCTCCAGAAAACCCTTGAGCTCAATGGAGTCTTCCTGCAGTTTTTTGCGCAGCATGCTGCGCCCTTCCTTCCATGTCACCATGAGCGAGAAGATGGCCCCCGCAATCAAGATAGGGAACCAGCCGCCGTCGATGAATTTCAGCAGGTTGGACGCCAGGAAGACAAAGTCGATGACGAAAAATATACCAGTGGCCACGGCGCAAATCCACAGCGGGTACTTCCAGGCGTAACGCACCACAAAAAACGTCAGGATGGTAGTGATCAGCATGTTCCCGGTGACCGCAATGCCATAGGCTGCCGCCAGCGAACCGGATGTTTTGAAAAACACCACCGCCAGCACAATGGCGACAAACAGCGCCCAGTTGATGAACGGGATGTAGATTTGCCCGGTCTCCTTGACGCTGGTGTGAAACATCTGCAGGCGTGGCAAATAGCCCAGCTGAACAATTTGCTTGGTGGCGCTGAAAGCGCCCGAGATCAGCGCCTGGGACGCAATGACTGTGGCCATCGTAGCCAATGCCACCATAGGCAGCAGCGCCCAGTCGGGCATCATCAGGTAGAACGGATTTTTGACAGCTTCGGGTTGGCTCAACAGCAGCGCGCCCTGGCCGAAATAATTCAGAACCAACGCGGGCATCACGACTGAAAACCAGGCCAGTCGAATGGGTTTGATGCCGAAGTGCCCCATGTCGGCATACAACGCTTCGGCGCCTGTGACACACAGCACAATGGCGCCCAGTACTATGAAAGTGATGCCAGGGTTGGTAAACATGAAGAGCAATGCGTAATGAGGGCTAAGCGCCTTCAAGATGGTCGGATTGCCCACGATCTGGACCGCCCCGGCCAGCCCGATGGCGACGAACCAAACCAGCGTGATGGGCCCAAAAAACCGTCCAATGCCGCCAGTGCCATGCTTTTGCACCATGAACAAACCCAACAAAATAACCAGCGTGATCGGGATCACATAAGTGGTGAATGTGGGCGACACGACCTCCAGCCCTTCAACTGCCGACAGCACTGAAATGGCCGGGGTGATGACACCGTCGCCGTAGAACAGCGCCGCACCGAACATGCCAATGAGCAGCAGTCGCCGCCGCATGACGGGTTTGTCTTTCACCGCGTTGGACGCCAGCGCCAGCAGCGCGGCAGTGCCGCCTTCGCCGTGATTGTCGGCCCGCAGCACGAGCATCACGTACTTCAGGGAAACGATGATGGTCAGGGTCCAGAAAAACATCGACAAGATGCCGAAGATGTTTTCAGGCGTGAGCGCCACGTGACCGTGAGCAAACACCTCTTTCATGGCATAGAGCACGCTGGTGCCGATGTCGCCATAAACAATGCCGATGGCGCCAACGGTCAGCGCAGACAGGGAAGATTTGGATGTGGACACTAAAAATGCCCGTTTTTCGCACCCTGAGCCCCGCTGTCAGCCGTTGGGCGGCGCATGGGGTTTGTTGGTGCAACGGGGCTGGTTACTTTTGGGAACGCTATTTTGCTCCCCGGCGCCACGCTGGCAAGTCAACGTTGACGCCAGCGTTGGACTATTGCGCGATTTGTTGCAATGCAGCAACTGCGCCGCACTGGCCGCTCGCTGCGCTTGGCGTCAGTCGTAAACCTCGGCGTCCGGGTCGGTTGCTTCCAGCTCATAGCTGGCGGCCAGCATGGCCAGCCGCGCGATCACGCCGTACATGTAGAAGCGGTTAGGGCTGCTGGAGCCGGGAATTTCACCGGGCTGCGGCAGGCGGCCGCTGTCGGCAAAGGCCAGCGGAACATAACTGGCGCCCGGCGCGTTGAGGTTTTCGTCCACGCCGCGGTCGGCATGGATGCGGTAAAAGCCGCCGACCACGTAGCGGTCCATCATGTAGACCACGGGCTCGGCCACCGCGTCGTTCACGCGCTCGTGGGTCAGCACGCCTTCCTGGATGATCACGTTGGCAACGCAGCCGCCCTCGGGGCACAGCCCCAGCTTTAGCTGGGCCTTGCGCGCCAGGTCGGCCAGCTCGCGGGTGTCGCGCACCGTGATGATGCCCATGCCACGCCCACCGTCGCCCACCCGGCCGCCGTCGGCCTTGACCAGCACGAAGGGCTTTTCGTTGATGCCGTATTCCTTGTACTTGCGGCGGATTTTCCCCAGCAGCGCCTCGACTTGCGTGCTCAGCGCCTCAAGCCCGGTGCCGTCAGCAAAATCGACTTCGCCGCATGGCGTGAACATCGGGTTGATGAGCCACGGGTCCATCCCAAGCAGTTTGGCAAAGCGCTTACACAGCTCGTCGTACGCCTTGAAATGGCGCGACTTCAGGCGCACCGTGGCCGTGGCGTGCAGCGGTGGCAGCAAATACTGCTCGTTGAGGTCTTCGAGAATGCCGGGAATACCCGCCGACAGCTCGTTGTTGAGCAAGATCGTGCAGGGGTCAAAGTCCTTCAGGCCCAGGCGGCGGTCGGTGCGAACCAGCGGCTCCAG
>JANLUZ010000175.1:0-7925 GCA_031363755.1 Polaromonas sp.
TGACCAGTGGAACTGGTTCATCAGGCTGACTTGCGTGGCCTGTGCGTAACCCGCCAGCGTTTGGGGAAACGGCACCGGCTGGCACAGCTGGTTTTTGTGCGCTTCACTGTTACCGTTCGTGCCGCCATGAAGTTCCACATACGCCGTGACCGCTGCGCTTTGCACCACCAGCGGCGCGCGCAGCAACTGCACCGTGATCTTGTCTTCGGCAAACACCGGTTTGTTCACACGCGGCTCCACGGCTGAAGCGGTGCAGTCCACATAAATCGTGTCATCTGTCATGGCCACGCGGCCCTGGTCCATCACCAACACGCCCCGCTCAATGGCCTGCACATGCCCCCTGCGAATCACCTGCGTGACCGAGCGCAGCAACGCCACTTCCCCGTTTGAGACGGTGGCGTAATGAAACATGGTGGGTGTGCGCAGTGGGTCGATGCGCAGCATTTGGCCGTGCGCCTCAAGCTTTAAAAACAGCGCGTCGATGGACGTGGATTCGGCCAGTGCCTGCATCTTGTCGGCTTCCGCGCCAATGCTGTCATTGAAAAACTCCAGTCCGGGCTGCGTGTTCAGGCGGTTTTGCAGCCACGAGTCGCGCGGCACCACCCAGTGAATCGACGCGGGCTTGGCCCCATGGCGAAGCAGCCACACCACGGCGTCCATTGCGGTTTTGCCCGCTCCCACAATACAAAACTTGCGCGCCACCGGCGCATCTGGGCGCTGCATCCACAGCTGCGGCAGGGCGTTGGGTGTGATCAGGCGCACGCCGCTGGCCACCGCAAATTTAGGGTTGTGCGTGGCTGGCACGCTGGGTGAAAAGAAGGTGGCGTCCACCGTTTTTTGGCGCACGCTCACGGGCGTGCTGGTGCCAGACAGCAGTGACACGATGCGGCCATCGCCGGCGTAGTCGCTCATGGGGTGGTAGTTGACGCGGCCGCTGGGCAGAAATTTCTGCTGCATCAGCTTGTCGTAATAGGTGTTGATCTCGGAGCCACCCGCCAGTTCGTACAGGCCCTGGTTGGGACCGCTGTCGTCCTTGCGTCGGCTGCCCAGCTCGGTGGAATTAACACCGTAGTAGGCAGAAGGCTGGTGCAGCGTCACGAATGGGTAGGCGTCATTCCAGTGGCCGCCGGGCTTGGCGCGCCGGTCAACCAGGGTGATGTGCGCGTCGCTTTCAGTGAGCAGAGTGTCGGCGAACGCCATGCCGACTGCGCCGCTGCCGATGATCAGGTAGTCTGTTTGCATAGGGGCCTTGCCTCGGTCTCAGTCAACGTCAAAAATGACGTGGTCAGCATAGCGTGGGCTGCCCTTTGGTTGTGTCACCGTCGCAGCATCACGCCTTGAGCTTCCATCCGGTGCGAAAGATCCACCAAACGGCCGTGACGCACAGCGCCATGAAGCCGAAAATCGCCGCCACGCTGACGCCAATATTGACATCGGCCACGCCGTAAAAACTCCAGCGGAACCCGCTGATCAGATACACCACGGGGTTGAACAGCGCAACCTTTTGCCATACCGGTGGCAGCATGTTGATGGAGTAAAACGCTCCGCCCAAAAACGTCAGCGGCGTCACCACCATCAGCGGCACCACCTGCAGCTTTTGAAAGTTGTCAGCCCACAAGCCAATGATGAAGCCGAACAGGCTGAACGTGACCGCTGTGAGCACCAAAAAGAACAGCATCCAGAACGGGTGCGCAATGCTGTACGGCACAAACAGGCGCGCGGTGACCAGAATCAACAGGCCCAGCAGCAGCGACTTGCTGGCCGCCGCCCCAACGTAGCCCATCACCACCTCGATGGGTGAGATCGGCGCTGACAGCAGCTCGTAGATCGTGCCCGACCATTTCGGCATGTAGATGCCGAAAGCCGCGTTGGTGATGCTTTCGTTGAGCAGCGACAACATCACCAGCCCCGGGATGATGAACGCGCCGTAGCTGATGCCGTCGATGTCGCCCATGCGGGAGCCGATGGCCGCGCCAAAAACCACAAAATACAGCGAGGTCGAAATAACAGGCGCGGCAATGGACTGCGCCAGTGTGCGCAGCGTGCGGGCGATCTCAAAACGGTAAATCGCACGGATGGCGTACCAGTTCATGACGACTCCTTGGCGCTTGCGCGCTGGCGCGTGGAGGCCTCTGGCATGACGCCGTTGTGCACCAGGCTAACAAAAATATCTTCAAGCGAGCTTTCGCTTGAATGCAAATCCTTGAAGTCAATGCCCAGCTCAGCCAGCTGCTTGAGCAGCGCCGCAATACCGGTTTCTTCGCGCTGCGTGTCAAAGGTGTAGACGAGTGAATGCCCCTCGGCGGCCAGCGCAAGCGGCAGGCCGGCCAGAACGTCGGGCAGCTGCTGCAGCGGCGTGCGCAGCGTCAGCGTGAGCTGTTTTTTGCCCAGTTTGCGCATCAGCACCGCCTTGTCTTCCACCAGAATCAGCTCGCCTTTTCGCATCACGCCGATGCGGTCAGCCATGTGCTCGGCTTCCTCAATGTAGTGGGTGGTCAAAATAATGGTAACGCCGCTGTCACGCAGCTGACGCACCATTTCCCACATGCTTTGGCGCAGCTCCACGTCAACGCCGGCGGTCGGCTCGTCGAGAAACAAAATACGCGGCTCGTGCGACAGCGCCTTGGCAATCAGCACCCGCCGCTTCATGCCGCCTGACAGCGCCAGTATCTTGCTGTCTTTCTTGTCCCAGAGCGACAAGTCGCGCAGCACTTTTTCGATGTAGGCCGGGTTGGCGGGCTTGCCGAACAAACCGCGGCTGAAGGTGACGGTAGACCACACGCTTTCGAACGAATCGCAAGACAGCTCCTGCGGCACCAACCCGATTTTTGAGCGTGCCGCCCGGAAGTCGGTGACGATGTCATGCCCGTCGGCGGTCACGCTGCCCGAGCTGGCGGTGACGATGCCGCAGATGATGCTGATCAGCGTGGTCTTGCCCGCGCCGTTGGGGCCCAGCAGGGCAAAAATTTCACCGGGCTGAATGTCCAGATCGACCGACTTGAGCGCCTGGAAACCCGAGGCGTAGGTTTTGCCGAGCTGGCGAATGGAGATGATGGGTGGGGAGGGTGTGTTCATAGCGCGGAGTGCCGTTGCGAGGAGTCGGGGCGGCGGGATGGCAGGGTGGCAGGGTAGGGCCAAAGTTTAGCGACTGCGCAACCGTTTGGCCGGGTGGCCCCAGGTGCCAACGGTTTGGAGTGATTCGCACCTGTTTGCCAAGCCCAGGTGCGGAAAAAAGCCGTTTTTAAGTCAAAACCACCGGTAGTCCCCGTTTATGCTGCCTGTGCAGCTATCAAATACGTAGCGGTTTTGATGCCGGCAACTGTCATCAGCAACGAACCCGCCACATGCAGCAGCGCCGTGCCAAGGGCCAGCAGGTAGCGCTCGGCCAGCATGAAGCCGACCACTTCCGCTGAAAACGACGAAAACGTGGTCAGTCCGCCCAAAAAGCCCGTGACTAGCAGCAGCCGCCACACCGGGTCTAGCCCGGGCATGGCTTGAAACACGGCGATGCACACGCCAATCAAATACCCGCCAACGATGTTGGCCGCCAGCGTGCCCCACGGAATCAGCCCGCCCGGGCTGAGCCACAGGCCCAGACCCCAGCGGGACAGCGCGCCAACAGAGGCGCCGATGCAGATGGCGAAGACAGGAAGGAAGGTGGCGAGCATGGTGTGGCGCAGCGGGCGCGGTGGGCGTAACGGGCTGGATTGGGCCGGATGTGGAAACGGTTGCGCAAATGCTAACGGGAAACCGCCGGCGCCTTACCAGCTACCCGCTAGCCGCCACACTGTTTGTTGTCTGCGGCCTGTCAACTGCAAACTTCACCTCAAGCAGGCATGATGACGATGCCTATGGTCTGCGCGCGTTTCGGCGTGATGTTTACGTGTTTTTGATGTTGACCCAACCGGGAGACGATTGATGATCAAGTTCTATTTCCACCCTTCACCCAACCCGATGAAGATTGCGCTGTACCTGGAGGAAACGGGCGAGCCCTATGAGCTGGTGGGCATTGACACCCGCAAGGGCGAGCAGCATTCACCGGCGTTCAAAGCCATCAACCCCAATGCCAAGACACCCGCGATGCTGGACGGTGATGTCCGCGTCTTTGACAGCAACGCCATGCTGATTTACCTGGCCGAAAAGATTGGAAAGTTCGTGCCGCCGAATACGCCGGCGAACAAGGCGGAAATGCTGTCGTGGCTGATGTTCGTGGCTACCGGCATTGGCCCTTACTGTGGCCAGGCGGTTCACTTCAAGCATTTCGCGCCTGAGCCCAAAGACTATGCGGTGAACCGCTATGACTTCGAGGCGTGGCGGCATTGGCACATCATCAATGACCGGCTGGCCGCGCAGCCCTACATGCTGGAGTCTGGCTACTCCGTCGTCGATATGTCGGTGTGGGGTTGGGCCCGCGCCATACCGTTCGTGTTGGGTGCCGACGCCTGGGCCCAGTTGCCGCATGTCAAGCGGTTGCTCGACGAGATCAATGCGCGGCCCGCTGCCCAGCGTGCGGAAGCGCTGAAAACGCAATTCACCTTCAAGGCTGAAATGGATGAAGACGCCCGCAAGATGTTGTTCCCAGCGAACGATCGGCTGAAACAGGCTGGGGCTTGATCCGTGATTAACCTGCATTGCTAGCCTCTGTCATCAACATGAGCCCGACGGTGAACGAGATGTCCCCGAACCTCCGATCAACTTCCCATCCGGAGCAATCCATGACGATCAAAGCGGTGGTATTTGACGCTTACGGAACCTTGTTCGACGTCTACTCAATCCAGGCGTTGGCCGAGCAGTTCTACCCTGGCCAGGGCATGGCCATCGCCGCGATGTGGCGCGACAAGCAAATTGACTACACCCGCTTGATCACGCAGTCAGACCCCCACCGGGCTGGGGGCAGCCAGCATTACCTGCCGTTTTGGGAGCTGACCCGGCTGTCGCTGCACTACACGCTGGACCGGCTCAAGCTCAATCGCAGCGGCAGTGTGGTGGACGAGCTGATGCAGCAGTATGCCCACCTCACGCCATTTCCCGAGAACCTCGCGGTGCTTGAACGCGTGAAAACCGCCGGGCTGGTCACCGCCATTTTGTCCAACGGCAGCCCGGACATGCTGGCCAGCGCCGTGGCCAACGCTGGAATGGGCGATGTGCTGGACCACGTCATTTCGGTGGACGCCATTCGCCTGTTCAAGACCTCACCCGAGAGTTACGGCTTGGTTCAGCAGTTCACGGCGCTTGAGAAAGATGAAGTGCTATTTGTCTTCAGCAACGGCTGGGACGCGTTGGGCGCAGCGTGGTTTGGCTTTGCCACCTGTTGGGTCAACCGGCAAGGGCTTCCGAACGAGGCCATCGGCCCCACGCCAACTTACACGGGGGGTGATCTTTCGGCCGTGCTGCGCGCGCTTCAGTTGAGCTGAGGTGACGTGCTGGACGTTTGAAGGGCTGGGGTTTATCGCGTCAAGTCGCTGTCGCTTTGCCCCGCCATCCCGTATTCTTCAAAAATGCACGCCCTCACTTCAGCCGACACCACCCACCCCACGCCGCCCAAACGCTGGCAGTTCTGGATAGACCGGGGCGGTACCTTCACCGACATCGTGGGCAAGCGCCCGGACGGCGCGCTGGTGACGTACAAACTGCTCAGCGACAACCCGGAGCAATACCGCGACGCGGCGGTGGCGGGCATTCGGCACCTGCTGGGTTTGCGCGCCAATGACGCGATCCCTGCCGACCGGGTGGAGTGCGTGAAGATGGGCACCACCGTGGCCACCAACGCGCTGCTGGAGCGCACTGGCGAGCCGACGCTGCTGGTGACCACGCGCGGCTTCAAAGACGCGCTGCGCATTGCCTTGCAAAACCGCCCGCGCTTGTTTGACCGCCACATCGTGCTGCCCGAGCTGCTGTACAGCGCCGTGATTGAGGCGCAGGAGCGCGTGGGCGCCCATGGCGACGTGATTCGGCCGCTGGACGAAGCGCTATTAAAAGTAGAGCTAGACAGGCAGTATTCACTAGGACTACGCAGTGTTTCCATCGTATTTATGCATGCCTACCGCTTCACCGCGCATGAAAAGGCTGCCGAACGGCTTGCGCAGGCCGCTGGGTTCACGCACATCAGCACGTCACACGCGGTCAGCCCGCTAATGAAGTTTGTCAGCCGGGGCGACACCACCGTGGTGGACGCCTACCTGTCGCCCATCTTGCGCCGCTATGTGGAGCAGTTGTCGCGCGAGCTGCCGGGCGTGAAGCTCTTTTTCATGCAGTCGTCTGGCGGGCTGACGGATGCGCATGCGTTTCAGGGCAAAGACGCCATTTTGAGCGGCCCGGCTGGCGGCATTGTGGGCATGGCGCGCACCGCTGCAGTGGCGGGGTTTGACCAGGTGATTGGCTTTGACATGGGCGGCACCTCGACCGACGTGTCGCACTACGCCGGGGAGTTTGAGCGCGAGTTTGAAACCCTCGTGGCTGGCGTGCGCATGCGGGCCCCGATGATGAGCATTCACACTGTGGCCAGCGGCGGCGGCTCGTTGCTGCGGTTTGACGGGGAGCGCTTTCGCGTCGGCCCACAAAGCGCTGGGGCCAACCCCGGCCCGGCGTGCTACCGGCGCGGTGGGCCGCTGGCCGTGACCGACGCCAACGTGATGGTTGGCAAGCTGCAGCCCGCGTACTTTCCGGCGGTGTTTGGCCCCCATGCTGACGAGCGCCTGAGCACCGAGGCCGTCACCGCCCGGTTCGCCGAACTGGCGGCGCAAACCGGCCGCTCGGCCGAAGCTGTGGCCGAGGGTTTTATTCAGATTGCGGTGCAGCAGATGGCCAACGCGGTCAAGAAAATATCGGTTGCGCGCGGCTACGACGTGACGCGCTACACGCTGCAGTGCTTTGGCGGCGCGGGTGGGCAGCACGCTTGCGCGGTGGCCGACGCACTGGGCATGTCGCGCGTGCTGGTGCACCCGCTGGCCGGTGTGCTCAGCGCCTACGGCATGGGCCTGGCTGACCAGCACGCCATTCGCCAGCGGGCCGTGGAATGCACGCTGACGCAAGCAGCCCTGCCCGCCATGGCCACCACGCTCGACGAGCTGGCCACCATGGCCACCGCCGAGTTGCAGCGCCAGCAGGTCAACCAAGGGCCAGTGACCGTGCTGCGCCGCTTGCATGTGCGCTACGTTGGCAGCGACACGGCGCTGGTGGTGCCCTTCGGCGACATCGCGGCCGTGCAAGCCAGTTTTGAGGCGGCTTATCGCCAGCGGTTTTCGTTTGTGATGGCGGGCACCGCGCTGGTGGTGGAGGCCGCGTCGGTTGAAGCCATTGCGCGCGGGGATGTGCCGGGCGAGTTGGCGCAGCCGCTGCACCCACCGCGCCTAGCGCCGCGCCGTGACACCGTGCGCGTGTATTCAGGCGGCCAGTGGCACAGCGCCGCGCTGGTGGTGCGCAGTGACCTGCGCCCGGGCGACACCCTCGCCGGGCCCGCCATCATTGCCGAGCAAAACGCCGCCACGGTGGTCGAGCCCGGCTGGACCGCCAGCCTGAGCGCTTTTGACCACCTGGTGCTGGCGCGCACGGCCCCGCTGGCGGCCCAGTTTGCAGCAGGCACCACGGCAGACCCGGTGCTGCTGGAAGTGTTCAACAACGCCCTGATGAACATTGCCGAGCAGATGGGTCTGCAGCTGCAAAACACCGCCTACTCGGTCAACATCAAGGAGCGGCTGGACTTCAGCTGCGCCTTGTTTGACACCGCTGGCAACCTGATCGCCAACGCCCCGCACATGCCGGTGCACCTGGGCTCGATGGGTGAAAGCATCAAAACCGTGATGGCGCAAAACGCTGGCCGCATGCAGCCCGGCAATGTGTACGCGCTGAACGACCCCTACCACGGCGGCACGCACCTGCCAGACATCACCGTGATCACCCCGGTGTACCTCAATGAGTCGGCAGAA
>JANLUZ010000010.1:0-8294 GCA_031363755.1 Polaromonas sp.
CACCAGCCCGCTTGAATCCAGCAGGTATTTGACAGGGAAGGCCTGGCCCATCAACGCGCCGGACAGGGCGATCTGGTTGCTCTCGTCGCGCAGACGGGCCCCGGGCGCCAGCCGTGTGGGCTGCCCATTGAGTAGCACGTCGGGTGGCTGCTGAATCAGCATGCGCCCCAGCAGTGCGGCTTTGGGCAGCTCCCGCGTGATCAGCACGCCTGCGTCGGCATCTTGGGCGTGAACCGGCGGGCTAGCAATGACCGCCGTGGCAATGGCGAATGCCGCCAGCAGCGGGTGGAGTTTTTGAGTGCAGCGGTTCATGGTGTGTGTCCAGAGGCTGGGAGGTGAAAAAAAACAGTTCATCAAGACCAACAAAAAAGCCTCAGAAGCATACACGTCTGAGGCTTTTTCTTAAGCATTTCTGGTGGTGATAGGTGGACTTGAACCACCGACATCAGCATTATGAATGCTGCGCTCTAACCAACTGAGCTATATCACCAACGTCTCAAATTATAACCAGACGGCAAGCATCTGTCGCCGCTGGTGCATCAACGGTGTTTAAAAACCGCCTTGCGCTTGTTCACAAACGCGTCCATGCCTTCTTTCTGATCCTCGGTGGCAAACATCGCATGGAACAGGCGGCGCTCGAACATCACGCCGTCGCTCAAGCCGCTTTCAAAGGCGCGGTTGATCGACTCCTTGGCCGCCATCACGCTGGGCTGGCTGAAACTGCAGATCATCAAGGCTGCGCCCAGCGCCTCGTCCATCAGCTGGGCCAGCGGCACCACACGGCTGACCAGCCCGGCGCGTTCGGCCTCCACCGCGTCCATCATGCGGCCGGTCAGCGCCAGGTCCATGGCCTTGGCCTTGCCCACGGCGCGTGGCAGGCGCTGCGTGCCACCCGCGCCGGGGATGATGCCCAGCTTGATCTCGGGCTGGCCGAATTTGGCGTTGTCGGCGGCAATGATGAAATCGCACATCATGGCCAGCTCACAGCCACCGCCGAGCGCAAAACCGCTGACCGCCGCAATCACCGGTTTTCGGATCTGGCGAATCTGCTCCCAGTTGCGGGTGATGAAGTCACGGCCGTACGCGTCTGCAAACGTCATCGTCGCCATGGCGCTGATGTCAGCCCCGGCGGCAAAGGCTTTTTCACTGCCAGTGATGATGATGCAGCCCACTGTGTCGTCGGACTCGAAGCCCTTGAGCGCGGTGGCCAGCTCGTCCATCAGCTGGTCGTTCAGGGCGTTGAGCTGTTTGGGACGGTTCAGCGTGACGATGCCGACCTGGCGGGCATCGGGGCCTTCCGTGCGGGTGGTGATGGTTTCAAAAGTCATGGTGTGTCTCTGGTTGGCTCGCTGTGGGCTGGACCAGGGTTAGCCCTGAGCCAGCCACTGGTTGATTTTGGCGCTGTCTTCTACCGCCAGCCGCCATGTCGTAGCGGGGGCGGCGAGGCTCAGCGGCAGACGCAGCAGGCGTTTGTCACGTGACAGCAGGGCAGTCACTTTTTTGGCACTGCCGGCCAGCATCGGGACGTCTTCCAGGCGCTGGAGTCGCCAGCCGCTGGAGCCAACTTCCATGCCCAGCCACTCGTCGCCCGGCGCAAAACCGGCATTCTCGGCTGGGCCGCCGCGCAGCACGGTTTTGATGTGCACGCCATTCATTTCGGCCACGCGCAGCCCCAGCGCCTGGGCTAATTGCGACGGGTCCTCATGCACGGTCACACCGTGCGCCGCCAGCAGGCACTGCAAGGGCAACTCGGCCGTCGAATGGACCCATTGCGCGAGTTCAGGGGCGAATGAGCGTTGGCCCAGCGATTCCAGCACGGCGGCAAAGTCGGCCTCACCCATCGGGCCGCCCTGGCAGCGCGCCCATACGCCGCGCATCACGTCGTCCAGCGTGGTGTGGCCTTCGCTGCGCAGCGTCAAGTCAAAGCACAGCGCCACCAGTGCCCCCTTGGTGTAGTAGCTGATGGTGGCGTTGGGGGTGTTGTCGTCCTGGCGGTAGTACTTGACCCAGGCGTCCACACTGGCTTGGGCCACCGACTGCACGAGCCGGCCCGGTGCCTGCAGCACCTGGTTGATGGTTTTGTTGAGCAGGCGCAGGTAGGCGGCGTTGTCGAGCAGGCCGGCGCGGCGCAGCAGCAGGTCGTCGTAGTAGCTGGTGAAGCCTTCGAAAAACCACAGCAGCTCGGTGTAGTTTTCACGGTCGTACTGGTAGTGCGCGAACTCTGCGGGCCGCAGGCGCTTGACGTTCCAGGTGTGAAAGTACTCGTGGCAGATGAGGCCGCGCAGCGTGGTGTAGCCCTCGCTGACTTTGGCGTTGCCCACGCGGGGCAGGTCTTTGCGGTTGCAGATCAGCGCGGTCGAGTTGCGATGCTCCAGGCCGCCATAGCCGTCGTCCACCGCGTTCAGCATGAAAAGGTAGTTTTTGAACGGCGGCTTTTTGCTGCCGTGCCAGAAGCGGATTTCAGCCTCGCAAATTTTCTGCGTGTCGGCCAGCAGTTTGGCCCCGTCAAAGCTGGGCAGCGCCCCGGCCACTACAAAGCGGTGCTGCACCCCGCAGGCGTTGAAGCTGCCATGCCAGAACGCGCCCATCTCAACAGGGCAGTCGACCAACTCGTCGTAGTCGGCCGCCAGGTAGGTGCCAAAGCCGTGGGTGTCGACCTGGTGCGAAGCCAGGCTGGTGGCCAATGACCAGCCGACCACCCCTTTGGGCACCGGAACCTCCAGCCCGTGCGGTTGCGCCTCCTGGCCTTCGACACGCAAACACAGGCTGGTGCCGTTGAAAAAACCGCGCTCAGCGTCGAGCCAGGCGGTACGCACCGAGTTGTCGCGTGCATAAACCTCGTAACGCAGCACCAGCGGCTTGGCGGGGTTGGCTTCGATCTGCCAGGTGCATTTGTCGAGTTGCTGCACGGCCACCACGCCACGCGTGCCCTGGCGCGCGCTCAGGTGCTGCAGGTTTTTGGCGAATTCACGCACCAGGTAGCTGCCAGGAATCCACACCGGAAGTGACACACGTTGTGATGCGGCTGGCCGGGCAATCGTCAACGTGACGCGAAACAGGTGCGCGCAGGCGTTGTGCACCTCGATACGGTAGTGAATGGCGGGCGGCGATGTTTCAGAAGAGGGGCTGGTCTTTGTACGCATAGGGTGTTGGCTGGTTTTTAAACCGCGGCGGCACCCAGCACGCAGCTCAGGGTGGCTACCACAGTCAGGTGAAACCGCAGCGTGAGCCACCGGCGCAGCCCAGCCGCCGGGTAGGTTTTGCGGTCCACGCCGTAGCAGCCGAGAATCACCAGGCCCAGCAGCGGCAGCCCGGCGTAGGGCGGCATCATCAGCGCGACCCAGGCCAGCAGCGACGGCGTGACGCCCCACAAAAAATGAATGTTCAGCAGCGTCTCGCCGGCCTGCAGGCGCTTGAACCCCATCCCCCAATGGATGCCGCCCAGAAACGAGGCAATCAGCCCCCCGTAGGCCACCAGCGCTGCGGCCACAAACGGCACCAGGTCAGTGCGCACCAGCCAGGCCAGCGCCGTCAGCCCGACGAATGGCACCAGGCCGCCGTAACCCAGCCGGGCAATCAGCCGGTCCGGCGGGGTGTTCATGAACAGGTGGTGGGCAGGGGTCACAGGGTCGCTTTCAAAGAAGGTGGGCGAGGGTGCCAGCATCGCGCCGGGCTTTGTCGTAGAACTTACTGAACGAACGGCACAGCATGGCCGGATTGGCCAGCAGCCGCGGCGCGGGGGTGGCAGTGGCGATGTGCGTCAGCGCTTCACGGTAGTGCGGGAACAGCACCGCTTGCGCCGTGACGCGCTGGCCGACCGGGATGCTGAGGTCGCGGTGCAGCGTGAGCAGGTCACCCACCCAGATCGCATCGACCACGCCTGCCATGGCCTCCAGCACAAACGCCCAACGCCGCGCCGACCAGGGCCAGGCGGCATGCGCTGGCAGGTGAATCACCCCCAGCCGCAGCGCTGTGCTGTCGGCCCGCCGGGGCGCCAGCGCCCAGGGGTGTACCAGCTCCAGAGTTTGGCCTGGCGCTAGTTTTGCTATTAATTCCGTAGCTGTACAGGCAGTTAAAACCTGGGCTAGAGGCTTAAATGAGTCAAAAAAAGCACTGTCGGAGCCCGTGAGCACGCTGGTGTGCAGCGTGGGCTCGCTTACACCCTCGTGCGGGCCCCGTTCGGCACCGCAGCCGGGCTTGCTGGTGGCCAGCGTGCCAAGAGCTTCGTAGGTCTGGTCCACCACGGTGCCACTGGCGTCCCAGGCGGCGCGGGCGCGGGCCGGGGCATATTTCGCGACGTTTTCGGCATTGAACAAATACGGTTTGCTGGAAAACGTGCTGGCTACCCACTGCCAGCTCAGGTGGTTGCTGGGCAGGTCACCGTCGAGCAGGTGGGCGTACAGCCAGTCAGCCCCTGCGCGCCAGTGCACCTTGCGGCAATGCACTACATAGCTGGCCAGCCACATGCGGGCGTGGTTGTGCAGGTAACCGGTGGCATACAACACGCGCACCGCCGTGTCGATGACCGGCACGCCGGTGCGGCCTTCGCGGATATCTGCCGGCAGCGTGTCGGCATAGCGGCCTTGCCACGGCAGCTCGCCGTGCATATCGCCCAGAATGCCGTCGCCTCCGGCAGGTGCGCGGCTCCACACATGGTGAAAGAACTCGCGCCAGGCGAATTCAAACACCAGCTTGTCGTCAAAGCCGAGCGGGTGGCGCGCATTGATGTGGCGCACCGCTTCCGCGATGCCCAGCAGACCGTGCGTGAAATACGGCGACATGCCTGTGACGTCGCCGTCAAGGGCGTTGCGGGTACGGGCGTAGGTGCTGGGCTGCAGCACCTGCAGGCGCGCCAGAGCGGCGGCATGGGTGGGTACAAAAGTCTGCAGGGTTGTCGGTACGCCCGCAGCGCTTGAAGAAAACGCAGTGGCGCTGCGCGCTGCACGCTCCAGCATGCTATTTGACGTCGGCCAGCTGCTTTTCGACCTGCGCGGCGGGGATGGCACCCGGTGCGCGCGAGCCGTCTGCGAAGAACACGGTGGGGGTCCCGGTGATCTTGTACTTGCGGCCAAAAGCTACGTTTCGGTCTACGGCAGTCGTGTCGCATGTTGCCTTGCCGGTCACCTCCTGGCCGCGCACCATGTGGTCTTCCCAGGCCTTGGCCTTGTCCTTGCTGCACCACAGGATCTTGGACTTTTCAGTCGAGTCCGCGCTCAGGATAGGGTACAGAAACATGTAGACCGTGACGTTGTTGACCTTCTGCAGGTCTTGCTCGAACCGCTTGCAGTAGCCGCAGTTCGGGTCTTCAAACACCGCCATCTTTCGTTTGCCGTTGCCACGCACGACGGTGAAGGCATCCTTGATCGGCAAGGCGCTGAAGTCGATGGCGCCCAGCTTGGCAATGCGTTCCTCGGTAATGTTGCGCTTGGCTTTGGTGTCAAACAAAACACCCTGGATCAAAAAGTTGCCCTCAGCGTCGGTGTAGAAGATATCGGTGTCGTTGACGCGCACCTCGTACAGGCCGCTCATTGGCGATTTGCTGATCTCGTCGATCTTGGCGAAGGCAGGCAGGCGATCAGCGAGGTTTTTTCGAATCGCGGCTTCCTGTCCGCTGGCCGACGCGGCGACCAACGTGAAAGCGCAGGCAGCCAGGCAGAGCCTGGCCAAGGTGAAGAGTCGTGTCATGAAAAGCGTGTCCTTTCGATATTTAAAGAGATGAATGACCTGCAGCACGCTGCGTGACCCATTTTCTAACCGGGCCGCTGCGGGCGAAACCTGTCATGCCCCAGTTGCGAACGGCCTGCAGTGCACCGCTCCAGTGGCCGTGCGTGTGCGAGAAAAGGCTGTACAAACCGTCGGTGACCGACGCCATCGCCTCAGCGTCGGCCTTGCGTGCGCGCTCGTAGCGGCGCAGCAGCCGCTCGTCGCCCAAGCTGCGCCAGTATTCACGGCCAGCAAGCACATCAGCCAGACATTGCGCATCAGCCAGACCCAGGTTCAAACCCTGACCCGCCAGCGGGTGAATGGTATGCGCCGCGTCGCCCGCCAGCGCCCAGCCCGGGCCGACCCAGCGCTCGGTGGTGGACAGATTCAGGGCCCAGCTGGCGCGTTCGCTGCTCAACTTCAGTGTGCCTACATCAAGGCCGCAAGCGGCTTGCAGGGCAGCGCAAAATTCGTCGTCGCTCAGGCTTTCCAGAATCGCTGCCCGCTCCGTGGCAACAGACCAGACGAGCGCCAGCCCATGCCCGCCCGCGCCCTGCATGGGCAGCAGCGCCAGCACGTCGCCGCCTTGAAACCACTGGCGTGCTGTACCGCCGTGGACGTGGGTGGATGTCAGGCGCGCGGCGATCGCGCGCTGGGGGTAGCGCCTCACCGTGCGGCGCACCGCAAGTGCTGCCAGACTGTGGCCATACTGGCCTTCGCAAATCACCTTCAGCGGTGCTTTGATGCTGTCAGCAGGCGCCAGCCCGTCAGCGATGCACTCGATCTGGGGCTGGTAGCGGATGGCCTGGGCCAGCTGGTCTTCCAGCGCCGGGATGTCCACGATCCAGGCCAGCGCTTCGCTTTCTTGCATGGCACTGGGTGGTGCTGCCGTGGCCTTGAGGTCGCTTGCATTGAAGGTGACATGACCGCCGTCATCCCCCATGACCTGCATGAACAGCACCGGCGTGGCAAACGCATCGCCCGGCCAGGCGCGCAGACCGAGCAACTGCTGGCGCGAGGCGGCATTGAGCGCGTAGGCACGAACGTCTGGCACAACGCACGTTTGAGGAGTTGCCGGTGGGCGCTGCAGCAGGGCTACCCGCAGCTTGGCCTGCGCCAACTGCAGAGCCAGCACCTGGCCCACCACACCACTGCCATAAATGCACACATCAAAATTCTTGGACATGCATCATTTTAGGAGTGGGTGCAAAATCCGCTGCTGCCGCAATCAGCCTGCCGCATTTTTGCAAGGACATCTGTCGTGATCTTTTCCATGCACCGTCGAGGTTCATCCCATGCCTGTTGACGACGTGTCAGCGGTGATCACGCAACTGCGGGTGTACCCCGTCAAATCCTGCGCGGGTGTGTCGGTGCAGCAGGCCCGGCTGACCGACACGGGGTTGGACTTCGATCGTCGCTGGATGGTGGTCGATGCGCAGGGCGACTTTCTGACTCAGCGCGAGTTGCCGCGCATGGCGCTGATTGAGCCGCAATTGAAAACGCATGAAATGGTGCTGACCGCGCCTGGCATGCGGGCGCTGCCTGTTGCCCTGGACGCCGCTCAAGACGCGGTCACGGTGCGACTGTGGGGCGAGGAAGTTGCCGCTTTTGAAATGGGTGCGGTAGCGGCCCGGTGGTTCAGTGAATTTTTGGGCACAACAGCCCGTTTGGTGCGTTTTGATCCCGACCACCGCCGCTTCAGCGACCGCGCCTGGACCGACGGCCGTGACGCCTTCAACCAGTTTAATGATGGCTTTGCGCTCCTGGTTGTCGGTCAGCCTTCGCTGGACGACTTCAATGCGCGGCTGGCACTTCGTGGTGAAGCGCCCGTCAGCATGGCGCGGTTTCGGCCAAACATTGTGCTGGGCCCCAACGTCAGCGCGGCAGAAGCACCCCAGTTCCTGGCCTATGACGAAGACCGGCTGGGCGTTCTGCACATCCATACCGGGCAGGCGGTCGAGGTGCTGCGGCTGATCAAGCCGTGTCCGCGCTGCCCGATTCCCAACATCGACCCCATCACAGGCATGAGTGCGTCATTGGTCGGCGATGTGCTGCAAGGCTACCGATCCGATGCCCGTCTGGACGGCGCTGTGACGTTCGGGATGAACGCCATCATCGTGCCGCCAGAGCCCGGCCCCAGCGCCAGCGCTGCTGTTTCATGGCTTCAGGTCGGCCAGCGGGTGTCCGGGGTCTATGTATTTTGAAATGGCGCGGCGTTCGGGCCATCACCCATCGGGAGCGGCGTTGACGAGCCGGTGCCGCCATCGGTGGGCTCCCAGGCTGATTTCCCGGTTGCGTCGGGGCCGGCGGTGGGCGCGCTTTTCAGAAAGCGGATCGGCCGACGGGTTCGCGCCGACATATTGGCCAACAGCATCAACAGTTGCGCTGACAGGTCAGGGCCGGGCAATAGGTGCTCGCTGAGCAGGGCGCCAGCCACATGAAACTGCAGCACCACATCGGGTTCGAGCTCTTTCATCGGCATCAAGCCTGATGCGATCAGGCGCGACGCCAGCTCGTTGACCACACTGCGCGACGACACGCCTTCCAGGATCACGCCAAAGTGTGCTTCGTCAAGCCGGCCGACGGTGTTG
>JANLUZ010000091.1:0-8764 GCA_031363755.1 Polaromonas sp.
AAAACCCCTGCCATAAGTACAAGAACCAGCTTCAGCAAAAAACGCAACAACGAACCCAACAGATCAGACACGGTTTTAACCTTTCACGATGGAAATCAGGGTGACACGCGCGATTTTCAGGTCACCACTGTAGCCCCAGCGTGCCAAATAGGCGCCACAGCACGAACAGTCGGCGAACCCGCAGGTCCTGAATGTAGTCAACGAACGACGGCTTATTGCCCTCTATTTTGTGGCCCACAAACTGCATGACCCAGGCGCCCACGAACACCACGACGCTGACAGGCAGCAAAACACTCGCCCAGGGCGAACAGCAGCAGGGTAGACGCCAGCGACCGCCCAAGCATTACGGCAAAAAACACCCACGACAGGCAGGCGTAGTACACAAGGCTGGCCGCCATAAACCCATAGGCCACCACCGGGTTCAGGAAAAACACTGTGCCGATCAGGCTGAACATAATCAGCGGGATGGCAATGTACTGAATTAGCTCGTTGCGCGGGTTGCGGTCGCTCTGGCCGTAGTGCGCCAGCAGCGCGTCGACCTTGCGCGGGGCACTTGGGGCGGCATCCGAAGCTTGAGAAGTTTGGGCAGAGCTCATAGCGGGGATCCAAATGGGGAAAAGGGCAGCCCCACGACTGTATCGGCCGGGCAGGCATCGCGCCATCCCTGTACTCCCGCAGCAGCCAGCAGCCAGCAGCCAGCAGCCAGCAGCCAGCAGCCTTAGGCCAGCAGGGCCTGCGAGAACTCTCGGGCATTGAAGGTTTCGAGGTCTTCCAGTTTCTCACCCACGCCGATGAAGTACACCGGCACGGGCCGCAAGCCGGGGTTGGCGGTTTGGCGTTCGGTGGCCCACAGGGAGATCGCAGCCAGCACCCCGCCTTTGGCGGTACCGTCGAGCTTGGTCACGATCAAGCCGGTAAGCTGCAGCGTGTCGTCAAAGGCCTTGACCTGGCTCAGCGCGTTCTGGCCGGTGTTGCCGTCGATCACCAGCAGTACCTCGTGGGGTGCTGTCGCGTCGGCTTTTTGCACCACACGTTTGATCTTGCGCAGCTCTTCCATCAAATGCAGCTGCGTGGGCAGCCGCCCAGCGGTGTCGACCAACACGACGTCCTTGCCGCGCGCCCTGCCAGCGGTGACCGCGTCGAAGCTCACGGCTGCCGGGTCACCCCCCTCCTGGCTCACAATTTCAACGGTATTGCGGTCAGCCCAGACGGCCAGCTGCTCACGCGCCGCCGCGCGGAAGGTGTCGGCCGCCGCCAGCAGCACGGTGGCGCCTTCACTGGCCAGGTGCGCCGTCAGCTTGCCAATCGACGTGGTTTTCCCCGCACCGTTGACCCCTGCCACCATGATCACGGTGGGTTTGAACTGGCCAATCACAAGTGCTTTTTCAAGCGGCTTGAGCAGCAGCGCCAACGCATCGACCAGTGCGTTTTTCACGGCCACCGGGTGCGTCATACCGCCTTCTTTCACGCGGCGTTTCACATCCACCAGCAAATATTCCGTGGCCTTCACGCCGGTGTCAGCCATCAACAGCGCGGTTTCCAGGTCGTCGTACAGCGCGTCGTCAATGCGGCTGCCAGTGAACACGGTCGAGATGTTCGAGCCGGTCTTGCGCAACCCTGCCTGCAGTTTTTCCAACCAGCCCTGGCGCTCGGCGACCACTGGCGGCGCTGCGGGGTGCAAAGTGCCGCTGGATGCGGCAGCTGAAGTGGCTGCTGGTGCCAGCACCGGCGCAATGGCAATGGGCGTGACCAGCGCCGAGCCGATCAAACTCCCTGTCGGGGCGGGGACGGCCGGCGGGGCTGCAGGCGAGCTCGCGTCTGCGATGTTGGGCGCGGCGACAGGCGCTGCCACCGGCGCTGGAGGAGGGGGCTTTTTCTTGAAAAAACTGAACATTTGATTTGCTTATAGAGTCGCACATTCTATGAAACACACCAAAGCCTGCCCTTCGGCGAAGACCTTTGCGTCATTCGCACCCCGCGCTGTCGCCTTGACGATGCTGCTGTTGGCCACCACTGCGGTGCCCGTGTGGGCACAAACCGCCAGCGGCACCGAGCAATTCACGCTGGCCAACGGGTTGACGGTCATCGTCAAGCCCGACCACCGCGCGCCCACTGTGGCCCACATGCTGTGGGTGCAGGTTGGCTCCATCGACGAGGTGGATGGCACGTCGGGCGTGGCGCATGCGCTGGAGCACATGATGTTCAAGGGCACCGCCACGCTAAAACCTGGCGAGTTTTCGCGGCGCGTGGCCGCGCTTGGCGGGCGTGAAAACGCTTTCACCAGCCGCGACAACACCGGCTACTACCAGCAGATTCACGCCAACAAGCTCGAAGACGTGATGCGCCTGGAGTCTGACCGGTTCGCCACCAACCAGTGGGCCGACGACGAGTTCAAGCGGGAAATCGAGGTGATCAAGGAAGAGCGCCGCATGCGCACCGAAGACTCGCCCCGGGCGCTGCTGTACGAGCAGGCTACCGCCGCCACCTTTGTGGCTTCGCCCTACCACCGCCCCATCATCGGCTGGATGAACGACCTCGACGCCATGACGCCGCAAGATGTGCGCGACTTCTACCAGCGCTGGTACGTGCCCGGCAACGCTGCGCTGGTGGTGGCGGGCGACGTTGAGGTGGCCGACGTGCGGCGGCTGGCTGAAAAATACTATGGCCCCATTGCCGCGCGGCCCGTGCCCAGCCGCAAACCGCGGCGTGAGCCCGAGCAGGAGGGCCTGCGCCAGATCAACTTCAAGGCACCGGCCAGCCAGGCGTATGTCACGTTGTCGTTCAAGGTGCCCCAGCTGCGGGCCGACGACTTGGGCGCGGGCGGCGTAGTCGAGGCGGCGGCCTCGCGGGAGGCGCTGGCCCTGACAGTGCTGTCAGCGGTGCTGGACGGCTACAGCGGCGCGCGGCTGGAGCGCGCGCTGGTGCAGGGGCAAGGGCAAGGGCAGGGCGTACCCGGCAAGCCCGCCGTGCGCGTGGCCGACAGCGCGGGCGCTTCCAGCGGGCTCGTAGGGCGTGGGCCGCAACTGTTCACGCTCGACGGTGTGCCGGCCGACGGCATGAGCACCCAGCAGGTGGCCGCCGCCCTGCGCGAGCAGGTCGCGCTGATCGCCAAAGACGGTGTGAGCGCCGCTGAGCTGAACCGCGTCAAAAGCCAGTGGGCCGCCAGCGAAACCTACAAGCTCGACTCGGTGTTCAGCCAGGCCAGCGAGCTGGGCTCCAACTGGGTGCAGGGCATGCCGCTGGATGCCAGCACCCGCGTGATCGCCGCGCTGCGTACCATCACCAGCGCCGAGGTGCAGGCCGTGGCCGCCAAATACTTCGGCGACGACCAGCTGACCCAGGCCACCCTGCTGCCCCAGCCGGTCGACCCCAACCGCAAGCCCAGAGCAGCTTCGCCTGGCGCCCGCCATTGAGGCGCAGCATGTACAAACCCTTTTTGATGGCACCCATGAACACGCACTGCACGACGCCTTCCAGCATCCACGATAAGGTTACTCCTGAATCTATAGCTGCGCAGGCAGCAAACGCCGGGGCTAGAGGCACTTTTAGCCTGATTTTTATGCTTTTGACCTGTTTCCAGGGGCCTGCGCAGGCTGCCATCCCCATTCAGCAGTGGACGCTGCCCAACGGCGCCCGGGTCTACCTGGTCGAAAGCCCGGCGATTGCCATGGTCGATGTGCAAATCGATTTCGACGGTGGCAGCCGCCGCGACCCGCCCGCCAAGGCCGGGCTGGCCAGTGTCATGGCGGGCATGGTCGACAAAGGGGTGCTGGCCAAAGCCGGTGCCCGCGCGCTGAGTGAGAACGACCTGAACGACGCCTGGGCCGATCTGGGCGCGCAGTTTGGCGGCAGGGCAGGGCCGGACACCCTGAGTTTCTCGATGCGCTCGCTCACCGAGCCCGCCTTGCTGGACAAAGCCGTGGCCCTTGCCGCCCGCGAAATCGGCGAGCCCGCCTTTCCTGACGCCGTCTGGCAGCGCGAAAGCCAGCGTCTGGTCGCTGCGCTCAAGGAGTCCGACACCCGGCCCGGCAGCGTGGTCAGCCGCGCCTACGCCAAGGCGGTGTACGGCAGTCACCCCTACGGCTATGTGATCTCGCCCGCCAGCGTGGCCGCTATCCTAGTTGCCGACATGCGGGCGGCGCATGCAGCAGCGGTGGTAGCGTGCGGCGCCCGCATCAGTATGGTGGGCGCCGTGACGCGCGCCCAGGCTGACGCGCTGGCGACCCGCTTGCTGGCCCGCCTGCCACAGCCCGCCTGCAATTCAGGGGCGGGTGGTGCCCCCCGGCTGGCCGCCATTGCCGACGTGCAGGCGCTGACGGCGCCGAGCGAGTTGCGCATTCCATTCGCGGCCGCGCAGGCGCAGGTGCTGGTGGGCCAGCCCGGCTTCAAGCGCGACGACCCCGACTACTTTGCGCTGACGGTGGGCAACTACATTCTGGGCGGCGGCGGGTTCGTGTCGCGCCTGACCACTGAAGTGCGTGAAAAGCGCGGCCTGACCTACGGCGTCAGCAGTTCGTTTTCACCGCGACGCCAGGCCGGCAGCTTCACGATCAGCCTGCAAACCCGGCCCGACCAGGCCGACCAAGCGCTGGGCCTGGTGCGCCAGGTGCTGGCTGAATTTGTGGCCAAGGGCCCCACGGCCGCTGAATTGCAAGCCGCCAAAGACAACCTCATTGGCGGCTTTGCGCTGCGTCTGGACAGTAACCGCAAGCTGCTCGATAACGTCGCCGCCATTGCCTGGAACGACCTGCCGCTCAACTACCTCGACACCTGGACGCAGCAGATCGAAGCGGTCACTGTGGCTGACATTACCGCCGCATTTGCCCGCAAGCTGCAACCTGAGAAAATGGCCACTGTGGTGCTTGGCGCAACGCCGTGAGCCCGACTTGAAAAAGCCCAACCGATGACCCGATCTTCTGTCAAACCCTTTGAAAACCGCTCAGATGCTGGGCAACGCATGTCCTACACCAGCGTGGCCGAAAAACCAGCGCCGTCAGCCGACAAGCCCGCCAACAAGCCTGCCAAAATCGGCCAGAAACCCAAGGGCCAGGTGCACGCCAAGCTGCCCGGTGAAGTCCGTATCATCGGCGGGCTGTACAAGCGCACCAAGCTGCCCGTGGCCAACAAGCCCGGCCTGCGCCCCACTCCCGACCGCGTGCGTGAAACCCTGTTCAACTGGCTCGGCCAGGACCTAAGCGGCTGGCGCTGCGCCGACGTATTTGCAGGCACCGGCGTGCTGGGGTTTGAAGCCGCTTCGCGCGGTGCCGCCAGCGTGTTGGTGTGCGAGCAAGACGCCGGCTTGGTGCTGCAGCTGCAAGCGCTCAAAACCCGATTGAAGGCCGCTGCCGTGCAGGTCGAGCGCGGTGACGGCGTGAGCGCCCTGCGCCGGGTGTCCAGCGGTAGCCTGCAGCTGGTGCTGCTCGACCCACCGTTCGAGTCCGCCCTGTTTGACACCGCGCTGAAAGCCGCCGCCCAGGCCATCGCCCTAACCGGCCTGGTCTACCTTGAAGCGCCCAAGCCATGGACCAATGAAGAACTGGCCCCACTAGGCCTGCAGGTACACCGCAGCGGCAAGGCGGGTGCCGTGCACTTCCATTTGCTGGCCCACCTCGTGGCGGATGACGTGGCTGCAGCGGTGCCCACGGCCCCTGAAAGCGCCGCGTGACCACGCCAGGGCCGCGCATCGCCGTGTATTCCGGCACATTTGACCCTTACACCCTGGGCCATGCTGACGTGGTGCAGCGCGCCGCCGGGCTGTTTGACCAGCTCGTGGTGGCAGTGGCCGCCGCGCACCACAAAAAAACCCTGTTTTCACTCGACCAGCGCGTGGCCCAGGTGCAGGTCGCTGTGGCCCACCTGCCCCATGTCAGCGTGCTGCCGTTTGACGGCCTGATCGTGGACTTTTGCGCAGCGCAGGGCGCTTGCGCCGTGGTGCGCGGCATCCGCAACGGGACCGACTTCGACTACGAAGCCCAGATGGCCGCTATGAACCGAAAGCTGCGCCCCAGCCTGGAGACCGTGCTGCTGCTGCCCGACGCCGCCGTGCAATGCATCAGCAGCACCCTGGTGCGGGAAATCAGCAAACTCGGCGGCGACGTCAGCCAGATGGTCAGCCGCGAGACGGTGCAGGCGCTGGCGGCAGCCCACACAGGCGCGCAGAAAGGCATTTGAATGGCCCTGCTGATCACCGACGAATGCATCAACTGCGACGTGTGCGAGCCCGAATGCCCCAACCAGGCCATCTACCTCGGCGAAGAAATCTACGAAATTGACCCGCATAAATGCACCGAATGCGTCGGCCACTTCGACGAACCCCAGTGCGTGCAGGTCTGCCCCGTCGCCTGCATCCCCGTTGACCCGAAAAACGTCGAAAGCAAAGAAACCCTCTGGCAAAAGTACCACCGGCTGCAGGCGGTGATTCCGATTGTGGCGGTGCGGGCGGGGCAGGGTAGGTGAACTTTTTTTTAGCTGTTCCGGGCTGTTTTGGGGGTTAATTAGGCTGCTGGTCCAGGCGTTTATTGCCTGTAGTGCTTTTGAATAAACAGCGGTCATGCCAAGATAATCTCCTGCGAAGCTCCACACCATAGATTTTGCGGTTTACTTTGATGCAGGTTCCACACATCCCATTTCCGGTACGCTATGAACTTCGACACTCTTCTTCTGGTTGTAGCCTTCGCCATAGTCCAAACGCTCTGTGCCTTGTGGATTCAAGCGCGTCTGTCAGCGTCAATCAAGCACGAGTACGACTCAAAACTTGAGCAACTTAAACGCGACCAAGACCAACGCCTAAAGGCGGCCGTAATTGCTGAATTTTTAGCAGAGTGGACCCATGTAAAGGACGACACGAAGAGATTGAACCAACTACTTTGGGAACTTTGTTTGTATCTTCCCGGGCCTCTAGTTAAAGATCTGCAGGCTACCGTATCCAACTTTCCCGGCCATAAGTCAGCGCCTCAGCTGATCGTCGCAATCCGTCATCACCTCCTCGGAAGCAACGATCCAATCACTGAGGAAGACGTGGGGCACTTTAAGCTGCCGTCCAATACCTCTATGGTGTCTAAGCCGGCGCGGAAACAGTGAAACTCAATTCCCAGTTCAAGCGGCCCCGCCTAGGATTGTTCGCTGAAATTAAAAATTAAACCGTAAGTCGGTGACTCATATCTCAGATGGAATTGAATCTAGGTGTTAGTTTATGCAGTTGTTTGCTTTGCTTGCGCCGATTGCAAATGGCATCGGCGCAGCGGAGAGGTCTAACCCATCCCCCACTTCCCTCTAAGGGAAGGCTCGTTTAGGTAGCAGGCGTTGTAGTTGTGCTGTTAGCTTTCAGGGGAATAGCAGTGCTGTAATTCGTTTTTGGCGCTGCACTAATTTTTGCAGTGCGCCTCGTGTGGCGCCACAGTCCAAAAGTCCCGTCAGATCGGTGGCTTTGGCGAATTTGCGATTTAACATTCATTCGGCGCTTTAGAGCTTGCCCGGTTTTCCGAACGCGCTACTCACATGATCCAAAACGAACGCGTCACCGCTACCCTAGAAGGTGAATTCGTCGTCTTTCTGATCGGGGTGCGAATCAACGAGCCGCTCATGCTGCACAAGTTGTGGCCGGTGACGCGGGCGATGCTGTAGATGATGGAAGAGCTTCGCCGCCAGCCGGGGCTGGGGCTCATTCATGCCGAAATGTGGTTTGCGCGCACCGCCATCATGGTTCAGTGCTGGCGCTCGCCGGCTCAGTTGCTGGCTTATGCCAAGAACTGGGAGGCAGCGCATCTGCCCGCGTGGAAGGCCTTTAACAAGTCGGTGAGCACCAACGGCTCGGTCGGCATTTGGCATGAAACGTACGCGGCGTCGCCTGGAAGCTGCGAGAACGTGTATGTCAACATGCCGCCGTTCGGCCTTGGCAAGGCAGGCGTCTTGCAACCAGCTGCGGGCACCTGGCGGTCGGCATCGGGCAGGTTGAACGCGGGCAAAAAGGTGCCGTGACCGCCAAACGCGCGAGCAGCCATTGAAAAATCGGCATTTCGCGGTTTTTGTGTATGAACAAGGGTCAAATCTGCCGCTTGCCCAGGCGTTTACTTCCTGTTTAGCTATTAATAGCGTAGCTAAAATTTTCTTTAGTCTTCCACTTCCACCTTACGCGGCAGTTTCGGCCTTGGTGGCGTGCTGGTGTGGGTCAGCATGGTGGCTTTTTCCATCTCGCCTTTGAGCAGCTCGGGCACGGCCTTCATGCTGCGGGCTATGCATTCGTCAATCGCCTGGCGGTGCTCCAGCATCGGCTTTTTCAGCACCCAGTTGATCACTTCGGCCTTCACGCCAGGGTGCCCCACGCCGATGCGCAAGCGCCAGTAGTCGGCAGTGCCCAGCTGGGCGTGAATGTCTCGCAGGCCGTTATGGCCGGCGTGGCTGCCGCCGAACTTGAGCTTGACCTGGCCGGGCACGATGTCGAGCTCGTCGTGCACCACCAGCACTTCCTCAGGCGCGATCTTGAAAAACCGGGCCAGTGCAGCGACTGACTTGCCAGACAGGTTCATGAAGGTGAGCGGTTTGAGCAGCCACACGGTCTGGCCGTTCACGACAGTGCGTGCAACCTGGCCGTGGTAGTTTTTGTCTAGGCTCAGGGGCGCTTTCAACTCGCGCGCCAGCGCATCAATCCACCAGAAACCGGCGTTGTGTCGGGTGGCTTCGTACTCGGAGCCGGGGTTGCCGAGGCCGACAAACAGCTTGATCATGGCGTGCTTTCTGTGTGCATGGGCATTGTCCTCAAATCGTA
>JANLUZ010000145.1:0-2522 GCA_031363755.1 Polaromonas sp.
AGCGCCACGCCGCCCAGGGCGGTGCGCCGCGCCACCAGTTGCTCAACTTGCCCTTCAAGCTGCGACTGCACGCCTTGAATGGCTTTGGCGGCATCGGCAAAACCACCCTGGGCTTCAACATTGGCCAAAAAGATATACGCCGTGTTCAGTGCGGCGGGCACGGCGTTGGCGTCTGGGTAAGCCTGTTGCAGCTCGGCGGGCACCCGCATCACCCGGCCAATGAACTGGGTGGCAAAGTCCGGGTCGTTGACATGCTTGGTGGACGCCAGCACAAAGGCGCGGGGGGCGTCAAAACCTGTTCCGGCTGATTGCTTGAAGATCAACACCTGCTTGCTGGTGTCGTTCGCAATGGCGGCCATCATCACCGGGTCGGGCTCGTCTGCGCTGTGCATGCCAATGGCGTGGGGCGGCACTTTCAGCTCGCGCATTAAAAACTCCTGCGCTTCGCCGATGGCGTCTTTGCCGTTGCCCACTTGCACCAGCATCAGCGGCACGGTGGCCAGGCCCTGGGCGCGCAGGTCACGCTCAATGCGTTGGTTGCGCCGCCACGCCCGGCGCAGCACCGTCATTTTCAAATCAGTCACGCTTTGCATTGACTGGCGCAGGTCGTACACCACGGCTTCCAGCCATTGTTTGTTCAAGCGGGCCTGCACCACTTCCGCCCGGCTGACGCTGAAGGTGTCAAAGTGGCTGTAGCCCGCTGTTTCAATGAATTGGCTCAGACGCTGGTCGCGCGGGGTGGCGCTGGCCATCAGCAAGTAGTCGGCCTGCAGCCAGTGCACGAACTGCCCGAATTCGGTGGCGCTGTCCAGGGCAATGTGCGCCTCGTCCACCACCAGCCCAATCGACAAGTCCGCAGCGCGGGCGCGCGCCACGTAGCTGGCAATGCTGCGGCGCTCGTCGTCTTCCGCGCTGGTGTAGCCCGACTTGCGGGCCTTGGCGCTGGCCACACCCTGCACGGTAGACACCAGCACCAAACCCGGCGCGGGCTCTTCGTTCAGCGCTGCTGCCAGCGGTACCGCCGCCAAGCCTGCGCCCTCGCTGTCGAGCGAGTCAACGGTTTGCGCCACCAAATTGACGTAGGGCACAAACCACATCCACAGCGTGGGCTGCGCGGCGCTGATGTGGGCCAGCACCCGCGTGAGCATGAAGGTTTTGCCCGACCCCGTGGGGCTGCGCAGCAGGCAAGGCGGGCGCGCCGGGCTTTGCAGTGCCCGGCACAGGTTGGTGATGATGCTCGCCTGAAAGCGCTTGGGCACCCGAACATCGCCTTGCGGGGCCGTGATGGGGGGTAAAGCGCTCATAAAGCTTCCTTTTTTGGCTCATTCAGTGCGCTAGTCCCCGTGTTTAATGCCTGGCTAGCTATTAAATCAGTAGCATTTGGTTCGGCGGCGGCTGGCACCCGGCTGCGCCGCCGGGGCGCAATTTGCCCGTGCAGCAGCGCGGCTTCAAGCGACAGGCTTTCTACCGTTCGCTCTGTACCAGCCCATACGCGCTGCAGGTGGTTGCGCACCGTGTCGGGCCGGGTGGAATACACGCGCAGGTGCCCATGGTGGGCGCTGGCGGGCGACAAGGGCAGCGCGGCCAGCGCGTCCAGCGTGGCCGCTGTCAGGCGGTGAACCAGCACCGTCAGCGCGCCTTGCTCGCTGCTTTGCACCAAAATTTTGACGCCGTTGCTGGCCGCTGGCACTGGCCGCGCCACCTTGCCCAGCCGCAGCGTCAGCAGCTGAAAAGCCTGCGCGCAGTCGGACTCAAACGGCGTGTCGCCCGGGGCCAGCTTGTCAAGCTGCAAGTAGGCAAACGTGTGGTGTGCCAGCGCGTCGCTGGCGGTGATGACTTTTTTGATCCGCTCGGCGCACACGTCGCGGCACAGGTTTTTGGCCGGTTCCTTGTCGGTGGCCTCGGTGCTGCTGCACAAAATGAACTTGCGCGTGCCGCCGTCGAGGGCGTTAAGTGCCAGCACCGCGTGGCCCGTGGTGCCGCTGCCTGCGAAGAAGTCGAGCACGGTGTCGTTGGGGCGGGTGGCTTGGGCGAGCAGGCCCTGGATGAGGGAGAGGGGTTTGGCGTAATTAAAGGCTTTGTCGCCAAAAAGCGCAGCGACATCGCGAGACCCTTCTTGATTCGTACCACTTACGAAACTGTTTTCGGCCTCATATTCTTTTTCTTCAGCTCTTGGAACGATCCAGCTACTGAGCGGCTGAGTGTCATTCCTCAAATCTGCTTTGTAGCGCTTAAAAGCAGGCCGTCCAAATCCGACCCGCTTACCAACCCAATATTCGAGGTCAGGCAAATCACGGCGAAGCATCGCGGATTTGCCACTTCTCGGAACTTGTCCATTGTCGATTGCGTTCAGTAGTTCCTCCAGCGTGTGCCAAATTGCTATGCGCTGTTCTTTTGGAAAAATGATCTGACCAAGTTCAATGAATTCCTCCATCGTCTTCGTTTCAAGTTTTTGTCCTTCTTTCATTCGGGCGCGTGATGAGTAGCGCCAAACTGCATCTGGATTTGGCGGGTAGTAAATT
>JANLUZ010000173.1:0-14800 GCA_031363755.1 Polaromonas sp.
AAGTCACGCAGGCCGCGGCCTTTGCCCCAATCTACGTACGCCTGGGTTACACACCCGCCTAATCTTTCAGGTACCCCATGCCCTTGCCTGTATCCCACGCTTTTGATGTCTTGATCGTCGGCAGCGGCCTGGCCGGCCTGAGTGCTGCACTGCTGCTCTCCCAACAATACCGGGTGGCCATCATCACCAAGCGCAGCGTGCGCGAAGGCTCCAGCGGCTGGGCTCAGGGCGGCATTGCCGCCGTCTGGGACAAGGACGACAGCTTTACCGCCCATGTAGACGACACGCTGGTGGCCGGCGCCGGCCTGTGTGACCTCAAAGCCACCCGGTTCGTGGTGGAGCAGGCACCGCAGGCGATTGCCTGGCTGCAAAAACTGGGCGTGCCGTTTTCACAAGAAAATGGCCACCTGCACCTCACCCGCGAAGGCGGCCACAGCGCGCGGCGCATCGTGCATGTAACCGATGCCACTGGCGCGGCCGTGCAGAGCACGCTGATTGAGCAGGTGCGCCAGTCGCCCAACATCACGCTGTTTGAACACCACACGCTGGTGGACCTGATCACCACCGCCAAGCTGCCCGCTGCCCAGCGCGGCGCGGAGGGCAGCAAGCACTGCGTGGGCCTGTATGCGCTGGACGACGAGACCGATGCAGTGCTGACCTTCCAGGCGCCCCACACCATTCTGGCCACGGGCGGCGCCGGCAAGGTCTACCTCTACACCACCAACCCCGACACCGCCACCGGCGACGGCATTGCCGCCGCCTGGCGCGCCGGCTGCAGCGTGCAAAACATGGAGTTCATCCAGTTCCACCCCACCTGCCTGTACCACCCGCACGCCAAGTCGTTCCTGATCAGCGAAGCCGTGCGCGGCGAAGGCGGCCGTCTGCTGCTGCCCGATGGCACCCGCTTCATGCCCCAGCACGACGCCAGGGCCGAGCTAGCCCCGCGCGACGTGGTGGCCCGCGCTATCGACTTCGAGATGAATAAGCACGGCCTGGACTGCGTGTACCTCGATATTTCGCACGAGCCGCTGGCCTTCATCCTGGCGCACTTTCCCAACATTTACGCGCGCTGCCTGGAACTGGGCATTGACATCAGCAAGCAGCCGATTCCCGTGGTGCCAGCTGCCCACTACACCTGCGGCGGCGTGCTGACCGACCTGCAAGGCCGCACCGACCTGCCTGGCCTGTACGCCATTGGCGAGACGGCTTGCACCGGCCTGCACGGCGCGAACCGGCTGGCCAGCAACTCACTGGTCGAATGCATGGTGTTTGCAAGTGCCACTGCCAGCGATATTCTGGCCACACCCCACGCCGCCAGCGCCACCCTGCCCGCCTGGGACGACAGCCGCGTGACGGATGCTGACGAGTCGGTGGTGCTGTCACACAACTGGGACGAGTTGCGCCGCTTCATGTGGAATTACGTCGGGATTGTGCGCACCAACAAACGGCTGGAACGCGCCGCCCACCGCATCACCCTGCTGCAGGCCGAAATTGCCGAGTTCTACGCCCACTTCCACGTCAGCCGCGACCTGCTGGAGCTGCGCAACCTGGTGCAGGTGGCCGACCTGATCGTGCGCTCAGCCCAAGCCCGCAAGGAAAGCCGCGGGCTGCACTTCAGCCGCGACTACCCGCAGATGGCGGCGGTGGCTGAGGCGACGGTGTTGGTGCCCGATGCGGGCTAAGGCCGCAGGTTCGCACTGTTGATCGCAAGCTGCCGAGCCACGGTGTCTGTCAACGCACGGCTCAAACCCACAGCCTGCGCACGGGTTTTGAAGCTGTTTGCAACCCCCAGCGCAAGGTCAATTTCACCGCTGGCCCAACGCCTGTCCAGGCCAGCCTGGGCAGCAAGCTGCAGCAAGTCTTTGTGCTCAATAGCAAGGGCTTCGCCGCACACATCCATTTGGTGTTCCCCACGCGGGCCAACACTAAAGGTCAGGTCATAGCCCGGTGCCAGCTTCCAGCAACGGCTTTGGTCTAGCCGAAAGCTGAAGTTCTTCGGGTGGTCGTCACGGTTGTTAAACACCACGTTGAACACCGCCCGGCCGAAGGCCTTTTTCACCTCACGCTCATCACGGGTCAGCAATCGGGTGGCCCGCAAAAACGTGGTGTAGTCCACCGCGCCCGGCAGCGCAAAGTTGGCATGCAGCAGCCCCGCCAGCGTATGGGTCGGCACCCGCAAGCCGTCCTCTATGTCAAACCGGCAGGTGCCAAAAGCCGCCAGCTGCGGCCCCAGGTCAAAGTGGCGGGTGGGTGGCACGTCGATGCCGCAGTCACGCGCCAGTTGGGCGTACACGTCCTCCAAAAGGCAAACCTCTTTGGACTCGCCAGCGGCTTGAAACTTCACCAGCCACGCCTGCGAGCCGGGGCGGGCCAGCGTGCTGACTTGCCCGTTCTCAAGCAGATGCACCAGCACCTTGGGCCGCGCCCCGTGCGGCGAGCCGCCCAGCAGCGCCAGCTCGGTCAGTGCAGAAGTATCAGAGCCCGACAACACCACTTGCGCCTGGGTCGCCAGAGTCAACAGCGCCACGTCGTGGTCGTCCAGCTGCAACGGGTTGGCCGGCACAAAAGCCAGCGCCCCGATCGCCCGCGCGCCCACAAAAGCCAGCCTATCCAGCGGCGACAGCAGCGCGGGGTTCAGGCCATTTTTCCGCGCCAGCCTGTCCATCAGCAGCCGCCCCCAGCCATCTGGCAGCGCATCCGCCATCAAACCCGGCAGGCCCCACAAATGCGCAGGAAAACCGCCATATGTCGCAGCGCTGAGCTTGAGCCGAACCGGCGACAGCTCAAGCCCCTCATCCAGCGCCCGCTGAGAGTATTCAAACAACAGGTCACGCCCATCGTCCGCCAGCGTTCCCAGCAACCAGTCTTCACCCCAGCCCTGGTAATGAACCGACAGCTTTTTCATGGCCGCAACTTTCGCGGGGCGCGTTGGCGCGGCGTAGCCTGGGCTTTTTCCATGTCAGCAATGGTTTTGACCCGGGCGACAAACAACGGCTCCAACTCCCCCAGCAAGCCCAGCGACTGCACGATGCGGATGAACGACCCCATCGACGCCTGACCCGTGGCCTCTATGTTGCGCACCGTGCCATGCGAGACGCCTGCCCGGCCCGCCAGGTCAAGCTGGCTGATTCCTTGCAAAAGCCGTTGCGTACGGATACGCTGACCTAGCTCGGTGCAAACTTCGTCAGCGCTGGAAAGGTCAAAAGTCATTTTTTTAATTATTAAAATTTTTTAATAAGAATAATACATATTTTTATAGCAATTACAAATCTCTCATCAGGTGGCACTTTTAGGATCTACAGGGTGAAGCAACTCAGCTGGAACGGATGGACGCGTCACCAACGGAGCGGAAGTTTCCCGCGAGAGCCGACGTTGCCGAATGGAGTGACACTTCCTTTTAATTTTGAAATTGACAAGAAACAATAAAAAGAACTATCATATCCAGTCGCTTGGGGAATAGTCATAATCCAAAAATGCAGTTAATCGGCCTCATCAAACTCGACGACTTCAAACGCAAGCACGCTGATGCCCGTAGACCGCTTAATGCGTGGCAGATTGAAGCTGAGCGCGCCCAATGGTCAGGCCCGCAGGACGTCAAGAGCCGCTACCCGAGCGCCAGTTTTCTGGCAGACAACCAAGTGATTTTTAACATCAAGGGCAACACCTACAGATTGGTCATCAAGGCCAAATACCAGAACGGCCTGATTTTGATTGAGTGGGTTGGCACGCATGCCGACTACGACAAGCTCAAGCTTTGAGCGGGCTCCGGCCCATGAAAGGAATGAATATGAAGCAACCGGTGAAAGTGATCAAGACGCAGCGTGAGTACGATGCGGCTGTCGTTCGTCTGTCCGCTTTGATGGACGAAAACATGATCCCAGGGTCGAGCCAGGAAGCAGAGCTGGAGTTGCTGGCCTTGGTGATTGAGTCTTACGAGCGGAGCAAAGTTGAGCCCGTTATGGCCGACCCGATTGATGCCATTTTGTTTCGCATGAATCAGTTGGGGCTCAAGAAGGTGGACATGGTGCCTTACATGGGTTCGCTGCCAAAGGTGTCTGAAGTGTTGGCACGAAAGCGCCCACTCAATCTGAACATGATCCGCAAGCTCCATCAAGGCTTGGGCATTGAGGCAGATGTGTTGCTGAGCAAGGCCGACGATGCGGTTGATCTGTCTGAGGATCTGCCTTATGACCCGTCAAAGTTCCCGATTAAGGAAATGGTCAGTCGCGGTTATTTCGAAGGCTTCGAGGGCACCTTTCGAGAAGCCCGGGACAAAGCCGAGGAATTGATTCGCGCCTTCATGCGCGGGTTTGTCTTCGACACCAACCAGCAGGCACGTCTGCGGGCCCCGATGCATCAAAGCGGCGCTCGGTTGATGGACGACTATGGTTTGCTGACTTGGCGTGTTGCCGTGCTTCAAAAGACCCGCAAAATTAAATTCAAATCGGCCTACGTGAAAGGTAGCTTGACCGACGAACGGCTGAAAGAGTTAGCGCGCCTGTCGCGCTTCGAGCAAGGACCACGTTTGGCGCAAGAGTTCTTGGCTGATATGGGCATCGCCCTCGTGCTGGAAAACCATTTCAACAAAACCTACCTTGATGGCGCAGCCATGCTGGACGGGGATCGTCCCGTGGTGGCCTTGACGCTCAGGCACAACCGGCTTGATAACTTCTGGTTCGCCTTGCTGCACGAGCTGATACACGTCAAAGCGCATTTAGGGCCTGAACACGCCTTTATTGCAGACAACCTGGAAGACAAAATTCAACAACAGACGCAGTGCGAATGCGAGGCTGACGATGGTGCTCGAGAAATCCTGATTCCAAAGACTGTGTGGTTGGCGTCAGGGTTGATTGACGCCCCCTCGATGGAAGCTGCCGTGGCATTGGCAGACAAGCTGCGCATTCACCCCACCATCGTCGCCGGGCGCGTGCGGTTTGAATCCGGCAACTGGCGTTTGCTTAGCAGCATCAAGGCTGAGGTTCGCCACCAGTTTGTTGATCAACTTGAGGGGCACGCTCAGCGCAGTTGATCAGCAAAGAAAAAGGCCCCGAAGTGCGCTAACACTGAAGGGCCTTTGGTGAGGTGAATAGGGGTCTACCAAAAACCACTCATGCACAACACGTCTTGGAGAAGACGACGAATATTACCAGTTCGCAGTAATGCACGGGCAGTCGTAAAAACCCCTCCATTCTTTATAAAAGGAGTCGGCATGGCCTACGCCCGTTGGAAGAGCGTTTTTGTGCGGGCATACGTCCGTTCCCGGTTTGGACGCCGTGAACACGTTTGCAAACACTGGCGTTCGCCCCCCGGTCAGATGGAACTATTCGTCTGACCCACACGTGGCAAGTACTTTGCCCTCAAGGTGCCTGCTACTTCCTTGCACGTGAACTTTGAAAGGAATCCATCTTGGCAACCAAAACAAGCCCCAATGAGCAAACATCTGCTCGCGTCGCCTCCACTGCATCCAAGCTGTTGAGTAATCCCAAAAGCTCAGCAGTGGTGAAGTCGGTGGCAGCATCAGCGCTGACGCAACGCCCTGCTGGCAAGCCAAAGGGCAAGTGACCTTACTACTGCCCGGCTGAACGTGAGCCCGCTTCGTACGGGCTCTTTTATTGGAGCTGTACTCCAGGGCGAAACAACGTTGACCCGTCTCGATCATTCAGACTCAAACCCTCCCTGCCCCCACCCACCCCCGCAGGCTGTTCAAAAACGCCCAGCCTTGCACCCGATCCAGCTCGTCCACCCGCACCACCGCCTCCACCAGTTGCCCAGACTGCAGCGCCAGTGCCCGCCCCACGCCGCCCAGCAGGCCGCAGGCCAGCGGCGGGGTGACCCAACGGCCATCGACCAGCATGGCGACGTTGCCGCGTGTGCATTCAGTGACTTCACCTTGCTCGTTCCACAGCACGGTGTCGAACACGTCAGGGTCGCTAGGGGTGAAGGCGTCGTAGTGGGCGCGGCGGGTGGTTTTGTAGCGGGTGAATTCGCTGTGGGCTTCGACCAAGGGTCGGGTGGCCAGTTGCAGTTTGACTTGCGTGGGGGATTCGGGCAGCGCAAAGGCTTCGGCTCTGGCGTGGCCGCATTCGTTCAGCAGTAGGCGCACGCGCCAGGTGCCTTGGGGGTGGCGGGTGACCAAATCAGCAAGTGCCTGGGCGGCAGCGCCGTTGTCGGCGAACCGAAAATGCGCGGCTGCGCTGGCCAAGCGGGCTAAGTGCAGGGGGGCGTGGCGGTAGTGGCCGCCTACCAACGCCAATGTTTCCAGCAGTTCAAACGGCTGGCTGGCCCGCTCGACAAAAGCGCGTTTGTGTTGCCACTCGCGCCATTCGCCTTCGGCGGTGGCGTCGGCCGTGATGCCGCTGCCGGTACTACAGCTAAGCACGCGCGCTTTGGCGGTAACGGTGCGGATGGGCACGTTGAAGGTGGCGTGCAGGCCACCATCGGTGTCATGGAATATGGGCCGCACCACGCCCACTGCACCGCAGTACACGCCGCGCGGCGCGGATTCGAGCGCCTTGATGATTTGCATGGCCTGCACCTTGGGTGCGCCGGTCACGGAGCCACAGGGGAACAGCGCGGCAAACACGTCGGCCAGGGTGCAGCCGGGCCGGGTGGTGGCGGTCACGTCTGACGTCATTTGCCACACGCTGGGCAGCGCCTGGGTGTGAAACAAGCGCGGCACCCGCACGCTGAAGGGCTGGGCCACGCGGGACATGTCATTGCGCAGCAGGTCCACCACCATGACGTTTTCAGCGCGCTCTTTGGGGGACGTGCGCAGGGTTTGGGCTTGCGCCGCGTCGTCTTCGGCGTTCACACCGCGCGGAGCCGTGCCCTTCATCGGGCGGGCCAGCAACTGCCCGGCTTGAACGTCGGCCGCGTTCCAGTCGAAAAACAGTTCGGGCGACACCGACAGCACCTGCTCGCCGCCTAAATTGAGCCACGCGGCGTAACCACCGGGCTGGGCGCGCTGCAGGGCGGCGAACAGGGCGCGGGCATCTAGGGCCTCATCAGTATTGGCCGCTAGCGCGCCCGTCCACGGCGCGGTGAAGTTGACCTGGTACACGTCACCGCGCCGAATGGCCGTGTGGATGGTGGCAATGGCGACGTCGAAGGCGGGGCGTGCCAGCGTGGGCTGCCAGGTGGCGTGTGCAGCGGCTTCGGGCGCTTCCTCAGGCCATGGCAGCGGCTGGTCATAAACAGCAAAGCACGCCAGCGGCCCGTCGGGCGCGTGCACGCTCAGCGCGGTGTCAAAAGTCGCGGCTGCTTCATAGCGCACGCTGCCCACGCACCACAGGCCACGCTGGGCGGCCTGCTGCACGGCGTCCAGCAGCGGGCGCAGCTCACCCGGCGTGTGCGCCAGCAACGTTTGCAGCGGCTGGCCGAAGGCGTGGCGCAGCCGGGGACCCCCCTCCGGCTGCTGCGGGTCGGCAAAGTCGATGAGCGCGGTGAGGTCGGTGCGGGTCACGCTCAAGCAGCACCGATGCCGGGCACAAGCGAGGAGCTGGTGCCAGTCGCGTTTTTAACCACCTGCCCCGCCGTGAACGCCAGCATGCGGTCAATCGGCAGGCGTGCGCGCAGGCCCAGGGCCGGGTTGATGTGAATTTCGTTCGTGCCCAACTGCAGCACCTGGGCCAGCCCGGCCAGCCCATTCATGGCCATCCACGGGCAGTGTGCACAGCTTTTGCAGGTGGCGCTGTTGCCAGACGTGGGCGCTTCAATAAACGTTTTGCAGGGGTTGAGCGTGCGCAACTTGTGCAGCATGCCGTTGTCGGTCGCCACAATGAATTCGGGCGCATCGAACGCGCGGGCGGCTCTCAAAATGGCAGACGTGCTGCCCACGGCGTCGGCCAGGGCAATCACATCGGCGGGGGATTCAGGGTGAACCAGCACCTTGGCCCGCGGGTGCTGCTTTTTAAGGGCTTGCAGCTCGAAGGCCTTGAACTCGTCGTGAACAATGCACGCGCCGTTCCACATCAGCATGTCAGCGCCAGTTTCACGCTGAATGTAGCCGCCCAGGTGTCTGTCGGGTGCCCATAAGATTTTTTGGCCCTGGTCTTTGAGCGCTCGCACGATATCAAGCGCGCAGCTGGATGTCACCACCCAGTCGGCCCGGGCTTTGACGGCGGCGCTGGTGTTGGCGTACACCACCACCACCCGGTCGGGGTGGGCGTCACAAAACGCGGTGAACTCGGCCGTGGGGCAGCCCAGGTCGAGCGAGCAGGTGGCGTCCAGGTCGGGCATCAGCACGCGCTTTTCAGGCGACAGAATCTTGGCAGTTTCACCCATGAACCGCACGCCAGACACCACCAGCGTTTGCGCGGCGTGGTCTCGGCCAAAACGCGCCATTTCCAGCGAGTCACTGACCAGCCCGCCGGTTTCCTCGGCCAGGTCCTGCAGGTCGGGGTGCACGTAGTAGTGCGACACCATCACGGCGTTGCGCTCTTTGAGCAAGCGGCGAATGGTGTCTTTGAGGGCGCTGCGCTCGGCCGGGCCGGGCTCGATCGGGGTGCGTGCCCAGGCGTGTTGGGTGCATGAATCGGCGCCAAGAGTGGGTTGATCGAAATCGACTTGGAAGGTGTTGGTACTCATGGCAAGCCTCAAAAGTCAGTGAATCGCATTGAAAAATCGGTGGCCTTGACGTCTTTGGTCAGCCCGCCGATGGAGATACGGTCCACACCGGTTTCAGCCAGCTCGCGCAGGCCGGCAAGCGTCACGCCGCCGGATATTTCCAGAATGGCCCGGCCTGCGTTCAGGCGCACCGCCTCGTGCAGCGTAGGCAGGTCCATGTTGTCGAGCAACACCATCTTTGCGCCAGCGTCCAGCGCTTCAACGAGCTGGCGCAGCGTTTCCACCTCGATTTCAACGAAGCTGGCTTGGGCCGCCACGCCGGCCGCACGCGCCAGCACGGAGGCGACGCCACCGGCGGCGGCAATATGGTTTTCCTTAATTAGCACCGCGTCATACAGGCCAATGCGGTGGTTGGTGCCGCCGCCTGTGCGCACCGCGTATTTTTGCGACAGCCGCAGGCCGGGCAGGGTTTTGCGGGTGTCCACAATGTGGGCTGACGTGCCTTTGACGGCCTCTACATACCGCGCGGTTTTGGTGGCCACGGCGCTGAGCAGCTGCAGAAAATTCAGCGCGGTGCGCTCGGCCGTCAGCAGCGCCCGGGCCTGGCCACGCACCTCAAAAATGACCTGGCCAAGGGCGCAGTGCTCCCCGTCCTGTACGTGCCAGGTGATGTGGGCGGCCGGGTCGCACTGGCCAATCGCAGCGTCTACCCAAGCGCGGCCGCAGACCACGGCGGCCTCACGCGCAATGACGCGCGCATGGGCGCTGCGCTGGACGTCAATCAGGTTGGCGGTCAGGTCGCCAGCGCCTACGTCTTCGGCCAGGGCGCGGGCTACGTCGGCTGCGGCCAGTGTGGCCACAGAGGATTCTGAAAAATCAAACATATGAACTTAGAGTTGTGGGTCAGCCGAATGGGGAACCTGATTGTCCTGCTTGTTCAAACCTTCCCAGGCCCCCAAAGCAAAAAGCCCCACCCGTGCAACGACAGGTGGGGCTTTTGTTGGAAAAAGCAGGTCGTTATGCCTGCTTCAAAAACGCCAGCAAGTCGGCGTTGAGCTTGTCCTTGTTCATGGACGCGGGGGCGTGGGAGCCGCCCTTGTAGACCTCCAGCCGAGCATTTTTCAGCAACTTCATGGCAGCGTTGGCTGACGCGGCAATCGGCACGATCTGGTCGTCGTCACCGTGGATCACCAGGGTGGGGATGGTGATTTTCTTCAGGTCTTCGGTAAAGTCAGTTTCCGAGAATTGCTTGACGCACTCATACGACGTGCGCAAGCTGGACTGCATGCCAAGCGTGGTGAAGGTGTCGCGGCGGCCTTGCGAGTCTTTGACACCCGTGCGGTTGAAGCCAAAAAACGGTGTGGTCAGGTCTTTGTAGAACTGCGCGCGGTCGGCTTGCAGCCCCGCACGAATGCCGTCAAAAGCGGCCAACGGTGTGCCGTCCGGGTTGGCGGCGGTTTTCAGCATGAGAGGGGTCACTGATGACAACAACACCGCCTTGGACACGCGGGCGCTGCCGTACTTGCCCAGGTAGCGCGCCACTTCGCCGCCACCCATTGAGTGGCCGACCAGCATGGCGTTTTTAATGTTCAGGGTGTTAAGCAGCGTGGCCAGGTCGTCGGCAAACGTGTCGTAGTTGTTGCCATCCCAAGGCTGGCTGGAGCGGCCGTGGCCCCGGCGGTCGTGCGCAATGCAGCGGTAGCCGTTGCCGGCCAAAAACATCATTTGGTCTTCCCACGCGTCCGAGTTGAGCGGCCAGCCGTGGCTGAACACGACCACTGGACCACTGCCGTTGCCTGGATTCCAATCTTTGTAATAGATCTGCGTGCCGTCTTTCATGGTGATGTAGCTGGTGCGCTGCGCGCCTGCGGTGGCCGCTGGCTTGGCCTGAGCGGTGCCTGTGGTCAGGGCAGCGGCACTGCCAGCCACGGCGGCGGCGCTGCCCAGCAGCAGATTTCGACGTGACGAGGTGGCGGTAGCTGGGGAGGCGGATGGGTTGGTTTGGGACATGGTCTGAACGCTTTCCTTAAGGTGTTGAAAAAAGGTTGGGATGCACGATGCAATGCCGACAAGGCTGATTTTATAAATCATCATCAATTAGCTTGCCAGCTATTTAATTGTGTCACGATCATCCGCTTGCTGCACGCACCGCGATAATCGCGCTCCATTTCACGTCTGGCTTTACCCATGCTGCGCACCCTGCTTAAATCCAAAATCCACCGCGCTGCGGTCACGCACTGTGAGCTCAACTACGAGGGCTCCTGCGCCATCGACGAAGACCTGCTAGACGCCAGCGGCATCTGTCAAAACGAGCAGGTTCACATCTGGAACATCAACAACGGTGAGCGCTTCGTCACCTACGCCATTCGCGCTGAACGGGGCAGCCGCATCATTTCGGTCAATGGCTCGGCCGCCCGGCGCGCGGCAGTCGGCGACCTGGTCATCATTGCTGCATTTGCGCAGCTTGATGCCGCTGAGGTCAAGCACCACATGCCGCAGCTGGTGTTTGTGACCCCTGACAACCGCATTGCCGAGCAGCGCTCCACCGTGCCGGTGCAACAGCCATGACCCACAACGCCGCGTGGGCTCAGCGCAGCCAGCGCGCCGTGTGGCACCCCTGTACCCAGATGAAGCTGCATGAGGCAGCGCCGGTGGTACCGATTGCTCGCGCGGAAGGTGTCTGGCTGCACGACTTTGACGGCCAGCGTTACCTGGACGGCGTCAGCTCCTGGTGGGTCAATCTGTTTGGGCACGGCCACCCGCACATTCGCGCGGCATTGACGGACCAGCTCGGCAAACTTGACCACATCATGCTTGCCGGTTTTACCCATGCGCCTGTGGTCGAGCTGTCTGAAAAACTGTCGGCACTCACGGGCCTGGGCCATGCGTCATATGCCAGTGACGGCGCATCCGCCACCGAAATTGCTTTGAAGATGAGCGCGCACTACTGGCGCAACACCGGCCAGAGCGAAAAATGCCGCTTTGTGGGGGTGGCCGGTGGCTACCACGGCGAAACCGTTGGCGCGCTGGCCGTGACCGACATTGCGCTGTTCCGCGAAGCCTATGCGCCGCTGATTCGGCTGGCCGCCACGGTGCCCAGCCCCGATGCACGGCAAGCCCTGCCCAGCGAAAGCGCGAAAGACGTGGCCACGCGGGCGGCGCTGGCACTGCAGGCCTGGCTGGAGCAGCACCACGCCAGCACCGCAGCGCTGATTGTTGAGCCCATGGTGCAGTGCGCGGGCGGCATGGCGATGCATGACGCCAGCTACCTGCAACGCGTGCGCGCGCTTTGCGACCACTACAACGTGCACCTCGTGGTCGATGAAATTGCCACTGGCTTTGGCCGCACCGGCACCATGTTTGCCCACCAGCAAGCCGGAATTCGACCTGACTTTATTTGCCTGAGCAAAGGCCTGACGGGCGGCACCCTGCCGCTGTCGGCGGTGTTGACGACTGACGCGGTGTACGACGCGTTCTACGATGACAGCGTGGCGCGCGGGTTTTTGCATTCGCACTCGTATACCGGCAACCCGCTGGCCTGTCGGGCGGCCCTCGCCACGCTGGAGCTGTTTGAGCAGACCGATGCACTGCTGCACAACATCGCGCTGGCCCGCCAGCTCACCGCCGCGTTCGCGCCTTTGAGCGCCCATCCGCGCGTGCGCAACGCCCGCCACCTTGGCATGGTCTGGGCCTGGGACATTGAGGACGCAGCGCCTGATTTTTCGCGCCGCTACCACCAGCATGCACTGGCCAACGGTGTGCTGCTGCGCCCGATTGGCCGCACGCTGTACGCCATGCCGCCCTACGTGATGAACGAGGGAGAAGTGGCGCACCTGGCGCGGGGTGCCCATGCCGCGCTGCTGGCCACGCTGGCAGAACAGGCTCACCATGGTTGAGCCCACACCCCCATTGCCACTTCTTTTGCCGCTGGGCGTTTTCATCACCGGCACGGACACCGGCGTCGGCAAGTCGCTGTTCAGCGCCGCGCTGCTGCACGCGCTGGCGCGCCAGTACCCCCGGGTGGTGGGCATGAAGCCGATTGCCGCTGGCACTGAACTGATCAACGGCGTGCTCGCCAATGACGACGTGCTGGCGCTGCGGGCGGCCTCGACCGTGGTGGTGCCCCCGGAACTTGACAACCCGGTGCTGCTGCACGAGCCGGTGTCGCCGCACATTGCTGCCGCGCACGCGGGCGTGGCCATCGACATTGCCCACATCGCCACCTGCTACCGCGCGTTGGCAACCCTGGCTGACGCGGTGGTTGTGGAAGGCGCGGGCGGCTTCATGGTGCCGCTGTCGCCGCATGAAACCGGCGCCGACCTGGCAGTTGCCCTGTGCTTGCCGGTGGTGCTGGTGGTCGGGCTGCGCCTGGGCTGCCTGAACCACGCCCTGCTGACAGCACACGCCGTTCGGGCGCGGGGTTTACGCCTGGCGGGTTGGGTGGCGAACCATGTGGACCCTGCCATGCTGGCGCAGGGCGACAACATCGCGTTTTTGCAGCAGCAGCTGGGCGCGCCGCTGTTGGCAACCATTGCGTTCATGCCCAATGCAGACCCAAGAGCTGTGGCAATCGACCTGCCGACTGGCTGGGCCGCCCCGTGAGTGGCTCCTGGATCGGTGAGTTCCCGGCCCGGCTGGCTGATCTGCACAGCCGCCACTTGCTGCGCGAGCGCCGCGTGGTGGTGCCGCAAGAAGGCGCTTATTTACAAATCAACGGTGAGCGGCTGCTGGCGTTTTGCAGCAACGACTACCTGGGCCTCGCCCAGCACCCGGCGCTGGTCAACGCAGCCTGTGAAGGCGCACGGCGCTATGGCGTGGGCGCGGGCGCGTCACCGCTGGTCAGCGGGCACAGCGCGGCCAACGATGCGCTGGAGCACGACCTGGCCGCCTTGGTGGGCCTGCCGCGCGCCCTGTACTTCTACGCCGGTTTTTCAACCAATACTGGCATCGTGCCCGCGCTGGTCGGCAAGGGCGACGCGATTTTTTCGGACGCACTCAACCACGCCTGCCTGATTGACGGGGCCCGGCTGTCCAGCGCGCAAATTCACCGCTACGCCCACGCCGACCTTGCGGCGCTTGAAACCGCGCTGGCCGCCAGCCCGGCGCGCCGCAAACTCATCATGAGCGACGCGGTTTTCAGCATGGACGGCAACCTGGCCGATGTGCCCGGCCTGCTGGCCCTGGCCGAACGGTATGACGCGCTGCTGCTGCTGGACGACGCCCACGGCTTTGGCGTGCTGGGGCCCCGAGGCGCAGGCTGCCTGGCCGCCTGCGGCCTGACAGGCGCGGGCGCGTCCCCCCGTGTGCTGTACATGGCCACGCTGGGCAAGGCGGCAGGTGTGGCTGGTGCTTTTGTGGCGGGCAGCGACGCGCTGGTCGAGTGGCTGCTGCAAACCACCCGCAGCTACATCTTTGCCACCGCCGCCCCCGCCCTGCTGGCCAGTGCGCTGCACGCAAGCATCGCGTTGATCGAAAACGGCGACGACCGGCGTAAGCACCTGCAGCGGCTAATTGCCCGGCTGCGGACAGGCCTGAGCACTGCCCTGGCTGGCCACCCTTGGCAGCTCGGCGCGTCCACCACCGCCATCCAGCCGCTGGTGATCGGCCCCAACGACGAGGCCCTGGCCGTGATGGAAGGCCTGCGCCAGCGCGGCCTGTGGGTGCCCGCCATACGCCCGCCCACTGTGGCCCCGGGCACGGCGCGGCTGCGCATCGCGCTGTCGGCCGCCCACACAGAGTCCGACATTGACCGCCTAGTTGCCGCCATCAGTGAGCTGGCGGCACCGTGTGATCGCTAGAATCCGCGCAACTTCGCCGCAATCCCTTGACAACTCAACCAGCGGCACCTTCCAGGAAACCCACGATGTCTTCAGTCCTCGAAAAAACAGTTCAGTTCCACGCACCCCGCGCCGCCGCCCCACAACCCGATACGCAAGCCGGCCTGCGCTGGAGCGTGGACGCGATTGAAGCGTTGTTCAACCTGCCCTTCCCCGACCTGATGCACCAGGCCCAAACCATTCACCGCGAGAACTTCGACCCGACCCACGTCGAGTTCGCCACGCTGTTGTCGGTCAAAACCGGCGGCTGCCCTGAGGACTGTAACTACTGCCCCCAGGCCGCCCGCTTCGACACCGGCGTGGAAGCCAGCAAGCTGATGGAATTGGAAGCCGTGATTGACGCGGCCAAACGCGCCCAGGCAGCCGGCGCCACGCGCTTTTGCATGGGCGCTGCCTGG
>JANLUZ010000178.1:0-1548 GCA_031363755.1 Polaromonas sp.
CTTCAAACTCCAGGGTGCAAATGCTGTGGGTGATTTGTTCCAGTGCGTCTTCAATCGGGTGGGCAAAGGTGTACATGGGGTAGATGCACCAGGTGTCGCCCGTGTTGTGGTGGGTGGCGCGGCGGATGCGGTAGACGGCCGGGTCGCGCAGGTTGATGTTGGGGCTGGCCATGTCGATTTTGGCGCGTAGCACCATGGAGCCGTCTTCATGCAGGCCGGCTTTCATTTCGCGAAAGCGGGCCAGGTTTTCGGCCGGGGTGCGCCTGCGAAACGGGCTGTCGACGCCCGGCTTGTTGAAGTCGCCGCGGTTGATGCGCATTTGTTCGACGGTTTGCTCGTCGACATAGGCGTTGCCCGACTCGATCAAATACTCAGCCGCGCGGTACATGAAGTCGAAGTAGTCGCTGGCCTGGTAGGGCTCGGCATCAGGGCTGCCGTTCCAGTCAAAGCCCAGCCATTTGATGGCGTCACGAATGGAATTGACATATTCAATGTCTTCTTTTTCGGGGTTGGTGTCGTCAAAGCGCAGGTGGCACACGCCGCCGTAGTCACGCGCCAGGCCAAAGTTCAGGCAAATGCTTTTGGCGTGGCCGATGTGCAGGTAGCCGTTCGGCTCAGGCGGAAAGCGCAGGCGGACCTTGGCGGTGTCCAGCGGCCCTGCGGCGTGGTGGGCGGCGTCGCCCGGTGTGCCAGCCCAGTGGCGTTGGGCGTAGGTGCCCTCAGCCAGGTCTTTTTCGATGATCTGGCGCAGGAAATTGCTGGTTTTTGGGGTGTCTGCAAGTGCAGCGGCGGAAGGCGTCGATGAGGCGGTCAATGGTACTGTGGGGGTCATCTTTTCATTCTAAGGGGCGGGCTGTATGGGTTACGTCTGGCAACGCACTTCACCGTGGTTTCGGTAATCCGATTGGCGCTTGGGGCGTTTAATACACCAATAGAAGAAAACCACTGCGTTTTCTGCCCCTTGTTCAAGGAGAAATTGATGACGCTCGCTATTTGTTCCCCGTTGGCTACTGCCAAATCTGCAAGCCGTTCCCTATTTGCAGCCGGTTCAGCCGCCATGCTGGCGTTGGCTGCACTTACCGGACTGTCCTATGCGCCGCAAGCCGAAGCCCGCAGCAATGTGTCGTTGTCCATCGGTGTCGGCATTCCGGCCGTTGGCTACCCTGTGTATGAGCAGCAACCGGTGTACCTGCAGCAACCGGTGTATGTGCAACCAGCGCCTGTGTATGTGCAGCCGCATGTGGTCTACCAGCAACCGGCGCCTGTGTATTATCAGCCGCGCCCTGTGTATGTGCAGCCAGCGCCAGCGTTTTACGCGCAGCCGGTGTATTACGGTCGGCCACACGGTTATTACCGCAGTGGCAACGGGTACTACCAAGGGGGTAACGGCTACTACCAAGGAGGCCACGGACACCATCAGGGAGGTCGCGGTAATTACCGTGGTGGGGAGCCGGTATACACCGGCCGATGACGGAGGATGCCGCCGCGAGGTGCATTTTCTCCTCATGCGATTGACAAAGCCCGCTCATGCGGGCTTTTTGCTGGGCA
>JANLUZ010000017.1:0-3490 GCA_031363755.1 Polaromonas sp.
GACGATATTGAGGCCTACATCAATGCGTTGCCACTCACGCCTAAACAAATCAAGGCGGCGTTGCAAAAAGCCAGAGGACTTCAACTAACCTTAATGGTTGACACATCGGATAAAACTGCCGTGCAGCTCATCGGAGAAACGATGATGGCAGGTACGAACTGTTTGGGAGACGTACTGATTGATTTTTATGCTTTATCAAGAAAAATAGAGGCCATGACCGCCAACACCCGCGAACGCACCAAGCGTTACTTGGCCTATAACGCAGCAAGCTCGGGAAGCACAACTGGGCTACCAAACGGCGACACCTGCGAAAAGTGAGTGAACCTGCCCGCGCTGGGCGGCAGGGCAACGGCCAAACCGCTCTCATGCGCAAGCCTTGAGGCTTATCAAAAGTAATAGCGCTCCAGGTAGTAAACACCTGGGCTAGGGCACGATTTGGCTCAAAAACAGCCGTTTGCAGGGGGTTGGGTGCGCCTACAGCGGCAACACCACCTTCAACCCCAGAGTGGTGTTGCGCCCGGGGGCAGGCTCATAGAACTGCCCCGCCGCCTGGTTGACGATGACCGAGCCGACGTGTCGGCGGCCAGCCAAGTTGTCGATGCGGGCGTAGGCGGTCAGCACGCCCTGCGGCGCGCCCAGTGCTGCCAGTGACCAGCCGTGACTGACGCGCGTGGCCAACAGCGTGTAGCCCGCCGCCACAGCGGTGTTGACGTCGTTGCCGTACAGCGCGCCCGCACGCGTGAGCTCCAGGCCAGCACGGCTGCCCAGCGGCGTTGCAGTGGGCCTGCCAGGGGCACTGTCCAGCGCGCGGGCGGACCACGCCAGCTCTGAAAACACAAAGCTTTGCGGAATGCCAGGCAAGCGGTTGCCCGCAGCCACGTTGGCGGTGCTGCTGGCGTAAGACTGGCTGAAGCGCGCGTCAATCACCGAGGCCGACAGCAGCGCGCTGACATGCGCGCCTAGCAGCGTGCTGGCTGCCAGTTCTGCGCCGCGCCGCCGCGTGCCCGGTGCGTTTTTGAAGGCGGTGCGCCCAGCGCTGCTGGCGGCCGTGACCAGCTCGCCTTCGGTGTCGATTTGATAGAGCGTGGCGTCGATTCGCGTCTGCGGGGTGGGCCGCCACTTCGCGCCAATTTCATAGTGCTGGCTGCGTGAAGCGACCAGCAGCGGGTTGAACAGTGCCGTCACTGCACCGCTGGGGCTTTGCCCATAGGCCACCTCGGCCAGCGTGGGCGTTTCAAAGCCCCTGCCGTAGTTGGCGTACAGGTTCAGGGTGTCCAGCGCGTGCCAGGTCACGCCCAATACGGGGCTGGTGGCCCGGTAGTGCACGCTGCCCGAGCCGTTGCCGTCGGCCAGAAACGCATCGGCGCTGGCCAGGCGCACGCTGCTGGGGCGCACGCCAGTCACCAGCGAAAAGCGCTCGCCCAGCTCGGTGGTGGCCTGTACGAAAAAGTCACTGTTGCGGGCGGTGTTGTCTTCATCGCGGGTGGGCGGCGCGCCCGCTTTTTCGCCTCCCGCTGCATTGCCGCCCTGGCGACCTTCGCTGGAGCGGTCGAACTCGAAGCCTGCCACCCAGCGCACCGGCAGGCTGGCCACTTGCGCCCTGGCGCTGTACTGCAAGCCGACACCGTAGTAATTGCGGTCCAGGCTCACCCAGGTGTTGTTGGCCTGGTACTGCAGGTTGCTGCGCGTGCCGACGTAAGCGCGCGCCGTCACTGTCTGGTCGGCGTCCAGCCGGTAGGCGGCAGCGCTGCCCAGCTGAGACTGCCGCGTGATCTTGCGCACCCGCGCGGCGCTGGCGTTGGTGCCTGCTTGCTCCGGGTTGGCGGCCAGCTGCGCAGCCGTCAAGCCCAGCGGATCGTCCGCCAGCGGCTGGTCAAAGCGGTTGAACACCAGGTTGACGCTCAGGTCATCGTTGGGCGCCAGGCTCAGCTTGCCGTTGAACTGCTGGCGCTCGGCGCGGCTGTTGGCGCGAAAGCCTTGGGTCTCGAACGTGCCGTAGTCGGCCACCAGGCCCACCTCGCCGGTGTTGCCCAGCTTGCCGCCGTACTGCCAGTCGGTGCGGCGCAGGCCGTAAGAGCCGGTGTAGAGCTGGCTGCCGAACTCGGGAACGTTCGGGGCATCGCGCGTGAAGGCCTGCACCACACCGCCCGACGAGTTGCCATACAGCAGCGCCAGCGGGCCGCGCAAGACCTCAATGCGCTCGGTGGACGGCAGGCTGATGGACGAACCCTGGCTTTGACCGTCCGGCGTGGTGGCCGGGATGCCGTCAATCAAGAGTCGAATGCCCCGGATACCAAAAGCCGAGCGCGCGCCAAAGCCACGGATCGACACTTGCAAATCTTGCGCGTAGTTTTGCCGGTTGAGAATTGTCAGCCCCGGCACCCGGTTGAGTGTCTCTGACAGATTGACCTGCGGCCCGGCGTTTTGAATCGTGTCCCGATCCACCGATTCGATGGCGGCGGGCGTGTCAAAACTGCGCTGCGCTGAACGCGTGGCGGAGATCACCATGCCCTCCAGCGTTTGCGCATGCAGGGTCACAGGGGCGATGACACCGGCCGCCACCCAAGTCTGAATCAAAGCCTGAACCACAGGCCGCAGATTTGAAGAAAGTTCAAACGTGTTTTTCAGCGCCGTGTATTGCATGGTCATCCCCCCTCAAGGCTCTCGGTTTACGGTAATTGCAAGGTGGACAAATACTCGGCCAGCATCGCCAGCTCCTCCACCGCCAAGCCCTGTGCGGCGGAGGTCATGGTGCCATCCATATCGCCCCGTGTGCCGGCCTTGAAGGCCTTGAGCTGATCCAGCAAATACGGCTTGTGCTGCCCCGCCAAACGCGGAATGTGCTGCTGCCCGCCCATGGTGGGCGTGTGGCAGGCCACGCAGTTATTGCGCACCGTGACATCGCGGCCTTTGGCCACGATGTCGGCACTGGCTTGGCCGGTGGGCGGCGTCATTTTTTGCGCATTGAAGTAAGCCGCCAAATCATTCAGATCGGCATTGCTCAGCTTGGCCGCGAAGGGCGCCATCATGTCGCTCTTGCGGCGGCCTTCGCGGAACATGAACAGCGCGGTCACGATGTTCTGTTTCGGCTGACCCGCAATGGAGGGGATGGTGGGGATGACGGAGTTGCCGTCTGCCCCATGGCAGGCGATGCAAACCTGCGCTTTGACGCGGCCTTCTTCCACGCCCGCTTGGGCCAGAGAGGAAAAAGAGAGAAGTGCGGCAAGAACAAAAACGGCAGCCAGTTTCGGGGCCGCCGTTTGGGTCCAGCGCCGCGCGCTCATTGAACGCGTGGGTTGGATAGAGGTCATGAGATTAAGGCTTGCTGTAGCTCACGCGGTAGATGATGCCGTTGAAGTCATCAGAGAACAGGATGGCACCATCCTTCATCTGCAACACGTCCACCGGGCGACCCCCCATCGGTGGGTCAGCGCGGTCGTTTTCCATGAAGCCGTCAATGAAGGCGTGCTTGGTGGCCTTGCCCTTGGCA
>JANLUZ010000023.1:0-7546 GCA_031363755.1 Polaromonas sp.
ATGAAAGACGGCGACACCTGGCTGGGCTCCCCGCCCATTCACCTGCCAGCCCGGGAAGAAACCAGCGGTTTCCCTGAACACCTGACGTATCGGCCCTCGCTGTTTCGCCGCATGGCGCGCGGGCTGATCGAGGCGTTTCGCATCGTGGCGCCGCACGCCATCGTCATCTCGGTCGGCTACACCGTGGTGCTCAACGTGATGCCGCTGGCCGGCGATGGCAAGTGGGGCGCGGTGACGTTCTACCTCACAGCCGCCGGCCTGCTCTACGGCATCGGCACCTATTTCTTCATTGCCGCCATCAAGTGGGCCTTCATGGGCCGCTACGGCAAGCGCAGCGTGCCGATGTGGACGCCTTTTGTGTGGCTGTCCGAAGGCGTGACCAACCTGTACGAAGGCATTGCCGTGCCCAACTTCTTGCGCTATTTGCGCGGCACGCCGCTGCTGCCCGTGGCCATGAATGTGCTGGGCTGCCGCATCGGCAAGGGCGTGTACTTGGACACCACCGACATCACCGAGTTCGACTGCGTGACGATTGGCGACTACAGCGAACTCAACGGCCTGGCCTGCCCACAAACCCACCTGTTTGAAGACCGCGTGATGAAGATCGACCACGTCACCATCGGCCAGCGCGTGTACATGGGGCCACGCAGCGCCGTGCTGTACAGCGCCGTGGTGGCCGACAACGCCCAACTGGGCGCGCTGACGCTGGTGATGAAAGGCGAATTCATCCCGCCTGCATCGAGCTGGAAAGGCTGCCCGGCTGCGCCGCAAACCTTGGAACAGGCTTGAGATGCTGGCCGCGCTTGTCGTTCATGCCTGGCCGCTGGGCCTGCCGCAAGCCCAGGCCGATTTGCACGACAACGCAGGCTTGACGGTCATCAGTGTGACCACCCCACCGGCTGCCAGCCGCCCCGAGGCGCGCCTGGCGATTCGAAATGCGATTCAGCACACCGTAGCCGCGTGGCTGAGCCAGCCTCTGTCGGCCGTCACCCTGCTGTCCAGCCCCGGCCAGCCTGTGCAGATCATCGCCCCGGGCGCGCCCCTGTACGTCGCCATCAGCCACATGCCCGGCCTGAGCGTGGCCGCGATCTGCACGCACGGTGCGGTCGGCGTGGATGTGATGGCGCTTGACGCGCAAGCCCTGCCGCCCGACTGGGCGCAGGTGGCCCATGACTACCTCGGCCCCCTAGTTACCGCCACCCTGCATCAACAGCCTAACACCCACCGCCCCGGCGCCTTTGCGCAAGCGTGGGTTAGCCTGGAAGCGCGGCTGAAATGTCTGGGTTTGGGGTTGACGGAGTGGACGCCTGCGTTGGGGCAGCGGCTGGATGCTTGCGACTGCTGGCCGATTGATTTGCCGCAGGGCGGGTGCGGTGCTGTGGCAACGCACCGCCTCTAAAACTGTATCTTGGAGGGCATTGGCGCGGCCGAACGGCGGCAGTTGCGGCGTCAAGTGCCTGATGGTCAGTTAATGGATGAACGTGTTACACCCGCTAACGCAAGGTGTCCCAGCACCGTCCTAGAATTTTGGTTTACTTTTTCAGGGTTGAACAGAATGCGCAATTGCACCGCCGCTTTTTCCATTTGCCTGCTCGTCGCCACTTCTGGCGCTGTGAGCGCAGCCAGCACCGCCGAAGTGGTCGATAGCCTCAAAAAAATGAACACCGACATGTGCGTGCAGATCGGCAGTAACGTGCCAGACGCCCCTAAAAACCCAAAATTGGTAGCGCCCTATTGCGGCTGTGTCAGCGACACCTACTGGCAAAGCGTTCCCGCTACCGAGCAGCAGGAACTGGCCACGAAGGGGACATCCCAGGGTGTTCAAAAAAATATGGACGCCCGCCTGATCGCCGCGCAGCGCGCTTGCAAGAAAAAAATCGGCTTTTAAGGTCGCACTCTTTTGGGCGGTAGAACTCGCAGCCGGTTCCATCAAACACTCGTTGTCTGTTAGCGTCGCCGGCAGTGCTCCGAAACACGCCGCCCCAGTGCCTTCGCGCAAGCATGCGTCAATCTGGAGGCGCGGCTGAAATTCCTGGGTTTGGGATTGACAGAGTGGACGCCAGTCCTGGGACACCGGCTGAATGCTTGCGACTTTTGGCTTCTGGACGGACTAGCCGGGTTGGTCATCGTGCGCTAGCCGTCCCGACCGATGATGATGACGCGAAGTTGATGAAAAATCAGGCGGCAAAACTGTGACGTGCGTTTTGTTGGCCTTAAAAAAATGCTGAAATACCCAAAAGTTGGCTACGGAAACGGCTAAGTAAGGATTTTGATAACTTTTGAGGGCTAGAAGTCCTTGACGCTCACGTGAAGCTTACTTGGATCACTATTGAAATAGTAGCAACTGAAGCTAGAAAATCGCTTCCGCCTGCGGGCTTTTTGTTTTGTAAATGACACCCTCGCCCCCCCATTTTTGCGATGATTTAAATACACCTGCTTGCATTTTTAAAAAATTCAGAAAAACGAATAATTCAAAGGAATGCGCAGTGACCTTGAAATTTAAATCAGCCGCATGCATGTTCATGCTGGCCTTGACTGGACAGGTCTGGGCAATTAATAAATGCACGGAGCAAGACGGCCAAGTGGTGTTCCAGGATGCGCCCTGCGCCGGCAAGGGCGAAAAGCTCATCGTCAAACCTGCTTCAGGATTAGTTGCAGCTCCTGGCACTACCGACAGCACAAAAACTAGCAATGTTCAGGAGATGGAAGCCACCGTAGCTGGCAGCCAGAAACAGCGCAGACGCACCGAAGTAGAGAACATCTTTTTACCCCAATCGAAGTCAGTGCTGGAGCAGCATCGCCGGGGCTGTGAGCAGGAACAAAAAGACCTGGCATCAGGGCAATTTAAGTACGTTCAAAATCTATACGGCAAAACACATGCGGCTCAGATCGCCAGTGAAATGGCTGCGGCTTCGGCGCGTTGCGACACCAAAGATCGGGAATTGAAGGAGCAACTCGAAGCGCTGCGTACCGAATGCGTTGCGGCTGGCGAATGCAAATCGTCAGTCCAGAGGTAGAGGCGTACATCGAAGTTTCGCTGCAGCGAGTTTTTTGAATGACAGACGCGACCCTGATTACCCTCAGATCGGACTCAACCGAAAAGCTCACTGTGCGAGCCCAGCCGCGCCAGTCTGAGGGTGTCAGCATCCGACTTTCGATAGATCAGCAGCAGGTCGGGCTTGACGTGACATTCACGGTAGCCGGCCCAGTCGCCGCCCAAGTCATGGTCGCGGTGTTTGGGCGCCAGCGGCTGGTCTGTCAGCAACGCCAGAAGAACTGGCTTCAACTCGCAGTCGAGCGTTGCCCGATATTGCCCTTTGGCCTCGCGCTTGTAATCACGTTTGAAGGACGAAGCGCGGTCAATCGTTCGCATGCAGGTCGGCCATCAGGTCGTCAACGCTGGCGAACCGCTTGCCCTTCCCGGCCTCCAACTCGGCAATGGCCTCACGCGTTGTCGCATTTGGCACCTTCACCTCGAAGGGCAATCTGCGCTCATCGGCAATGCGCAGCATCAGCAAACGGATCGCGTCAGAGATGGACAGCCCCATGGCTTGGAGCGCCTCGGCGGCGCGTTCTTTGGTATCAGTATCGATGCGGGCGCGGACATAGGTATCGGCGTTGCTCATGGTGATTTTTCCTCAGTCAATTGCAAAACACTATCGTAGTCTCGTTGTGACTACAAAACAAGCGCAGCCTCACACCTCCTGCTTCGTCGGCCGAAACAATATCTCGTTGATGTCGATGTCGTCGGGCTGGCTCATCGCATAGGCCACAGCCCGAGCAAACGCGTCGGCGGGCACGGCCACTTCATAGACTTTGCGCATGTTGGCGGCCACGTCGGGCTCGGTGATGCTGTTGGGCAACTCGGTATCCACCGCGCCGGGGGAGATCACGGTGGTGCGGATGTTATAGGGCTTGACCTCCTGGCGCAGCCCTTCGGACAGCGCGCGCACGGCGTGCTTGGTGGCCGAATACACCGCGCCGCCAGGGCGCACCTTGTGCCCCGCCACGGACGACACATTGATGATGTGCCCGGACTTTTGGGCCTGCATGGGCGGCAGCGCGGCGGCAATGCCGTACAGGACGCCTTTGAGGTTCACGTCGATCATGCGGTCCCAGTCATCGACCTTCAGGCGTTCCAGCGGGGAGTGCGGCATCAGCCCGGCGTTGTTGATCATCACGTCGATGCGGCCAAACCGGGCGATGGCCGCGTCCACCAGCCGCTGAACCTGCGCGCGGTCGGTCACGTCGGTTTGCACCGCCAGCGCGGGGTGGCCGCTGGCGGTCAGCTCGGCGGCCAGGGCGTCGATGCGGTCAAGCCGCCGGGCGCCTAGCACCACGCTGGCCCCCCGCTGCGCCAGGTGGCGGGCGGTGGATTCACCGAGGCCGCTGCTGGCCCCGGTGATGACGACGACTTTGCCTTCGATGTTTTGGCGCATGGGATCTTTCATGGGGTGGTGGTCAGGTGATGCTGGCTGACTGTTGAAGATCAGGCTCAAAGCACCGTTCTCAAGCACTGGGCAAAACGCTATTATTTTTATAGCTACTCAGGCAATAAACGCCCGGGCTAGCGCCAATTTTTGCTTCAAAAGTCAGCTTGAGGGCAGTTTTTCAGCCTCCACAGGCCTGCCGGAAGCCCGCTGTTGTTGTGGCTGTCGGGTGTGTAAGCTTGCAGCTTTCAAAAGACCACCACCGAAGGAAGCACAGCATGGGCGCGCAATGGAAAGCAAAAGGCAAGGAACTGGCAGCCAACGCCAAGGGGCGGATGTTTGGCAAGCTGGCCAAGGACATCATGATCGCGGCGCGCAGCGGGGCGGACCCAGCCTCCAACGCGCGGCTGCGGCTGGTGGTGGAACAGGCGCGCAAAGTGTCGATGCCCAAGGACACGCTGGACCGGGCGATTAAAAAAGGCGCGGGCCTGACGGGCGAGGCGGTGAACTTCGAGCATGTGATCTACGAAGGCTACGCGCCGCACCGCGTGCCGGTGATGGTCGAGTGCCTGACGGACAACGTGAACCGCACAGCGCCCGAGATGCGGGTGCTGTTCCGCAAGGGGCAGCTGGGCACGTCGGGCTCGGTGGCCTGGGACTTTGACCACGTCGGCATGATTGAAGCCGAACCGACTGCGCCTGGGGCCGACGCGGAAATGGCGGCGATCGAAGCGGGTGCGCAAGACCTGGAGGCCGGGGAGGACGAAGGCACCACGCTGTTCCTGACCGATGCGACCGACCTGGACATTGTCAGTCGCGCGCTGCCCGCGCAGGGCTTCACGGTGCTGTCCGCCAAGCTGGGCTACAAGGCCAAGAACCCGGTAAAACCTGCCGACCTGAGCGCCGAGGCGCTGGACGAAGTGGTGGCGTTTCTGGCGGCGATTGACGCCAACGACGACGTGCAGAACGTGTTTGCGGGCCTGGCAGACTGATGACAACCGTCTGAATCGGAGAAAACTCGGGTCTGAGGGTTGATGCCAAGACGCCAGATGTCGCTCCTGATTCAATAGCATTACAGGCAATGAATGCCTGAACTACAGCCCGGAACGATTCAAAACTCTTTCTCGCCTTTGCCTTGACGCATGCCACCGGGCGCCGCTGACGGCTGGCATGCGCTAAAGGCCGTAGCCCACAAACGGGCCCACGTGCGGTGATAGCATCAAGGGGTGAAAAACCCGTTTCAACACGTCCTGACCCTTTCAGTGCACCTGATGGTGTGTGCGCTGTTGGCCTGCGCGGCGTTGTTTTTGCACGGGGTGTCGGCATTTGATACTGCGCCGTCGTCAGCGCAACAGTCGGCTCTGCACGCCGACACCCTGGCCGCGACGGTGTTGGCGGCAGCCCCGGATGACACCGCTCCCACGGACACGGCTGAATCCGTCGCTGCCGACATGTCGGGCGACCTGCCCGAGCTGCTGCTGACGGTGACTTTGCCCATGGACGTCACGGCCCGACTCAATCAGCAGGTGCAGCACCCGCTGCGCGCACTGCCGCACCCGTTTCCCGAGCAGCTAAAACGGCCTCCGCGCCTGACGACCCTTCACGCCTGAGCCGGCCCCGCGCTTGCGCTTGGCCACGCCGGAGCGCCGTGCTGACGATCTGCCATCTGTAGCACGCCTGCGCACAGGGTTCTGCCCTCTTCCCAAAATTGTTCACTTCTGCAGCCTGACTGCTTCACACGCCATGGAATTTCTCTCTGACCCGAACGTATGGATCGCTTTTGCGATGCTCACCGCCCTCGAAATCGTCCTGGGCATCGACAACATCATCTTCATCTCCATCCTGGTGGGGCGGCTGCCGCCCGAGCAACGCGACAAGGCGCGGCGTTTGGGTCTGGGCTTTGCCATGGTGTCGCGGCTGCTGCTGCTGTTCTCGCTGAGCTGGGTGATGGGCCTGACGGCCGATTTGTTCACCGTGCTCGGCCAGGGCATCAGCGGGCGTGACCTGGTGCTGCTGCTGGGCGGCCTGTTCCTGCTCTACAAAGCCTCACACGAGATTTTTGTGGAAGTCGAGGCGCGTGAGCAGGCGGGCCCACCGGCCACCGACGCGGCGCAGCTCAAGGCCACGGGCCAGCGCATGTTCTGGGGCGTGATCGGGCAAATCGCCATCATCGACATCGTGTTCTCGCTGGACTCGGTCATCACCGCCGTGGGCATGGTCGACCAGATCAGCGTGATGGTGGCCGCTGTGGTCACGTCGGTCGGTGTGATGTTGGTAGCGGCCAAGCCGATAGGCGAGTTTGTGGACCGCCATGCCTCCGTCAAGGTGCTGGCGCTGGCGTTTTTGGTGATGGTCGGCATGGCGCTGACGGCCGAGGCTTTCGACCAGCACGTGCCCAAGGGCTACATCTATGCGGCCATGGCGTTTTCGCTGGCCGTTGAGGCGCTGAACATCCGCTCGCGCGCCAAGCGGGCAGCCAAGGCAGCGCAAGCCAAAACTGTGGCTTGAGCTCACTCTTATTTTTAAAGATTCAACCGAAAGACTTTCATGACAACTAACCTTCATACCCTTCCCACCACTGCGGTGGACGCCACCACGTTCGCCGCCCGCAACCGCGTGCTGCGTAACACCTACTGGCTTTTAGCCTTGTCGATGGTGCCCACCGTACTGGGCGCGTGGCTGGGCGTGGCCACCGGCATCGCCAGCGCCATGACGCCCGGCATTAGCCTGATCGTCTTCATGGGCGGCGCGTTCGGCTTCATGTTCGCGATTGAAAAAACCAAGGAATCGGCCGCTGGCGTGCCGGTGTTGCTGGCTTTTACCCTCTTCATGGGGGTAATGCTGTCGCGCCTGGTGGGCAATGTGCTGGGCCTGGCCAACGGCGCCAGCCTGATCATGACGGCGTTTGCCGGCACAGGCGCGATTTTTCTGGGCATGGCGGCGCTGTCGTCGGTCATCAAACGTGACCTGAGCAGCATGGGCAAGTTTTTATTCATCGGCGCCATCCTGTTGCTGGTGGCGGGCATTGCCAACTTCTTCATCCAGTCCAGCGCGCTGATGATCACGCTGTCGGTGCTGGCCATCGGCATCTTTTCAGCCTTCATTTTGTATGACCT
>JANLUZ010000043.1:0-8379 GCA_031363755.1 Polaromonas sp.
TTTGACGTCGTGTCGCGGCTGGACCGGACGGAAAGGGCAGAACGTCGTTTCATTCAGAGGGAGTCAGGTAATTGCGCACGACTATGGCGCAGGGAGATTGAGCACCAGCGTTCCACTCCATCCCAGCACGGGTGAAGTCGACGATGGAGGTGGCGATAGAGGAGGATTGGGCGTAGGCGTAGGCGTAGGCGTGGGTGCGGGCGTCGACGGGTTGATCGTGGCGCGTGCAAGGCGCGCTTCAATTGGCAGTGCACGTGCATTGACGCGGGCCTGCGCCAGCCACTGCGCCAGCGCCTCGGGGGATGTGCTGCGCAACGACACGGTGGCCCGGTCGCCCGCGATGCTGAGTTGCGCTGAGGCGCCAAGCGTCTGTTTGACCGACGTCTCCAGTGCGCGCAGCGCGTCATCGCGGCTTAAGGTGGGCTGCGCTTGCAACGTCTTGGCTTGCGCCTGCAGGTTTTGCATCAATTGCAATTCGGCCCCCAAGGTGCGCCTTTGGGTTTCAGCGTTCTGCAAAGTGACCAGTGCGGGCGCTACGGCGACCCACCAGAGCATGGCAACAACCATCACGCTGGAGGCCACGCGCACAAGCATTCGCTCGCGCGGTGCTATGGCGCGCCATTGGGATTGAAGCAGCGCGAGGACGCCGGGCAAATTGGTGGTGGCACGTGTCATGGCAAGTATTAAGGCAAGGTGGTTGCTGACCGGAGCGACAAAACGTCTGACTCCAGGCGAGCGGTGTAACCCGCGCTTTTGAGCTGCGACGTCAACGCCGACGTGTCCGGGCCCTGCAGCTTCAAACCCTTGAACCGCGCTTCACCCGCTGTAAATTCAATGCCGTCAGCGCTGTGGCTTGGTGGCAATGCAGCGGCCAGCGCGCCGAGCATTGCTTCCAGGTCGCGCCCCGAAGTGACGCCGGTTGCCTGCCGCAGCGCGGCAACTTCTCGCTCCATCTGAACGGGTGCGTCGATGACCAGCTTGACCTGTGGGAAAGTCTGCGTCAGCGTGGCCTGCACATCGGCACGCTGGCGGCGCAGCACCGATTGCTCTTTCCACGCCCACGCATTGAGACCCACCAAATTCACCCCCAACAGCAAAGCCAAGCCCCAACGGACTGGTTTCCAGGCTGACGACTGCCAAAATTCCCGGCCAGCGCCTGACAAACGCTTGACGGTTCGCGTGCGGCCCGACGACACCAGATCAAATTGCGCCAGGTCCCATGATGAGCGCGCGGCATCCAGCCACCGCTGGCTTCGCGTCAGCAACGCCACCTTGCGCTGCAGCACCTCTTCGGCCAGCGCCACATGAACCGGTTCAGCAAAGACCAACAGGTCTTCTTCATGGGTCTCGTCTGGTGCGGCAAAGGCAGATGAAAAAATCGATGAAAAAACGGAGACTCGTTTCGCTGGCAGCACTGACGACGAGACAGAAAGGGGCAACGGCACCAGATCCATGGCGCCAGACACAAACGGCAGGCACTGAACCCCTGTCACCGCACTGCCAGTCGCCACGACGCAAGGGCGTTCATGATCACCAAAGATATGCAATAAAAGTGGCCCGACATCGGGAGAGAACTCTGGGACGATGCGACCAACCGGGCGACCAGCTGCCTCCAGCGTTTGTAGATGGGCATGCAGCCACTGCTTATCGCAAACGGCTACACAAATGCTGACGCCCGCAGCAGCGCTGGGTGGAAGGGCCAGGTGCACTTGATCAACGCTGTCGAGCAATCTGTCTTCAAGCAAACTTTCCAGCACCATGCGGACGCGGGGCGACCCCATGCTCACGCCCTTGGGAACCGTCACTTGATGCCACGACAGCATCGCCACCGGGACTACCGCCACCGTTTCACCGCCGCGCACCACCACCGGCAGGCCGGCTGCAGGCGCGCTGGCTTGCGACGAAGCCACTCGTCCGTCGCCAGAAACAACGTAGTCATAGGTGTCACCCACCCCAGGCGCGACACCAGAAAGCAAGGGAGGAAGGCAGATGATGAGGTTGCTCATAGGCAGGCAGTTTGGCGCATTGTAGGGCAGCGATTTGTCGGTTTCATTTGAGGTTTTCCCGCTGGGTCAGGGCGAAAGTGGCATGCCGGACCCTGTCTCGCGAATCACCCCGCGGTCACGCCAACGGATCGCAATCACCTGTCCGGTGCGCTCAAGAACCGACCGCTCCTCGACCATGGTTTTCTCAATGCGCAACACGCCTCGCACCTCGAAAAAATTCGATGCGGCGGTGTGTTGCTGCATGGCCAGTCTGACATCTGGGTTGCTGATCAGCGCAACCGCGTCGTCGCGCGTGCGAAAAGGTCGGCTCGCACGCGCCTTCACCAGTTTTTGAGCGTCCACCATGTCCATGCCGGGCGTGGCGGCGTAAATCACCTCGGCACTGGCGGTGTTCAGATTGATTTCAGTTCGCCGCGGCAGCAGCGTGATGAAGGGTCGAAGCGCCAACAAAGTTGCCGGCTCAAGCTCCAGCCAGGCGAGTTGCTCGAAGCGCTGCGGCATCAACGGCGCGGTATTTGAAGGGCTGGGCAGCGATTGGGATGGGTTGGGCACCGCGCTGGGAACAACAACCGGATTGGCGCTGCGCGACGCCTCCAGCAATTGACCCGCCAGATCAAGAAGCTGCGCGCGGGGAAGGCCAAGCGTGTCGAACAATCGGCTGAACATCATCAACCCAGGCTGGGAAATTTCCGCGCCATCAATCAAATTCCTGACGTTCAGGCGGCTTTGCAGGTCGGTGATATTTCCTGACAAAAAAGCGTCTATTCCGCTGTTGGGCTCGGCCGAGTTACTGCTGGCGTCGACCGCTAAAAAACTCGACAGACGGGCTTCATTGAGCGGCACGGCCCAAGGCTCACCCAAGTGGTCGGAGCCGCCAGCACGAGCGTCTTCCCTCAATATCAGCCGTGCCCAGTCAAGCGAGCCGGTCAAAATCCAGGAAGCTTCCACGCGACTGCGCTCTGCGCCTTCGACCTCCGTTGCGCGAAACTGTTGCCACAGTGCGGTTGCCGCAAATGTTGCAACCAGCGTGACCGTAAGCATGGCAGCCAGAAGCGCGGCGCCTCGGTCCCGCCTGGACAGCGATCCATGAACATCGCTCATGGTTTGGCACCGCTCAGCGTGGGGGCTACCCAATCCACAGTCATCTGCCCGGACAGCGCCTGGCCTGCAGGCAGCGACAGCACGAGTCGGACACCATCGGGGATTGCGGTTTGAGCGCCACCACCGGCGGGGCTGCTTGCAGGCGAGCCAGCGCTGGACAGGGGATTGCTCCATGCGCCACCGCGGAAGTAAAAAATCTGCCAGTTGTCCAACGGCGCGACAAACACTTCGCGCAGACGGTCTTCGGCACTGGCGTTTTGAGCCCAAAAACTCGCCTTCGACCATGCATCTGTCCAGGCACCAAAGGTACGGATGACCGGGGACTGCCAGCGCAACCACTGACCATTGCCGTCACTGCGGCGCGACCAAGCGACAACCTGCAGGCCATCACCCATCACGGCGGTACGGCGCGTCAGGCGAAGCACCCGGCCATCCCAATCCATCGGCGCGATGTTGGGCGTCTGCGTCAGCATGTCAAGGTCCAGCTTCCACTGAATGAGACCGGCTTGCAGTGTCAATATGGCATCAGATCGCTGGCTGGTTTGCGTCTGCGTGCGCGCCATGCTGTCCAGCCCACGCCAGCTGAGCATGGCCATCAATGCCATGATGGAAATGGCCACCAGCAATTCAATCAGTGTGAAACCCCGCAGCGCACGCCCGTTCCGGTGCTGCGGTGCCAACCGTTTCGCCAGGCCATGCCCGGAAAAAATACGCTGCATCAAAGACGCGCACAGCACGCAATGCGACGAGCTGGTGGGCATCGCTAATACCGCGTCACAACCGTTGCGAGTCGGAGAATCGAGGCACCATCATCACTGACCTGCGCGTCTACACGGCGAAACTCCGGGTTGGGGGTGGGCCGCACCGACAGCGTGACCTGCAAGCTGCGCCCCGCCTGCTCACAGACCGTGGTGGTATCGCCCACGCCAGGCATCTGCCGCGACAGCCGGGTTTTGATGAGTTCATTTTCAGCGCATACATGGGCCAGCAATACATCTGACTGGCGCAACGCATTGCGCGTCAGTGCGCTGGTCGCCTGCATCCCGGCCAGTAAAGAGATCGCCACAATCGACAGCGCCACCAGCACCTCGATCAGCGTAAAACCTGTTGGCTTTCGTGTCATGGCGATTGCACTGAAAAGGGCTGCAGACCGTCAGTCGCGATGCGAAAACTGCGGCCAGGTTGGCCGTTGCTGGAGGGCGGGCCGCTGATCTCCACGCTCTGAGCGCCGATCATCGGTTCGGGACCAAGTTGAACAGCACGGGCCGCAGGCCTGCTGTTGGCATCGTCCAGTCCATTGCGCACGTTGGCTGTGATGTCGGGGGCGAGCCAGCGATCAGGCAGGGCACCCTTGGGCAGACCCTCAAAACGAAAACCATCTGCTGTGGTGTGCCAGTACACCCCGACGCCGCTGGTTCGGGACTGTGCACGAGCCGACTCGAACAGCACGGCCAGACGATGCGCGTCGCGCTCCAGCGAGGTTTGCGTGGTGTCTCGCATCGCCATACTCACACCTGCCGTCGCCATGGCCATGATTGCGACGACGATCAGCAACTCCATCAGCGTGAAGCCGTTTTCATTTTTGCGTTGCATCACATCGCATCATGTCTGACTGACGGAAAAAGTCGCCTTTGGACGATGAATTCGACCGTTCACCCGGAAATAGATCGCCCGGAAATACAAATTTACCCCGGTGAACGACCAAGAGAACGACATTACTGCCAACTGCCAATGTCCGCATTCTTGCCTTCACCACCAGCCTGCCCGTCAGCACCGAGCGACATCACATCGGTTTCGCCTTTCACCCCAGGATTCAGATACTGGTACGGGCGACCCCACGGATCATTGGGCAACTTGTCAAGATACGGTTTCCAGTTCGCGGGGATGGGGCCCGTCGTTGGCTTGGCAATCAATGCCTGCAAGCCCTGTTCCGAAGTTGGCAGACGCTGGTTGTCCAACTTGTAGAGCTTGAGCGCCTGCATCAAATTATTCACATCGGTTTTTGCCGCCATCGACCGCGCGTCGTCAGCACGGTCCAGCACGTTGGGCACGATCAACGCCGCGAGCACGCCAATGATGACCAACACCACCATCAGTTCGATCAGGGTGAACCCCTTCTGAAAAGCTTTTAAAGCGCGCTGGCTATATCGGGTCAAAAAAGCGTAATTTTGGAAGACGTTCATAAATTCAACAAAGAGTATGGGCCAAAAAATGTGCTGCTAACGACACCGCCGGTATTCCGAACGCGCCGACGATGCACCGGCGCATGCCAGCGTGCAGCTTCCATCATAATCAAAGCATGGCGACACTTTCATACGGCAACATGGGGGGTTACAGCACATGGGCGCGGGTTGGCGTGCTGGCTGCAACGTTCACAATTTGGGCACTGGCTGCAGCTGGCATCCTGCACTGGACGCTGCAGTTCACGTCAAGTAACAGCACGGTCAGCGCACCACCCCAGGCCGTTGCACAAACTGAATCTGACCCGCAACTTGTAGGTCGAATGCTGGGTGCACGTGCTGCGGCCCCAGCAGCGCAAGTTAGCCTTGCCAGTCGTTTCAGTCTGCAGGGTGTGGTGGCAGGCGGCCCACTGGGCGGGGCTGCGCTCATTGCCGTGGACGGCAAACCCGCCATGCCGTTCGCTGTTGGCAGCGCAGTTGAGGAAGGCCTCGTCCTCAAATCCACAGACGCCCGGTCGGTTGCACTGGCAGAAAGCCGCAACAGCGCCACGGTGTTAACGCTGGAGATGCCGCTTCTCAAGTAGCAGCGATCTCCAGGCGACACTCTCTTTTTTTCGTCAGACTTTCTCAAGCAACGAATTCACCCTGCGCACATAGGCGGCCGGATCATTCGGCATGCCGCCTTCCGCCAGCAGGGCTTGGTCAAACAAAATATGCGCTAGGTCATCAAAGTTGGCGCTGGTGTCCAACTTTTTCACCAGCGCGTGCTGCGCATTGACTTCAAGAATCGGCTTGACCGCGGGTGCTGCCTGCCCTGCCTGCTTGAGCATGCGAGCGAGCTGCGTTGACATGTCGCCGTCTTGCACCACCAGGCATGCTGGTGAATCAACCAAACGCGTGGTGGCCCGCACGTCGGTAACCAAGTCGCCTAATGCAGCCTTGAGCCTGTCGAGCACCGGCTTGAACTGGGTTTGCGCTTCTTCGGCGGCTTTCTTTTCGTCCTCGTCCTGCAGCTTGCCCAGATCGACTGCGCCTTTGGCGACCGACTGCAGCGGCGTGCCGTCGAACTCGTACATGTAGTTCAACGCCCATTCATCCACGCGGTCGGCCATCAACAGCACCTCGATGCCTTTTTTGCGGAAAATCTCCAGCTGCGGGCTGTTCTTGGCTGCGGCCAGTGTGTCTGCCGTGATGTAGTAAATCGCGTCCTGACCCTCCTTCATGCGGGCCTTGTAGTCGGCAAAGCTCACGCTGGCGGTGTCGGTGGTGGAACTGGCGTAGCGCAAAAGCTTGGCCAAGCGCTCACGGTTGGAAAAGTCCTCGCCCAGGCCTTCCTTTAGAACCGCGCCAAACTCGGCATAGAAAGTCGCGTACTTGCCGACCTGGGCCAAGTCGTGCTCGCTGACTACATCCGTCACGCCATCGCTTGATGCTGCGGGCAGCTCGTTGTGCTTGGCCAGGTCTTCCAGCATGCCCAGCACGCGCTTGGTGCAACCCTCACGGATGGCTTTCACAGCGCGGCTCTCTTGCAGCAATTCGCGTGACACGTTAAGCGGCAGGTCGCTTGAATCGACCACTCCCTTTACGAAACGTAGGTACGTGGGCATCAGCGCCTGGGCGTCGTCCATGATGAACACGCGTTTGACGTAGAGCTTTACGCCCGCTGCCTTGTCGCGGTTAAACATGTCCATCGGCGCCTTGCTCGGAATGAACAGCAGCTGCGTGTACTCAGTGGAGCCCTCCACGCGGTTGTGCGTGGTGGCCAGCGGGGCTTCGCTGTCGTAGCTGATCTGTTTGTAGAACTCGTCGTACTGGTCTTGGGTGATGTCTTTTTTCGCCCGTGTCCACAGCGCGGCGGCCTGGTTTACGGTCTCCCATTCGCCAGTGACCACCATTTCGCCCGGCTGGTCGTTTTCGCCCTCTTTCCACTCTTCCTTGGCCATCAAAATGGGCAGTGAAATGTGGTCGGAATACTTGTTAATGATGCTTTTAAGCTTGTAGGCGTTCAGGTACTCCTGCGCTTCTTCTTTCAGGTGCAGCGTGATGCTGGTGCCGCGCTCAGCGCGCTCGATGTCGGCCACCTCGAATTCACCCGTACCGTCACTAGACCAGCGCACGCCCTGTGTGGTGGGCAAGCCCGCGCGGCGGCTTTCTACCGTGATACGGTCGGCCACGATAAAGCCGGAATAAAACCCCACGCCAAACTGACCAATCAGCTGCGCGTCGTTTTTCTGGTCACCCGACAGCTTGGCTACGAAGTCGCGCGTGCCACTCTTAGCAATCGTGCCCAGGTTGTCGATGGCTTCTTGGCTGCTCAGGCCAATGCCGTTGTCGGTGATGGTCAACGTTTTGGCGGCCTTGTCAAAGCTCACCTTGACCTTGAGCTCGGCATCCGCTTCATAAAGCGCCGCGTCATTCAGCGCTTCGAACCGCAGCTTGTCGCAGGCGTCCGAGGCATTGGAGACCAACTCGCGCAGGAAGATCTCAGGATTGGAATAAAGAGAGTGCGTGACCAGCTTGAGCAGCTGGGCGACTTCAGCCTGGAAGGAAAGAGTTTGTTTTTGAGCCATTGATGTCAATACGTATCTAAATTGTTACATTTGTCTTGAAAACACCTGGAAAGTGTCTTAGGCAAAATCGCGTCTGAAAAAGGTTAAGTCAGCTTAGCTCGACTGAGGTTGTGATAAGTCCATTGATTTCAACAGCTTAGCGTGACAAATTACATGATTGCTTCCGGTGTTACGAATCCAATCCATACCTTTTGCGTAATCTATCGTTACAGTTCAATTCACTTTCGAAATTTTACTGTTCTCATTTTATTTGTTTTGACACTTTTCAACTGGAAAGCATTTATGAAAAAAATTCTTTTGCTCAGCACCCTGAGCCTCGCCACCCTGCTGACCGCTCCCGCCCGTGCTGAATCAACGTATGTCAATCCGGCCACAACGGGATCCGCTGCCACCGCACGTCTGGATTTCTCGATTGTGATTCCACAGGTTTTGTTCTTGCGCGTGGGCACCAGCTCCGGCAATACCGCCACCGACGGCACCATTGACCCGATTGTTTTCACGGTTCCCGGAGCCAACGTAGGT
>JANLUZ010000075.1:0-2097 GCA_031363755.1 Polaromonas sp.
TGTGGCCAGGGCTTGCATGGGCGGGTCCTGGTAGCCGCTGGAGGCCATCCAGTCGAGTGCGGGTTGCGCGGCCTTGGGCTGGCGGGCACCCAGGGCGGCACGCAGCAAAATTTCAGCGTCGCGGGGTTCTTTTTGCACCGCGTAGTTGGCGCTGGCCAGGCTCAGGGCTTTGGCCGGGTTGTTCTCGATATCCAACTCGAAGCGGGCGGCTTCCTGCTCGTGCAGGCGGTCGCCCCGCCGGGCCGCAGCGTTGAAGCGATCCCGGAGCTGCGTCGCCCAGCCCACCGCCCGCTTGTCGCTTGCCGCCTTGCCCGCCAGCGCCAGGCGCAGCAGCAAAATATCAGAGCGCTCCCAGTCGGCCAGCAGCGCCATCACCTCGGCCGGGCGCTGGCGGGCCAGCAAAAAGTCAGCATACGCACCGAGCAAAAACTGGTCGGTCACGCCCAGCTGAAGCGCGCTTTTGTAATACGCCTCGGCGGTGTCAAAACGCGCCAGCCGCGTGGCCATTTCGGCCAGCCGGGTGGCCTGCCACAGCAGCAGCTCGGGCGCGGTTTTGGCCAGGGTGGCTGCCTGTGCGTCAACGGCGGTGCTCAGGGTTTGAAAAGCCGGGGCCAGCTGGCCTGTGGTGGCCTGCACATAGGTCAGGCAGCCGGTACCCAGCAGCGGCTGGGTGGTGGCGACCAGCGGCACGAGGCGCGTGCATTCCTGCGTGGCTTCGGCGTAGCGTGCCTGCACCATGAAAATCGCGGCGCGCCACAGCAGCGGTTCGGGCGAGAGCGGGTTGAGCCGCGCGGCAGTGTTCAGGTTGGCCAGCGCGCCTTCAAAGTTGTGGCTGAACTGCTGGATCAACCCTAACGCCATGGGGTAGCCCGGGTTGTCAGATGCTGATTTTTCAAGCGGGGCCAACGCGGCCGAGGCATAGCCCACATAGCGCGGGTCACCCTGCGCCATCGCCATGTCGAAGTAACGCCGGGCAATCTCGATGCGCAGCGCCGGGTCGTCGGGCCGCGCTGCCAGCTGCTTGCGCAGCGACTCCACACGGCGAATCGACGGGTCGCTGGCGCGGCCAGGCAGTCGCTCAACGACTTCGGCATCGCTTTTCGGGGTGAAGGGCGCGGCCTGAGCAGTGTGTGCCAGCAGTGCGGCACACAGCGATGTGACCAGCGTTGCACCAGCAAGGCCGGGGCGCATCAGGCGTTTGGAAGAAGGGATAGGGGGCATGACGCTTTGGCAGTAGGTGACTTGAAACGCAGAGGTTGACGCGCACACTGAATACGCAGCGCAGTGCGGTCAGGATTCGACAATGAATGTCATGAAGCGGGCGATGAATGATCGTAACGGTTGGCCGGGCGGTACAAAGCGCTGTGCCTAAAATCCCGCCATGACACAACTCCTCAAGATCGCCGTGATGGGCGCTGGTGCTGTCGGCTGTTATTACGGCGGCATGCTGGCCAGAGCCGGCCACCCCGTGATGCTGATTGCCCGGCCCCAGCATGTGGCCGCCATCAGCCAAACCGGCCTGCGCCTGCACACCACCACGTTTGACGAGCGCGTGCCGCTGGCCGCCAGCAGCGACCCGGCGGCGGTGGCCGGTGCTGATGTGGTGTTGCTGGGCGTTAAGTCGCTGGATACCGAAAGCGCAGGCGCGCTGATTCGACCGCACCTGGCCCCCCAGGCGCTGGTGCTGTGCCTGCAAAACGGTGTGGACAACGCTGAGCGTTTGCGGCGTGTGCTGCCCCAGCACGCGGTAGCCGCTGCTGTGGTGTACGTGGCCACCGAGATGGCCGGGCCCGGCCACGTCAGGCACCACGGCCGGGGCGAGCTGGTCATTGAGCCATCGGCACATAGCAATACGCTGGCCACAGCGTTGATTGCGGCCGGCGTGCCCACCGAGGTCTTAAGCGACGTGCGCGGCGCGCTGTGGGCCAAGCTGGTGCTCAACTGCGCCTACAACGCCGTGTCTGCCATTTCCCAGTTGCCTTACGGGGAGATCATGGGCCAGACCGTGCCCGCTCACGGCATTGAAGAGGTGATGCGTGACGTGGTGGCCGAGTGCCTGGCCGTGGCCAAAGCCGACGGCGTACAGGTGCCGGGCGA
>JANLUZ010000081.1:0-1620 GCA_031363755.1 Polaromonas sp.
ACAGTTTTCGATTCTGGACAGCGACGATGTCACCAGCATCCTCAAAGACGCGGGCGGCGGCACCGATTCGGCCACGGCGCGGCAGTGGCAGTGGACCATCAGCGCCTGGAAAAGCGCGGGGCTGAATGCCGCCGGGGCGGCGGCGGTGGCCAACGGCGACGAAGAGCGGCTGATTGCCCAGGTCATGGGCCGCTACGAAGAGCGCTTGACGGCCTACCAGAGCGTGGACTTCGACGACCTGATCGGCCTGCCGCTCAAACTGCTGCGCGAGCACGACGGCGTGCGCGCCAAATGGCAACAGTCGCTTGGCCATGTGCTGGTCGATGAATACCAGGACACCAACGCCACGCAGTACGAAGTGCTCAAGCTGCTGGTCGGCGAACGGGGGCGTTTCACCGCCGTGGGTGACGACGATCAGTCGATTTACGGCTGGCGCGGCGCGACGCTGGACAACCTCAAGCGCCTGCCGCAGGATTTTGCCAACCTGAAGGTGGTCAAGCTCGAGCAAAACTACCGTTCGACCAGCGCAATTTTGCGGGCCGCCAACAACGTGATTGGCCCCAACCCCAAGCTGTTTCCGAAAACGCTGTTCAGCGAGCTAGGGGAAGGCGAGCCGGTGCGGGTGGTGGACTGCGACAGCGAGGAGCACGAGGCCGACCGCGTGGTCGCCCGCATCCAGAGCCTGCGCGCTGAGGGCAGCCTGCAGGCCGAGGGCGGGCAGTGGCGCGAGTGGAAGGACTTTTGCGTGCTGTACCGCGCAAACCACATGGCCAAGCCGTTTGAAAAAGCCTTTCGCCGGGCCAACATTCCGTACAAAGTGTCGGGCGGGCAAAGCTTTTTTGACCGCGCCGAGATCAAGGACCTGTGCGCCTGGCTGCGCCTGCTGGTCAACAACGACGACGACCCCGCGTTTTTGCGGGCCATCACCACGCCCAAGCGCGGCATTGGCCACACCACGCTCGCCGCGCTGGGTGAATTTGCCACGCAGGCCAAGATCAGCCTGTTCGAGGCGTTGTTCAGCCACTCGCTGGGCTCTAGGCTGCCCGCCAAAGCCGTGGGCTCGCTGCAGGAATTTGGCCGTTACCTCAACGAGCTGGAATACCGCGCCCAGCGCACCCTGGGCGCTGAAGCGGCGCGGGTTTTTCTGACCGACTGGCTCAAGGCCATCGACTATGAAAAGCACCTGTACGACGGCGAAGACAGTGAAAAAGTCGCCGCTGCCCGCTGGAACAACGTGATGGAGTTTTGCGACTGGATGGCGCTGCGCTGCGGCGGCAGCATTGACGACGATGGGGCCAGCACAGGCGTAAAGGAGACCAAGACGATGCTGGAGGTCGTGCAAACCATCGCGCTGCTGTCCACCCTGCAGGGTAAGGAGGGCGACCAGAACGTAGTCACGCTGTCCACCCTGCACGCCTCCAAGGGGCTGGAATGGCCGCATGTGGTGCTGGCGGGTGTCAATGAGGGGTTGCTGCCCTTCAAGCTTGACGATGACGACGGCACAAACACGGACAACATCGCCCTGCGCCTGCAGGAAGAGCGCCGCCTGATGTACGTGGGCATCACCCGCGCGCAGCGCACGCTGGCGGTGAACTGGCTGCGCCGCCGCAAAAAAAACCG
>JANLUZ010000125.1:0-9654 GCA_031363755.1 Polaromonas sp.
AGGCGATTGTCCTGCCGGATAGGCGTTCTGTAGATCAGGTGGATGTGCTGTTGATCAGGATGTTGCCGGTTGTCTTTCACAATTTGCGCGGTGAGCGAGGTTTTTTCAGCCCACCGGTAGCCACCACTGATCATCAGCGCGTCGTTCGGGTCAAAGTTGAGGTTGACGTAGTCGCGCAGGTTGGTGCGCCCTAGCCCCGCGCCCGCAAACCAGCTCTTGCCGACCTCAAAACCCAAACTGCCGCCAACAAAACCACCGGACGCGATCTGCAACGAAGGCATCCAGCGCACCGCGCCGACCGTGTAGGTCTGGTCCCATCCTGCACGGCTTTGGTGAACCTCCAGCAGTGGCGAGCGAAACCAGCCCACCCAGAAGTTGCCATACGACCCGCTGACCCTCAAATTGAGGTCCAGCCCTTGTCCATTTGGCAGGTCGCCACCCGTCAAGCTGTACAAGCCGGAGGTGAACTTGTAGGCCACCGGGGCAGGTGATCCAGCTGCCCCGTCTTCTGCAAAACTGAGGTGGGATGACAACACAGCAAACAGCGCAGCCAGACAGAAAAATGGGCGGAAAGCGTATTGGAAACAAGTCATGAAATGAGTGTGAACGTAAAACGGGGAGCGGCGGTTACCACCGCCTCAAAACGTAGCTTGAGGCATCGCCTCAGTAGTGAATCAGCGACAAGGCACCTGTGCACAAGCGGCTTGCGGCGCGCTGCCCGGCGAGATGAGCCAGGCTTTTAACAAGCCGCAAAGCGCACCAACACTGAAATAGGCATCAAATCAACGTGTAGTCCTGGTGTTTGCTGCCTGTCTAGCTCCTTAATCAGGAGCAGTTTGCCACATCAGTTGCCTGGGCTTTGGCACAAAACCCCAGCATGCCTACAATCGTTGCAGCTTGTCGGGGTGCCCAGGACTGAAAAAATCCGGGCTGAGATTGCACACATCCAGTGATGGACGCAAGACCCGCTGAACCTGATCGGGACAAGGGGAACGCCCCTGATGCCCGCGTAGGGAACAACGCTTTTGGCCCCGGACCGCCTTCCCCTAGCAGGCGGCATTTCCGGTTCTCCAGGCAGGCACCCATCCACCTGCTTTTTCCGGAGACATCTGCTATGGCCAAGAAAAACCTCACCGTTGACACGCTGGATCTCGCGGGTCGCATCACCCGCGCACCATTCCCTGGCTCCGCCAAAATCTACATTTCGGGCACCCGGCCCGATGTGCGCGTGCCCTTTCGCGAAGTCACGCTGACCGACACACTGGTGGCCGAAGGCGACCAGACGCGCACGGAAGCCAACCCGCCGCTGCGCTTGTACGACGTATCGGGCGTCTACACCGACCCGAGCGTAGCGATCGACATTACCCGCGGCCTGGCCCCGCTGCGCGGCGCGTGGATCAACGAGCGCCAGGACACCGAAGCGCTGCCCGGCATCAGCAGCGCCTACGGTCTTGAACGCCTGAACGACCCGCTACTCGCCCCGCTGCGCATGGCGCACGCACCGGTGCCGCGCCGCGCCAAGCCGGGCATGAATGTGTCGCAGATGCATTACGCCCGCAAAGGCATCATCACCCCCGAGATGGAATACATCGCGGTGCGTGAGAACCTGGTGCGCGCCCAGCTGGCCGAGCGCCTGGCCACCGAACGCATGCCGAAAAAAGGGCATTCGTTCAACGCGTCCATCCCCTAGCAAATCACCGCTGAATTTGTGCGCGACGAAGTGGCGCGTGGCCGCGCCGTGATCCCGAACAACATCAACCACCCCGAAACCGAGCCGATGATCATCGGCCGCAACTTCCTGATCAAGGTCAACGCCAACATCGGCAACTCGGCTGTGACGTCGAGCATTGAGGAAGAAGTCGACAAGCTGGTCTGGTCGATCCGCTGGGGCGCCGACACGGTGATGGACCTCTCGACGGGCGAGAACATCCATGAAACGCGCGAGTGGATCATGCGCAACTCCCCGGTGCCGATTGGCACGGTGCCGATCTACCAGGCGCTGGAAAAGGTCAACGGCAAGGCCGAAGACCTGACCTGGGAAATCTTCCGCGACACGCTGATCGAGCAGGCCGAACAGGGCGTGGACTACTTCACCATCCACGCCGGCGTGCGGCTGGCCTATGTGCCGCTGACAGCCAACCGCCTGACGGGCATCGTTTCGCGCGGTGGCTCCATCATGGCCAAGTGGTGCTTGTCGCACCACAAGGAAAGCTTTTTGTACGAGCACTTCGAAGACATCTGCGAGATCATGAAGGCGTATGACATCTGCTTTTCGCTGGGCGACGGCCTGCGCCCCGGCTCAATTGCCGACGCCAATGACGAAGCGCAATTTGCCGAACTGCACACGCTGGGTGAGCTCACGCAAATCGCCTGGAAGCACGACGTGCAGGTGATGATTGAAGGCCCCGGCCATGTGCCGCTTCAGATGGTGAAAGAAAACGTTGAGAAGCAGCTGGAAGCCTGTTTTGAAGCGCCGTTCTACACCCTGGGCCCGCTGATCACCGACATTTCACCCGGCTACGACCACATTTCGTCGGCCATGGGCGCGGCCAACATCGGCTGGTATTGCGTGGCCATGCTGTGCTACGTGACACCGAAGGAACACCTGGGCCTGCCGAACCGCGACGACGTGAAGCAAGGCCTGATTGCCTACAAGATCGCCGCGCATGCAGGCGACCTGGCCAAGGGCTACCCCGGCGCGCAGATGTGGGACAACGCGGTGAGTAAAGCGCGTTTTGAGTTCCGTTGGGAAGACCAGTTCCGCCTGGCAATCGACCCCGACACCGCCATGGCCTACCACGACGAAACCCTGCCAAAAGAAAACGCTAAGGTGGCGCATTTCTGCTCGATGTGCGGGCCCAAGTTCTGCTCGATGAAGATCTCGCAGGAGGTGCGTGAGTTTGCGCGGCTGAACCCGGCCACGACCACATTAGCCACCCCAATGTCCACAGTCTCGGGCGTGATCCCGATCAAGCAGATTAACCCTGACGTGGCCACCGGCTTTGAAGAAAAAGCCAAGGAATTCCGCGAGGGTGGGAGCGAGATTTACTCCTAAAGACGTGGCTTTGTCTGGCTCCTTCCCCGCTGGGGGCAGGTTGGGATGGGGGGTAGCAGCCGTGACGGCAATACGCTAGTTACTCACCACCAAAACCCCCATCTCAGCCTTCCCCCAAAGGCGGGAAGGAGCAACTACCAATTTTCTGGATCAGTCCTATTTCTTGGCGTGCTGAACAATCCATGACCCAACCCCACATCGGCATCGCAGGCGCGGGCCTGGCCGGCCGCTCGCTGGCGTGGCGGCTGCTGCGCGCGGGCTGCCGCGTGAGTTTGTTCGACGCACGCCAGCGCGGTGACCTGGCCAGTGCATCGCACACAGCGGCGGCCATGCTGTCGCCGCTGGCGGAATTGGCCGTGTCGGACGACGTGGTGTTTGAACTCGGCCAGCGCTCAATGGCGCTGTGGCCGCGGTGGGTGGCGGAGCTGGCTGAAGCGGGCGGTGAGGCTGTCTACCTGAAGCAACAAGGCACGCTGGTCGTGGCCCACACGCCTGACGGTGCCAGCCTGGAACACTTCAGCCGCCTGTTGCACCACAAGCTGCCCGCAGCCAGCCAGTCACAAGTCCACACGCTGGACGCACGCGGCGTGACCGAACTCGAGCCGCTGTTGGCCGGGCGCTTCGCCAAAGGCCTGTACCTGGAAGGTGAAGGCCAGCTGGCCAATGACCAATGGCTGGCCGCGCTAGCCGTTGAAATCGACCGCCTGGGCGGGCAGTGGCACGAGGGCGCGTGCGTCGAGCAGATCAGCGCCCACGCCATCACCGCCGCAGGCCGTACGCACGCGGTGGATGTGACGGTGGACACGCGCGGTGTGGGCAGCCAGCCGGACTTGCCCACCCTGCGCGGCGTGCGCGGCGAGGTGCTGCGGGTGGTGTGCCCGGGCGTGCAGCTGCGCCGCCCGGTGCGGCTGATGCACCCGCGCTACCAGCTGTACGTGGCGCCGCGGCCCGACCATGAATTTGTGGTCGGCGCGACCGAGCTGGAGTCGGAAGACACCGGGCCGGTCACCGTGCGCTCGATGCTGGAGTTGGCCAGCGCCCTGCACAGCCTGCACCCGGCTTTTGGTGAGGCGCGCGTGCTGCGAATGAACGCCGCGCTGCGCCCCGCCCTGGACGACCATCGGCCCACGCTGGCGCAGCGTGCAGGCGTGTGGCACCTCAACGGCCTGTTCCGCCACGGCTACCTGTGCGCCCCCGCGCTGGTGACCGACCTGGCGCATCACTTGTTGACTAGCTGACCATGACATTGCAAATTTTCCTGAACGGCCAGCCAATGGCCACAGACGCCGCTACGCTGCAGGCGCTGCTGCTGGCGCAAGGCTACGACCTCGGCACCGCCTTTGCCTGCGCCATCAACAACGGCTTCGTGCCGCGCACGCAGTGGCTGATGCGCGCGCTTGAAGACGGCGACCGCATCGACGTCATCACGCCCATCGCAGGTGGCTAGACATGGCACACCCCCGCCGTCCGCTCACTTCGTGTAGCGTCCAACCCCCCTTACAGGGCCCATATGGCTCACCCCTGCCGGTCGCTCACTGCGTGTAGCGCCTCCTCCCCTTGCAGGGGACGACACCTGCGCCCCGGCAAAGCCGGTTGCGCGGTGTCCGCTGGCTTAAGAAAGTACCAATGTGAACTCACCTGCTGACCATTCAATCGCACAAAGCACCCCCTGGACCGTCGCGGGCACCGCGCTGCAAAGCCGGTTTTTCCTTGGTACGTCGCACTACCCCTCACCCCAGGTGCTGCAAGACGCGGTGACCGCCAGCGGCTGTCAGGTGCTCACCGTAGGGCTGCGCCGCCTGCAGCCGGAAAGCGGCGGCGGCAACAGTTTTTGGCAACGCGTGCAGGCCATGGGCTGCCACATCCTGCCGAACACGGCGGGCTGCCACACGGCCGATGAGGCCATCACCCTGGCGCAGATGGCGCGAGAGATTTTTTCTACCTCCTGGATCAAGCTCGAAGTCATCGGCGACGACTACACCCTGCAGCCCGACACCCACGCCACGCTGCAGGCAGCGACCGAGCTGGCGCGTGACGGCTTTCAGGTGTTTGCCTACACCACCGACGACTTGGTGGTGGCTCAAAAGCTGCATCAGGCTGGCTGCGCCGCCGTGATGCCCTGGGCGGCACCCATCGGCACCGGGCGCGGCCCGCTCAACCCCTACGCGCTGGACGTGATGCGCCGCCGCCTGCCCGACGCCGTGCTGGTGGTGGACGCCGGGCTGGGCCGCCCGTCGCATGCCGCGCAGGTCATGGAGCTGGGCTTTGACGCCGTGCTGCTCAACACCGCCGTGGCGCAGGCCGGGGACCCGGTGCGCATGGCACGCGCCTTCGCCGATGGCGTGGCCGCCGGTCGCGCCGCCTACGAGTCCACCCCCATGCCCGAACACGCCGCCGCGCAGGCGTCCACCACCACCGTCGGCATGCCGTTTTGGCACGGGAGCGACGCATGATGACGGCCTTCGCGCCACTGATCGGGCCGATCGGCTTTTACCCCGTGGTCCCCACCGCCGATTGGGTGCAGCGCCTGCTGGGCTGGGGCGTGCGCACGGTGCAGCTGCGCATCAAGGCGGCGGACCATTCGCCCGCTGAGATTGCCGCGCAGGTCGAGGCCGCAATACAAGCTGGCCTGGCGGTGCCGGGGGCACAGGTGTTCATCAACGACCACTGGAAGTTAGCACTGGCTCACGGGGCGTATGGCGTGCATCTGGGCCAGGAGGACTTGGACATCGCCGACATCAACGCGCTGCGCCACGCCGGACTGCGCCTGGGCCTGAGCACGCACACCCCCGCCGAGCTGGCGCGCGCCCATGCCGTGCAACCCAGCTACCTGGCGATTGGCCCCATCTACCCAACCACGCTGAAGGTCATGCCCTACGCGCCGGTGGGGCTGGCGCAGCTGGCGTTGTGGGCGGCGCAAACGACGTTCCACCCCAGGTTACCCGTGGTGGCGATTGGCGGCATCTCCCTGGCTCGCCTGCCGGGCGTGCTGGCCTGCGGGGTGCAGGGCGTGGCCGTGGTCAGCGCCGTGACGCTGGCGGACAGCCCCGAACAGGCCGCTCAGCACGGTATGCGGCTGTTTGAGGCTTCAAGGCCTCAAAAAAGCGCTATTTAGGCATTAAAAAGCCTTCTAGCCCAGGTATTTACTGCCTGAGCAGCTATGGTTTAAATAGCAATAAATCGGCTTGGTCACGACAATCGCATTTTCGTAGAGCACAACAAATAAATTGGAAAGTTTGATGCCTTCCCCCAGAGGCGGGAAGGCATCAAACAATTTTTTAGATGCGGTTGCCTTGCTGGCCTAGGCCTGTTTCAACGTCGGGTAGTCGGTGTAGCCGTGTTCGCCGCCGCCGTACCAAGTGCCCTTATCGTCTTTGTTCATGGGCGAGTCCGTCCGCAGCCGCTCCACCAGGTCCGGATTGCCGATGTAAGGGCGGCCAAAGGCGACGAGGTCGGCACCCTGGGCAATCGCTTGTTCAGCCAGGGCTTTGTCCAGGCCGTTGTTGACCATCCACGCTCCCTTGCCACCTGCTTCACGGTACGCCGCCTTGAGCGCGGCGTAGTCGAACGGGCTGCCGTCCACGTCACGCGGGCCGCCAGTGGCGCCTTCGATGATGTGGATGTAGGCCAGGTTCAGGGTGGCCAGCTGGCGCACCACGTAATCAAACAGCGGCTGCGGGTCGGCGTCGTACGCGTCATTGGCGGGCGTGACGGGCGACAGGCGAATGCCGGTTTTGCCGCCGCCGATAGCACCGGTGATCGCGCGGGTCACTTCAAGCAGCAGGCGGGCACGGTTTTCGATGCTGCCGCCGTAGTCGTCTTTGCGCTGGTTGGAATTGCTGCGCAAAAACTGGTCAAGCAGGTAGCCGTTGGCGCCGTGGATTTCAACGCCGTCAAAGCCAGCGGTTTCCACCGCGTTGCGGGCAGCCACCTCGTAACTGTGCACGATGCCGGGCAGCTCGTCGGCGCGCAAGGCGCGCGGTGTGGACGTTTCCACAAACTCGGGCTTGCCGTCTTTGATCAGCACAGTTTTGGTTTTGGCAGCAATTGCCGATGGGGCCACCGGTGCGGCGTTGTCTGGCTGCAAACTGGTGTGCGACACACGGCCCACGTGCCAGAGCTGCACCACAATGCGGCCGCCAGCGGCGTGAACATCATGGGTCACCTGCTTCCAGGCATCGAGCTGCTCGGTGCCGTACAGACCGGGCACATCGGAGTAGCCCTGGCCTTGATGGCTGATGGCGGTCGCTTCGGTGATCAGCAGACCGGCGCTGGCGCGCTGCGAATAATAGTCAGCGGCAAAGGGGCCAGGAATCGCGTTGGGCGAGCGGTTGCGCGTTAAGGGCGCCATGACGACGCGGTTGCTCAAATGCAGGTCACCGGCCTGGACAGGATCAAAGAGCGTGGGGGATGCGTTGGAAGCCATCGGGTTCAATCAAATAGTTAGTACAAACCCTAGTTTGGCGCAAAGCCAAAAGGCGTGTGTGAGACAAATTACTGGATCTGTGTCATCACGCGTCGCGCGAACGCGCCCCAGCGAACATCGCCAGGATGCGCCCCAGGTCGCAGCGCTTGTCCTACACCGCCATGGGGGCGCAACCGATGCGCCCGGCGAGGCCTGCCATCAACAATCGGTGTGTCCCAAGTTGCCATGGCCCACGTCTGCTTTTGTGCCGTGGCAACTCGCTCGAAATACCTCTCACGTACATCTTGCTCAACGCATTTTGCGTCCACCTCTCTGGAGTTCATCATGTTGAAGTACGCCATTATTTTCGCGGTCATTTCGCTCATCGCTGGCGCCTTGGGCTTTGGCGGCATCGCCGCCGGCTCTGCAGGGATCGCCAAAATCCTGTTTGGCCTGTTCCTGATCCTGGCAGTCGTTTTTGTCGTGCTGGCCGCGCTGGGCGTGGGCGCGGCAAAAAAGATTCTGAAGTGAATTCCGACGTCAATGCAAGATAAGGACGACGCTGATGGCCCCGCGCCCCAGCCGCACGTGACCGGCTGGCGTCGTTTGGTCCTGCTGGGGCAGCATCGTCACCACCCCGCCGAACTGCTAGAAAGAGGGCCGGCCAAACGCCCGGCACCAACGCCAAAACCGTCTAGAAAAGTCACACTCAAAGCCAGCATTGCCGAGTTGTTGCTAGTTAGCAAACTGCGAGCACGCAACCTACTGGGTCGGCATTCCGCCGTGCCTGCGGTGGCCGAAAAAAATGGGGAGTCTGAGCGCAAGGCTGTGCTGGCGCGGTATGCACACATCCTGGCGGTGACCTGCAAGAGCTGGTTCGCAGGCGACGAGCCGCGCAACCACCAGTCACCGTCACCCCACCATCAGCGCCACCTTTGAGGGCTGCTTTGAACGCATAACGTACAGCACAGCCCCCCATCCTGCTCTGATTGCGCCCGCTCCCCACGCTTGCCTCAACAACCCCACACCTTTTGCACCCACCATGCTCACCGCCATCATTGACGCCTTGCTCGAGTACGAGGTTTTTCATCCGTCGCACTTTTTGTTCAATATCGAAGCGGCCTTTCATGACGGGCACACGATTCTTGAGGAACGCCTGAGCATCACGCCGAGCGTGAAGGTGCGCACGTTTCAAGACGAGCGCAGCGGTAACCGATTTGTGAGGCTGGACGCGCCCAAAGGCGTGTTGGCGGTGAACTACCACGCCAAAATTGACATCACCCCGCTGGCAGTGCCGCTGCACCTGGACGAAACGCCGGTGTCGAGCGTGCCCGACGACGCGCTGCACTATTTGATGCCTAGCCGCTACTGTGAGTCTGACGTGCTCAGCCGCGCAGCGCAGCAGCTGTTTGGCCACTTGCCCAAGGGCCTGAGCCGCGTGCGGGCCATCGAGTCGTGGCTGCACGCGTCGATTCATTACTTGCCTGGCTTCAGCAACTCCACCACCACCGCGCAAGAGGTGTTTGTGCAGCGTGCGGGCGTGTGCCGCGATTTTGCGCACCTGGGCATCACGCTGTGCCGGGCGCTGAATATTCCAGCACGGCTGGTGGTGGGCTATGTGAAGTTTGCCGAGCCTCCACAGGACTTTCACGCCGTATTCGAGGCCTGGCTGGGTGAGGGCACTGACGGCCGCTGGGTGCTGTTCGATGGCACCCGCATGGCGCCTGTTGACCGTCTGGTGCGCGTGGGCACAGGCCGAGACGCAAAGAACGTCGCATTCGCCACGATTTTTGGCAGCGTGCAGATGCTTCGCAAGGAGGTGACGGTGGACGAAGAAAACGGCGCAGAGGCGGCATCAACGGTGCCCAACACCCCCACGCCGCCAGTGCTCACGGTGGTCGGCGGCTGAAAAAGCCGCTCACCAACCAGCCAGGGGGAGGTGCTTGTGGCGGCAGCCCGTATGAATACGGTGCAACAGGGGCGCCGCTGTCGTCTCCTAGGGGCCAGGCAGTTCATCAGGCGCGGAGCGAACGCCTTCCAGGCTCAACTCACCAATCATTTTGCGTCGTCAGCTTCGGTCCATGTCTTGCGGTCCCAGGCCAGGATGGCCCGCACGAACTGACCACGAAACGGAACCGACCAGCAGTGCAAAGCGTAGTCAGTCATTGGAAAAAGTGCCTTTCAACCCGGTTTC
>JANLUZ010000139.1:0-15684 GCA_031363755.1 Polaromonas sp.
CCTGCGCGCCTTTGAGGCGGTGGCGCGGCACCTGAATTTCCGCGCGGCATCCGAAGAAATGGCGCTGACGCAATCGGCTGTGAGCCGCCAAATTCAGGCGCTTGAAGACGATGTGGGTGCCGCGCTTTTCTTGCGGCACACGCGCGCGGTCGAGTTGACGAGCGCGGGCGCGTTGCTGCTTGGGTCCGTCGCGCGGGCGCTGCCGCAGATCGACGGCGCGGTGCGGCAGATCCGCCAGAGCGTGGGCCGCAAAAGTGTGTCGCTCACCACGTTTGCCTCGTTTGCCTCAATGTGGCTGATCCCGCGGATGGAGGCTTTTCAGCGGGACCACCCCGACATCGATATTCGCATTGATGCGTCAGACAGCACAGTCGACCTGGATATTGCCGACCTGGACCTGGCACTGCGCCATGCCCCGGCCAACCATGTGCCGCCGCATGCACAGCGCCTGTTCGGCGACCAGATCACGCCCGTGGTCAGCCCCTGGCTGCTCAAAAGCGGGCCGCGCCTGAAAAAGCCCGACGATCTGGCGCAGTTCAGCCTGATCGAGGCTGGCGACTCGCACCACACGCACCTGGAGTGGCTGACCTGGCAGCGCTGGCTGCGCACCTACGCCAGCCCCACTTTCCAGGCCAAACGCTGGCTGCAGTTCAACTACGCCTACCAAATGGCCCAGGCCGCGTTGACCGGCCAGGGCGTAGTGCTGGGGCGCTTGCCCCTGATTGCCGAAAGCCTGGCGTCAGGCGATTTGGTCGAGCCGTTCGTGAACATGCGGCTGGACTCACCGATGGCCTACTGGCTGGTGCTCGGCCCCCGCAGCACGGCACGGCCCGAAGTGCTGGCGTTTTGCGAATGGTTGCTGGCTGAGGCCGCCAAAACGCGGCAGGCCATCGGCGATGAGCCCGGACCGGACGTACAGGACCGGCTGGGCTGACGGTGGCTTGCCAGCCCGATGATTTCGCAACCTAAAACGGCGGAGGGCATGTCTTGCCGAGCAGGAGCTGCAGGACTGGCTTCGCTTGACCGCAGGCTGGAGGCTGCGGCGCCAAGCCCCCTTGAGGAGGCTTGGACAGCTGCCAGAGGCACTGCCTCCAGCAGCGAGGCGTCCTGCAAGTGCAGCGGCTCCTTCGGGGGGCAGGGAGTTACACGAAGTGAACGACCGTGGGGGCTTTTAAATCGGCCAGACCACCCCGTTGTCATTGAGCAGTGCGTCCAGCGCCATGTCATGCGGCTCTGGCTCAAAGTCAGGCAGCCAGCCCTGGGTGTAGCCCAGCCCCACGGTGACCGGTTTGGGCTGCAGCGTGGCCAGCGTGCGGTCGTAAAAACCACCGCCGTAGCCCAGCCGGTAGCCGCCCGGCCCGTAGCCGACGCAGGGCACAAACAACAGCGTGGGCACCACCACCTCGGTGTCTTTGGGCTTGGGGATGCCGTAGGCGTCTTCTTCCATCGGGCAACCGGGGTACCAGGCATGAAACACCAGGGTTTTGTGAACCTTGTCGACCACTGGCAGTCCGATTTTGCGTGGCGATCTGGATGCTATGCTTTCTGTAGCTAGCTGGGCATTATTTGCCTGGGCTAGCGGCATATTTGAGTCGGAATCGAGGTTCAAAATGGCGTCTTCTTGCCAGCGGTACAGCGCGGGCAGCGGGTCAAACTCGCCCTTGATGGGCCAGTAGGCTCCAATGACTTCATGCGGGCTGCCCACCAGCCAGATGCGCATGACGCGTTGCAGCAGATCGGCTTTTTCCAGCCGGTCCGGCATGTCGAGCCGGGCTTGCACCAGCGCTTTTCTAAGACTTAATTTATCCATAATCGTCCGATGCTATCCAAAATTCTTTTCAGCGCACTTTTATCTCTGGGCCTGGTGGCATCAACCGCGGCCCAAACCACCGGCGACAGCCTCATCGTCGAGATGAACAAAGCCTTCAAACGCGGCGACAAGGCCCGCCTGACGCAGCTGCTGCCCCAAGCGCGCGGCCATGCGCTGGAGCCCTGGGCTGCGTACTGGGAACTCAAGGCGCGCCTGGGGGATGCTGGCCCGCAGGAAGTGCAGGATTTCTTCGCCCGCTACCCCGACACCTACCAGGAAGACCGGCTGCGCAACGACTGGCTGCTGCTGTTGGGCCAGCGCCGCGACTGGGGCAATTTTGCGGCGATGTACCCCGACTTCCGCATGAACGACGACAAGGAGGTGCGCTGCTACGCGTTGCTGGTCGAGCACCTTGAAAAGCCGTCGCAGGACAGCCGCATTGCCGACGAAGTGCGAAAAAACTGGTACGCACAGCAGGGCAACGACGACGGATGTAACGCAGCGGCTGCACGGCTGGTGGGCGTTAAACAACTCAACACCCAGGACGTATGGCAAAAAGCCCGGCTGGCCCTGGAGGCCAACCGCCCGCGCGCGGCAGCCAACGCGGTGCAGATCGTGGCGCCTGAAGCCGCTGGCCTGGTGGCCGAGCTCATCAACAGCCCGATCAAGTTCCTGTCGGAAAAACGGCTGGCGCTGAGCAGCACGCGCAAGGAAATCATCACGCTGGCGCTGGTCAAAATGGCCAGCATGGACAGCGAAGGCGCCGCCTTCCAGATGGACAACCGCTGGGGGGTGCAGCTGGCCAGCGAGGAGCGTGACTGGGTCTGGGGTCTGATCGGCAAGCAAACCGCCACCCGCATGGGCACGGTGCCCGCCGGGGATGCCCTGCGTTACTTTGCCAAGGTCGGCAAGGACACCAACCTGACCGACGACATGCTGGGCTGGAAAGTGCGCGCCGCACTGCGCGCCGGCAACCAGCCGAGCTGGGCGCCCGTGCTGCAGGCCACCAGCGCCATGAGCCCGGAAGCGCGGCTGGACCCGACCTGGGCGTACTGGCGTGCCAAGGCTTTGTTAGCGACGTCCCAGCCCGGCACAGCGCAGCGCATTGAAGCTGGCAAACTGCTGCAATCCATCGCCTCGGTGCGCGGGTTTTACGAGCAGCTGGCCCTGGAAGAGCTAGGCCGGAAAATCACCGTGCCCGCCCGCCCTGCTGCCATTACCGCCGAGGAAAAAGAAGCCGCGCGGCTGAACCCGGCGTTGAATCGGGGGGCTTACGCGATTTTGATGGGCTTGCGCCCGGAAGGCGTGCGGGAATGGAACTACGCCACCAACCTGCACCAGCGCGGCGCGCCGAACGAGCGCAGCGGCATGACAGACCGCGAGCTGCTGGCCGCTGCGCAGTTTGCCTGCGACCGCCAGATCTGGGACCGCTGCATCAACACCAGCGAGCGCACACGCGGCGAGATCGACTTCGAGCAGCGCTTTCCCACGCCGTTCCGGGACGCCGTCGTGCCGCGCGCCCAGGGCATCAGCCTGGACCCGGCTTACGTTTACGGGCTGATCCGCCAGGAAAGCCGCTTCATCATGGAAGCGCGCTCCGGCGTGGGCGCCTCCGGGCTGATGCAGGTGATGCCCGCCACCGCCAAGTGGACAGCCAACAAGATCGGCCTGACAGGTTTCACCGCCGACCAGATCAACGACCGGGATACCAACATCACCATTGGCACCGCCTATTTGAAGCTGGCGCTCGACGACCTGGGCGGCTCCATGGTCATGGCGGCAGCCGCCTACAACGCCGGGCCGGGCCGCCCCCGCAGCTGGCGTGGCCAGAGCGGCGCGCCGGTGCTGGACGCCGCCATCTGGGCCGAAAACGTGCCCTTCAGCGAAACCCGGGACTATGTGAAAAAAGTGTTGTCCAACACCGCCAATTACGCTGCGCTGCTGACCGGCCAGCCCCAATCCCTCAAGGCGCGACTGGGCCAGGTGGGGCCACGCGATGCGTCGCTGCCCGAGCCGAACAAGGATTTGCCTTAAGGCGCCCGTCAGACCGGAAAATACGCGCTGACAGCCCCGCCAACCGCCTGCAAGCCCGAAATAGGCATCAAATAGCCGTCTAGCCCAGGTATTTACTGCCTGAGCAGCTCCTTATTCAGGAGCAACTGATGCGCCGGTACCTTGCACCCATGTCACGACCGGGTGCGTGCAGGCAGCGTCACCCACCAAGCGGACACCACAATCAACAGCCCGCCCACCCAGCCGCCAGCGCTGACGGACTCGCCCAGCCACAGCATGGCAAACAGCGCGCCAAACACGGGCTCGCTGCCCATCAGCAGCGACACCCGGCTGGGCGATGTGCGCGCCACCGCGTAGTTTTGCGCGAAAAACGCAAACACCGTGCAAAACACCACCAAAAACGCCATGGCGCCCCAAAAGGCGCCGTGGGTGGGCAGCGCAGGCCACGGCTGCCCGTGCACGACATGGCCCGCCCACGCCAGGGCACCCGCGCCGAGAGCCACCACGCCGGACTGCAGCGCCGTCACGGTCAGCGCAGGCAGAGGGGGCAAAGGCGGTTGTAAAGGGGCTTTGCTCTGATGCGTCAAACGCCGCGTCATGCAGACCATCACGGCCCGCAACAGCGCTGCCAGCAGCATCAGGCCGTCACCCCAGCCCACAGACGCCTCACGACCGGTGGTGAGCGAGAGCAGCGCCGCGCCCAGCACCGACAGAGCCGCCGCCCAGAACAGGCGTGGGTCCGGCCGCTGGCCAAACATCCACCATTCCACCAGCGGGGTGAAGGCCACGCACAGGCTGATCAGGAATGCGGCGTTGCTGGCGGTGGTGAGTGACACGCCGAAGGTCTCGCATACAAACACCGCCAGCAAATTGGCCCCCAGCAGCCCGCCCACGCGCAGCGCCTGCCGACCTTGCCCGTTGAACAGTGGTTTGAGCGCGGGCAGCAGCAACACAAACGTCAGGCCAAAGCGCAGGGCCAGAAACTCCAGCACAGGCAACTGCTGCGTGGCCTCTTTGGCAAAGGTGTAGCTGCTCCCCCACACGGCTGCGACGAGCAGCAGCATGAGTTCGGCAGGGCCAAAAGCAGCGACCGCACGCGCGGGCAGCGACGCCGGGGACGTCATGGGTTGGGGCACCCGCCCGAGGGGCGCTGGAGCCGCCATGATCGCGGTGGCCACTGTAGCCACTGTGGCTGGAAGAGATGAAGATAGCTTGTGCACAGGTCACGCCTTGTGAAAAGAAATGGGTTGGCCTGCCCCAGTGGGGCCGCCGATCAAACGCGGGTGAACGCCACCACGAGCACGTCGCGATAGGCGGTTTGCAGCGGGTTACGGGCCACCACCGCGGTCACGCTGTGCCGCGTGCGGTGGTCATTGGCGACCAGAATTTCCATTGGGTCCAACAGCGTTTTGCGCCACAGCGGAAAGTGGCTCTCGTCCGTGACCAGCGTTTCACCACCTTCGACGTTGTGGCGTTGCACCATCAGCGTGGCGATGTAGTCCACGCCGTCCCGGTGCAGGCCCTCCGGCGTTGGCAAGCCCGGCTCACTGAGGTCGGCACGAATGCGGTACGGGTGCAACCGGATGTTCCAGTGAACACGCTGCCCCTCCAAAGCGTCGTAGACATCGGCCAGGCGGAGCAGCAACTTTTCCAACACCGCGTGGCGCGCAAAACCGGGCTCTAGCGGGTCAAACTCGCGCTGCACGCCGCCGTTGAGCGGGTTCACGTCGCGTGACTGTTCGTACGGCGCATGTTCCAGCGCGTGGAGACCCCCAGGCCGGTGCAGCTCAAAGGCGCCATAGCGCCGCAACCGATAAGCGCCGCCATCGGCCATGAAGCGGTCTGGCGTCAGGCCGCGCCAGAACGCACTGAAGCTGGCGAGTTCGACATTGGAGATGGCCAGGCTGGTCATGACGGCGAGCCCAGACACTTGCGCGTACCCGACCGACGCAAGCCCGGCTTGCAGATGGGCAGACACCCCGCCAATGTCACTGGCGGCCAGCAACGGTTCTAGCGGTGCCATTAGCGCCGTTGATGGCCCCAGCGCTGCTAATGTAGACCACGCCGTGCCGGCGGGGGCGGTGGGGGTGTAGGCGCTCACGTGCACACGGCCTCGCTTTGGCGAGCCTGCAACGGCAGGTGCGCAAGCGCTCGTTCGCAGGCGACTTTTTTCTCCCAGGCGTCCCTGTCCGTCAGGTACAGCGGCTGGTCGGCCCGAATAGAGCACACGTCAGCAGCGCCGGGCCGCAGGCGGTAGCCCACCGTGCCCGACACCTTCTGCGCCGCAGCCGCGATGAACTGGTCGGCGTCTTCGCGCAGCGACCCAAACCAGCGCCCCTCAACGGCTTCGCGCACCCAGAGCTGTTCATGCCCCATTTTTTCGCGGATCAGCTCGGCGTCCAGCGTCGCGGTTTCAAGGTGCCGGTAGGCATCCATCAACACCGTAGCGGCCGGCGCCTCGCGCACCTCCAGCACTTTTTCGCCCTGGTCAAGGTGCTCCAGTCCGCTGTAACGCCCCACCCCGAAGGCCCCAGCCTGCCGGTTCAGGCGTGAAATCAGGTCCAGCAGCGGCAGCGTCTGGCCGTCAAGCGCCACTGGCACCCCATGGTCAAACCGAATGCTGAAATCAGCCGCGATCTCCCGCGTATCGCGCGGGGCGGTCCAGTCGAACAGTGACTCGGGCACCCAAAAGGCCTCCGGGTTGTCGAGTGCGCCCGACTCGAATTCGCGGCACCACAAATTGGCATCCCCGCTGATGCCGCGCGCCTGGAACTTTGCCATGCCGACTGCCAGCAGCGCATCGATTTTTTCGGCCCGCGTCATGGCAGAGAACTCATACGGCGTGCCATACAAGCCGTCGTAGCCCAGTTGGGTGATGGCGCCGTTGAGGCGGCGAAGGCTGTTCTGCGACTGGTTGGCCGTGTGGATGATGGCGTCGCAGCCCAGCTCACGCGCCAGGCGCACCGCACAGCGAGCCAGAATCGGGCGCGACAACGAGGAGCTGACCGGGTAGATGCCGAGGTATTTGGCCTGCGCCCGAATGGCCGGCACCACCGCGTCGGTGGCGAACTCCTGCCGTGCATCGACCACGTGCAGGCTGGCGCCGAAGCGGCCTGTGATGGTTTGCAGGTCCTTCAGGGAGACGCTTTCACCCACATCGACGCACAGCGCAGTGACGCGGCAGCCCCGCTCCGCCAGTTCCTTGAGCACGTAGCTGCTGTCCAGGCCGCCGCTGAATAGCGTGAGAACATGCTGGCAGTGCGCGGCAACCACGTTGAGATCGTCAAAACTGCGTATTTTTTTTAGGCTCATGAAACACTTTCGGCGGGAAAATCAATGAAAGACAATTGATTGTTCACGCCGTATCCGGCATGACAAGACGCCTTTTTGGAACAGGACCTTTGCGCTGTGGGAATCAATGCTTTTTTGACCGTGCTTCCGGAAATGGTCACGTTTTTACGGGTGGCGGAACTGGGCCGGTTTTCGGCCGCCGCCGCGCAGTTGGGCATCACGCCGTCGGCCGCCAGCCGACAGGTCACGCGGCTGGAAAAAGCGCTGGGGGTTCAGCTGATGCAGCGCACCACGCGCCATCTGCACCTGACCGCCGCCGGTGTGGAAGCGCTGGCGCGCTGCAGTGAGCTGGTGGCTGCCGCGCAGGGCACGATGCAGATCGGGCAGCGCTACACCGGCCATCCCCGGGGGCTGGTTCGCATCAGCGCGCCCAAGGCGTTTGCGCGGCATATCCTGCACCCGCTGATGCTGACATTTCTGCAGCGCTACCCCGAAGTCAATGTGCAGCTGATCGTGGCCGACCGCGACATCGACCCGATCCGCGAGGACGTGGACCTGGTGGTCCGCCTGACGCAACACCCGCCCGAAGGCCTGTCGGCCCGGCCGCTGATCCGGGTGGCGCACATCCTGTGCGCCACGCCGGGCTACCTGGCGCAGCACAGCGCCATCACCCATCCGCACGACCTGGCGGCGCACAGCTGCCTGTCGCTGGGGGAGCAGCCGCACGACGACCACTGGCGATTTCGCCACAACGGCGCCAGCGGCCCGAGCGGCGAGACGGCGCGGGTCATCGTGCGGGGGCGCTACGTGGCCAACCACAGCGAAATCCGGCTGGACGGCGTGCTCGCCGGGTTGGGCGTGGGCTGCGTGCCCAGCTTCATCGCCCGCCAGGCACTGCAGCGCGGCGACGTGGTGCAGGTGCTGGCCGATTGGGAGCTGCAGGCCAACTACCACGGCCAAGCCTACGTGCTCTACCCGCCCAACGCCTTTTTACCGCCCAAATGCCGGGTGCTGATTGACCACCTGGCAGACGCGCTGGCCCAAAAGCCGGAGAACGCAAACACAGATGCAGACGCAGATGGTGTGACGCCCACCTAGCCCCAGGACGTGGCGATGTCGCAGGAAGGCCTACGAGCTCATTTTTTAGACCAAATACGGTCCTAGCCCAGGCGCTTATTGACTTAGCAGCTATTCATTAAATAGCGTTAATCGGGCGGTACGCCCGGACTGACCAGCGCCAGTGCCGCAAAGTCGCCCACGCGCTCACCCAACCCGGCGGGCACCAGCGTGAAGCCATCGGTCAAGGCTGCCAGCTTGCCGTCCACCTGCGCCTGCAAGCGTGGCAGCAGCAAGCGCTGGTGGTGCCAGAACACGCTACCGCCGATGCTGACGCGCTGCAGGTCCAGCGTCACTGCCAGGTTGTAGAGCGTGCGGCCCATGACGCGGCACAGCTCGTCGACCCGCGCCAGCGCCGCAGCGTCGCCGGCCGATGCGGCCGCCAGCAGCGCCGCTGCGTCGGCAAAGCCCTGGGGCGCAAAACGCCGGGCAATCGCATTGCCGGCCACCAGCCCTTCCACGTCGCCCACATTGCCGCAGCCGCACAGCGCTGCAGCATCGTTGGTGTCGCTGACAAACATGTGCCCGGCGTGCCCAGCATTGCCGTTTTTGCCACGCAACACGCGGCCGCCCACGCACAGGCCAAAGCCGATGCCAGTGCTCCACGTCAGATAGCCGCAGTGGTCCAGGCCCTGCAGTGCGCCCCAGCGGCGCTCGGCCTGCAGCGCAGCAACAGCGTCGTTTTCCAGCTGCAGGCGGTCGGCAAATACGGCGCGCAGCGGCGCTTCGAGCGGCGCGCTGAGCCAATCATTGGGCAGGCCGCGGGCCGGGCCCGCCACGCCGCCGCAGATGTTGGGCGCGGCCAGCGCGATCAGGCCGTCGTGCATGACAAACGGCCCGCACGAGGCAACGCCCACAGCTTGCAGTGCATCCAGCGGGGTACCCACTTGCGCGCAGGCGCTGCTCACCAGGCGCAAGACCTGTTGGGCCACCGCGTCAGGCGCGCCGGTTTTGGCGGTGGGCTCGCTGCGGCGGGCTAAAAACTGGTCGGCATTGGGCAACACATCCCCTGCGCTGGCCACAAGGCTCACCGACACCTTGGTGCCGCCAATGTCGATACAGGCTTTCATGCGCTTGGCTTTCGTGCGTCAGAACAACTTGGCCACCAGCGTGACCGCAAAACTCAGCAACACCGTGGTCGCCAGCGGAATATTCCAGTGGCGCCCGAAAAGCTTGAAGCGCAAGTCGCCCGGCAGCCGGCCCAGGCCCAGCTTTTGCAGAAACGGCGCGAACCAATTCAGGCACACCAGCATCACAAAAATCACGATCATCCAGCGAATCATGGTTTCAGTTTAGGCGCAAGCCTGGCCAGAGCGCGACGCGCCGGGGCGCCCCAAGCTAAGCGACGGTCCCCTCGGGGGGCAGAGAGCTACGCGAAGCGAACGAACGTGGGGGCCTCACAACGTGTGGGTGCGGTCGCCCACGGCAAAACCTAACGGGGACCATTCGGAGATTTCCATGCCCCTGGCCGCGAACCCGATCACCTTGAACAGCTCGCCCATTTCATGCTCGTTGATGAGTTTTTGCAACATGGCGCGCTCGGGCAGCGTGGCGCTGAACTCACCATTTTCTGCGCCGTCGACGATGCCGCAGTTCAGCAAAAACCGCCCTTGGCTGGTGAAGCCCAACACCTGCAGCCCGGCATCTTGCGCGGCCAGCGCGATGCCGGTGAAGTTGACATGGGCGGTGATGTCCTTGCGCCCCACCTGCGCCAGCGCGTCGGCATCTAGAAGGTGGCCCTGGTGGCACATCACGGTGCCCTGGTTGCGCTGCGGGTGGTAGTACTCGTGCTCGGGGAAACCGTAGTCGATGAGAAAAATCGCGCCCTGCACCAGGTGATCGGCCAGCGTGCGCACAAAGCCTTCGGCCTGCGGGTGGATTTCGGTCAGGTAGTCGTGGCTGCCAGGCACGTCGAACGGCGGGCGCAGGTCGGTCGGTTGGTCGGCATGGGTGAATTTTCCGTGGTGCAACACAACCCCGCGCTCGTGCCACACGCCATCGACGCGCGCCAGCAATTTCACCGGCATCGCGTCGAGCACCTCGTTGCCCACCACCACGCCCCGCATTTCAGCGGGTAAAGCGGTGGCCCACTGCACCACGCCGCCATGCGCGGCCAGGCGCTCACGCTGGCGGGCCACCAGGCTGCCCGACAGGTCCACGATGGTGTAGCGCGTGACCTGGCTGCCCAGCGCCTGTAGCAGGTGGTCGGCCAGCGCACCGGAGCCCGCGCCGAACTCCCACACCTCGGTGGTGCCCGTGGCGTTCATAGCCTGGCTGACCTGCCGGGCCAGTGTGCGACCAAAGTGGGCAGACATCTCGGGGGCGGTCACAAAATCACTGCCTGAGCCCGTCTGGCCACCGGGCATCAGCCCAAACTTGCGCAGGTCGTTGGCGTAATACCCCAAACCGGGCGCGTACAGCGCCAGCGCCATGAAGTCGTCAAAACCCAGCCAGCCACCGGCATTGTCGATGGCGCGCTGAATCACCGCCTCAAGCGGATTGAGGGGAGCGGTCGGTAAAATAGGGGTTTGGGTCATGGTGGTTGCCAGTTGCAATTGTCATGGATTCAATGTCTCCCCCGGGCTTGCATGATTTCATCTCCCCCTCCCCCCGTGGTGCTGGTCACTGGCGCTGCCAAGCGGCTGGGCCGCGCCATTGCACTTAGCCTGGCCGCCAGCGGCTGGCGCGTGGCGGTGCACTATCGCGGCTCGGCCGATGACGCGCTTCAAACTGTCGCAGACTGTGCAAGCCACGCCACAGCAGCCGAAGCTTTTCAATGCGATTTGGAAGATGAAGCCGCTGTGCGGGCGCTGGTGCCGCGTGTCGTGGCGCACTTCGGCCAGATTGACGCGGTGGTCAACAGCGCCTCTGCCTTTGAGCAAGACGACGCCAGCAGCTTTGGTTTTGCCGCGCTGGACAAGCACCTGCGCGCCAACACCGGCGCGCCGATTTTGCTGGCGCAGGCGCTGCACGCCCACCTCACCGCGCGCCACGGCCCTGGGGCCATCACCACGCACACCGGCCCGGGTGCGGTCGTGGTCAACCTGCTGGACCAGAAGCTCTGGAACCAGAACCCTGATTTTTTAAGCTACACGCTGTCAAAGGCAGCTCTTGAAGCCGCCACCACCATGCTGGCGATGGCGCTGGCTCCCGCCGTACGGGTGGTGGGCGTGGCCCCTGGGCTGACGCTGACCAGCCACCTGCTCACCGACGCGCAATTTCAAGCGCTGCACAAACTCTCGCCCCTGGGCCGCTCGTCCACCGTTCAAGACGTGGTCGCCACCGTGAAGTTCGCCATCGACAACGGCTCGATCACTGGCACCACGCTGCTGGTCGATGGCGGGCAGCACCTAATGAAGTTCAAGCGCGACTTTTCGCTGATGTCTGCAGAATAAAAAACCATGTTCAACACCCGAGGCACCCAGACCCTGACACTCACTGGCTTGCGTTTCGACGCCAGCCTGGGCATTTTGGAACACGAGAAAACCGAGCCCCAGCCGATTCAGGTCGATGCGGAACTGAATTTGGGCACCCAGCCCTTGACGCCCAGCGACGACGACATCAGCCACGTGCTGGACTACCGCAAGGTAAGGCAGATCATCATCAGCGAGTGCACAGCCGAGCATGTGAACCTGCTGGAAAGCCTGATCGGCAAGCTCGCGCACCGGCTGATGCTGCTGCCCGGCGTGGTGGGCGTACGCGTAAAAATCGCCAAGCTGGAGATTTTTGACGACTGTGAAGTGGCTATTCGCGTGGAAACAGGACAGTGGTGACCTTATGAATGCAGTGTGGATAGAACTCGAAACCGATGCAGCCCCCGCCGCGTCACGCATGAAAATTGAACGCGAGGATCACAAACTCGAAAAGCGCCTGTGCCGCGAGGTAGGCCGCGCGATTGTCGACTTCAACATGATCGAGGAAGGCGACAAGGTGATGGTGTGCGTGTCAGGCGGCAAAGACAGCTACGCGATGCTGGATATTTTGCTCAAACTGCAAAAACGCGCGCCGATCAATTTCAGCCTGATTGCCGTCAACCTCGACCAGAAGCAGCCCGGCTTTCCGGACCACATCCTGCCCGCCTACCTGACCAAGCTGGGCGTGCCGTTTCATATTGAAAACCAGGATACCTACAGCATCGTCAAACGCGTGATCCCCGAGGGGAAAACGCTGTGTTCGCTGTGCTCACGGCTGCGGCGCGGCATTTTGTACCGGGTGGCGGGCGAGCTGGGCGCGACCAAAATTGCGCTGGGCCACCACCGCGACGACATGCTGCAAACGTTTTTCCTCAACATGTTTTTTGCCGCCAAGCTCAAAGGCATGCCGCCCAAGCTGGTCAGCGACGACGGCAAGAACATCGTCATTCGGCCGATGGCCTATGTGCCTGAAAAAGACCTGATCCGCTGGGCAGCGGTGCAAGACTTCCCCATCATTCCCTGCACGCTGTGCGGCAGCCAGGAAAACCTGCAGCGCAAACAGGTTGGCAACATGCTGCGCGAATGGGACACCGAATTTCCCGGCCGGCTGGAGAGCATGTTCAGTGCTCTACAACACATCGTGCCGTCGCATTTGATGGACGCTGCGCAGCACGACTTCAAAAACATCCGCACCACTGGCGTGCTGGAGCCTGACGGCGACACTGCCTTTGACGAGGAAACTTTCGCCAGCGCGTCGGGTCTATTGCTGTCGCCGGCGCCGGGCCACGACCGGCCTGCGTCGGCGGTGATCACGCTGGTGCGGCAGCGCTAGGCACTGTGCGCCCCTTTTTATAGCGTTTCTGGAGGTTTTTTATGTCAAAACGCACGCTAGCCCAGTCATTTACTGCCTGGACAGCTACGGTTTTAATAGCATGTTCAGTCCTGCTGGTGGCGGGCTGCTCCACCACCCGAGTGATTGACAGTGAGGTCACGGCGTTTCAAACCTGGAACGGCGCCCCACCCGGGCCGGGCACCACGTACCAGTTCGAGCGCTTGCCATCGCAGCAGGCACACGCCGCCGACCAGGCCGCTGTGGAGGCGGCAGCCGGGCCTGCGCTAGCCAAGGTCGGTCTGGTGCCCAGCGCCACAGCCCCGCGCTACAGCGTACAACTGCTGCTCAGCACCCAAGTGGTCGAGCAGGTGTTTTCCGACCCATTTGGCTACGGCGCCTTTGGCGGCTATCGCGGTTATGGCGCGTATGGCTACCGCCGCTTTGGGAGATATGACGGTTTTGGCGGTTATGGCTTGCGCGGCGCGGCGCTGGGCAGTTTTTACCCGATGGGGGTTTTCGAAGCTGCCACCTTCCGGCACACGCTGGCGGTGCTGATGCGAGACAACAGCACCCAGCAGGTGACCTTCGAGAGCCGCGCCCTGCACGACGGCCCATGGAACGACACGCTGACGATTCTGCCCGCCCTGCTGGACGCCGCGTTGCAAGGCTTTCCGCAACCGCCACCGGGCACGCGGCTTGTCAACGTGCCGCTGCTTCAACCCGCGCGCTAAATGCCCATGCTTGAGCCCACCCGCATCATCGCGATTCGCCATGGTGAAACCGCCTGGAACGTCACCACCCGGATTCAGGGCCAACTGGACATTTCACTGAACGAGCGCGGCCGTTGGCAAGTCGCGCAGCTGGCCGCAGCACTGGCCGACGAGCCCATCGCCGCCATTTACGCCAGCGACCTGACCCGCGCGTGGGAAACCGCTCAAGCCGTGGCGCGTCGGCTGCAGGTTCACATCACGCCAGAGGCTGGTCTGCGCGAGCGCGGCTTTGGCGAATTCGAAGGTCGCACCTTTGCTGAAATCGAGGCCGAACTGCCCGAGCAGGCCCGTCGTTGGCGCAACCGCGACCCGTCGTTTTCACCCGTCGGCGGTGAGACCCTGGTGGCGCTACGCGCGCGTGTGCTGGAGGCGGCCGGGCGGCTAGCGGCCCGCCACCCCGGCGAGCTGATCGCCCTGGTCGGCCACGGCGGCGTCATGGACGTGCTGTACCGGGCCGCCACACACCAGGCCATTGACGCGCCACGCACCTGGGCGCTGGGCAACGCCGCCATCAACCGGCTGATGTGGTCGCCGGGCGGCTTCACCCTGGTCGGCTGGTCCGACACTCGGCACCTGGACGGCCAGGCGCTGGACGACAACCGGTTTGCCCCACCCGTTCATGAGACCCACACCCTGGCAGCTAACGACGCGGCGGTGCGCCAAGCCTCGGGCGCCGGGCCGTCGTCTTGACCCTCACCGTGCCTGTTCTGCACAGCCGGCGATAAGCGCCCTGCTCACCCTTGAAGCGGTGACCTGACCAATAGAGTCCGTTTCGCGCAGAGGCATACGCTTGCCAGGGCCGTTGGGACTTGCCTCCAGGCCGTGCCTTTGACACCACCGCGAGCTGAGCGCTGACAACGGCGGCACAGAGCACGGCATCCTGCGGCCCGGCACAGCGGATTTACCGGCCGGACGCGTGTGGGGCCGTGACGTCGGGGGTAAAGCGATTCAGCTGAACAACTGTTCACCGCTAGCGGGCGGCGCCACCCCCAAATGCCGATACGCGGCCAGCGTGGCGATGCGCCCGCGCGGGGTGCGCTGCAGGTAGCCCTGCTGGATCAGGTACGGCTCGATCACGTCTTCGATCGTGCCCGGCTCCTCGCCGATGCTGGCGGCGATGTTGTCCAGCCCGACCGGGCCGCCGTCGAAGCGGTGGATGATGGCCTCCAGCATCTTGCGGTCCATCACGTCAAAACCCTGCGGGTCCACGTCCAGCATGGCCAGCGCCTTGTTGGCGATGTCCAGCGTGATGCGGCCTGTGCCTTTGACATCGGCGTAGTCCCGCACGCGGCGTAGCAGGCGGTTGGCGATGCGGGGCGTGCCGCGAGCGCGCCGCGCGATCTCGAAGCCGCCTTCCTCGTCCAGGGGCGCGTTCAGCAGCCCCGCGCTGCGCGTCACGATGCGCGCCAGTTCGGCCGGGGTGTAGAACTCCAGCCGCGAGACGATGCCAAAGCGGTCCCGAAGCGGGTTGGTCAACATGCCCGCACGCGTGGTGGCCCCGACCAGCGTGAAGGGCTGCAAATCCAGCTTGATGCTGCGCGCCGCCGGGCCTTCACCGATCATGATGTCGATCTGGTAGTCCTCCAGCGCGGGGTACAAAATCTCCTCGACCACCGGGCTCAGGCGGTGAATTTCGTCGATGAAAAGCACATCGTTTTTTTCCAGATTCGTCAGCAGCGCCGCCAGGTCCTTGGGCTTTTCCAGCACCGGGCCTGAAGTCTGCCGCATGTTCACGCCCAGCTCATGCGCAATGATGTGACTCAGCGTGGTCTTGCCCAGGCCGGGCGGGCCAAACAGCAGCACATGGTCCAGCGCCTCACCACGCTTTTTGGCCGCGCCAATGAAAATTTCCAGCTGGTCTTTGACCTTGGTCTGGCCCACATAACTTTCAAACAGCTTGGGCCGCAGCGCGCGTTCAATCGCTTCCTCACGCGGGGA
>JANLUZ010000141.1:0-2352 GCA_031363755.1 Polaromonas sp.
GATGAACCCGCGCGTGTCGCGCTCGTCCGCGCTGGCTTCCAAAGCCACCGGTTTCCCGATTGCCAAAGTTGCCGCCAAACTGGCCTGCGGTTACCTGCTTGACGAGTTGCGCAACGAGATCACCGGCGGCGCCACGCCGGCCAGCTTTGAGCCCAGCATCGACTACGTGGTCACCAAAATCCCGCGCTTCGCGTTCGAGAAATTCCCCACCGCCGACAGCCGCCTCACTACCCAGATGAAATCGGTGGGCGAGGTGATGGCCATGGGCCGCACCTTCCAGGAATCGTTCCAGAAAGCCCTGCGCGGCCTGGAAGTCGGCGTGGACGGCATGAACGAAAAAACGCAAGACCGCGAAGTGCTGGAGCGAGAACTCGGCGCGCCCGGCCCAGACCGCATCTGGTATGTGGGTGACGCGTTTGCTATGGGCATGAGTGTGGGCGAGGTGTTTGCGCTGACCAAGATCGACCCGTGGTTTCTGGTGCAGATCGAGCAGATCGTGAAGATCGAACTCGAGCTGGAAACCACCTCGCTTGACCAGATCGACGCCCAGACCTTGCGCGCGCTGAAGCAAAAAGGTTTCTCTGACCGGCGCCTGGCCAAGCAGCTCAAAACCACCGACACCGCTATCCGCGAAGCCCGCAAGGCGCTGGGTGTGCGCCCCGTCTACAAACGGGTGGACACCTGCGCAGCTGAATTTGCGACCGACACGGCCTACCTGTATTCCACCTACGAATCTGCGCACGCTTTGAACACCAGCAGCGAATGCGAAGCCGAGCCGACGGACAAGAAAAAAATCATGGTGCTGGGCGGCGGGCCTAACCGCATTGGTCAGGGCATTGAGTTCGACTACTGCTGCGTGCACGCTGCGCTGGCCCTGCGTGAAGACGGCTATGAGACCATCATGGTCAACTGCAACCCCGAAACCGTCTCGACCGACTACGACACGTCAGACCGCCTGTACTTTGAGCCCCTGACCCTGGAAGACGTGCTGGAAATTGTCGACAAGGAAAAACCCTGGGGCGTGATCGTCCAGTATGGCGGCCAGACGCCCTTGAAGCTGGCGCTGGACCTCGAAGCCAATGGCGTGCCCATCATCGGCACCTCGCCGGACATGATCGATGCGGCTGAGGACCGCGAACGCTTCCAGAAGCTCCTGCACGAACTTAAACTGCGCCAGCCCCCTAACGCCACCGCCCGCACTGAGCCGGAAGCGTTGGAAAAAGCCGCCGCCCTGGGCTACCCGCTGGTGGTGCGTCCCAGCTACGTGCTCGGTGGCCGCGCGATGGAAATCGTGCACGAGCAGCGAGACCTGGAACGCTACATGCGCGAAGCCGTCAAGGTCAGCCACGACTCGCCCGTGCTACTAGACCGTTTTCTGAACGATGCCATCGAGTGCGATGTGGACTGCATCCGAGACAGCGAAGGTGGCACTTTCATCGGCGGCGTGATGGAGCATATCGAGCAGGCCGGCGTCCACAGTGGCGATTCGGCCTGTTCGCTGCCGCCGTATTCACTGAGCGCCCAGACCATCACCGAGATCAAGCGCCAAACTGCCGCCATGGCCGCCGCGCTGCATGTGGTCGGGCTGATGAACGTTCAGTTTGCGATCCAGAACATTGACGGACAAGACGTGATTTACGTGCTGGAAGTCAATCCTAGAGCTTCCCGCACAGTGCCCTTTGTCAGCAAAGCCACCGGCATTCAGCTGGCCAAGGTGGCGGCTCGTTGCATGGCAGGGCAGTCGTTGGCGTCTCAGGGCGTGACCAAAGAAGTGACCCCCCCTTACTTCAGCGTTAAAGAAGCAGTGTTCCCCTTTGTGAAATTCCCTGGCGTCGACACTATCCTTGGCCCCGAGATGAAGTCCACTGGTGAAGTGATGGGCGTTGGCAAAACTTTTGGTGAAGCATTTGTCAAGTCCCAATTAGGTGCTGGCACCACGCTGCCAACGGCTGGCAAAGTGTTTTTAACGGTAAAAAACAATGATAAAGCACGCGCAGTCCAGGTCGCTATTGCCTTGCGTGCTATGAATTTTGACTTGGTCGCCACCTAGGGGACCGCCAGCATGATCCGCGACGCAGGAATCGACTGTGTGACGGTCAACAAGGTGGCGGAAGGGCGCCCACACATCGTTGACATGATCAAAAACAACGAAATCGCGTTGGTCATCAATACCGTGGAGGAGCGTCGTAATGCGATTGCCGATTCACGCCAGATTCGCACGTCGGCACTGCTGGCAAGAGTAACAACGTTCACCACGATCGCTGGTGCGGAGGCCGCTGTCGAGGGCATGAAGCACTTGGATCATTTGAGTGTTCATTCTGTTCAGGAATTGCATGCGCAGCTGGTGTAGGC
>JANLUZ010000159.1:0-5714 GCA_031363755.1 Polaromonas sp.
CTGAAAACGCTGCTGGTCAGCGGTGGCTTTACGTTTTTTACCGATCGCATTCGGGACGAGCTGGGCATGGACTACACGCGCTCAAACGTGCTGGGCGTCGAAAACGGCTTTCTGACTGGCCAGACGGTGGACCAACCCTGGGGCGACATTTGCGACGGCGATGAGAAGCGAAAAATGGTGTTGGAAACCTGCGCGTTGCTCGGCATCACGCCTGCCGACGTGATTGCCGTGGGCGACGGGGCCAATGACCTGCCCATGATGCGGCTGTGCAGCGAGGCGGGCGGGCTGTCGGTAGCCTTTCACGCCAAGCCAGCGGTGCGCGCGCAAGCCATGGTGGCCATCAATGAAGGCGGGCTGGACCGCCTGCTGGACGTGCTACCCAGCCGCCGCGACACCACGGAAGGGGTGGTGTGACCCGATGAATTTTTACCGCTTCTTTGAACGCCTTCTGCCCGCCTACCCCGAGGCCGAACCGACGCTGCCGCCCAAAGGCTTCATGGCGTTTTTGTGGGCCTGCACCGACGGCACGCGCCGCTACATCGGCATCATGGCGGTGCTGTCAGGGCTGCTGGCCGCGTTTGAGGCGCTGCTGTTTGCGTTTTTAGGCCGCATCATCGACTGGCTGGGCAAGCCCGAACTGGCCACCGCGCCGGCCAAACTGTTTGCCGAACACGGCACGGCGCTGTGGGTGCTGGGTACGCTGGTGGTGGGCAGCATTGGCGTGGTGGCGCTGCAAACCACCGTGAAGCACCAGACGCTGGCGGTTAATTTCCCGATGCGGCTGCGCTGGAACTTTCACCGCCTGATGCTGGGGCAAAGCATGGCGTTCTACCAGGACGAATTTGCCGGGCGGCTGACGACTAAAGTCATGCAAACCGCGCTGGCCGTGCGAGACACCCTGTTTGTGATGGCCGACGTGCTGGTGGCGGTGGCCGTGTACGTGGCCACCATGGTGGTGCTGGCTGGTGCGTTCGATTTGCGCCTGGTCACGCCTTTTATCGTGTGGCTGGTGCTGTACATCGGCTCGCTGTTTTATTTTGTGCCGCGCCTGGGCCACATCGGCAAGCAGCAGGCCGACGCACGCTCAATGATGACGGGCCGCATCACCGACGCTTACACCAACATCAACACCGTCAAGCTGTTCTCGCACACCCAGCGTGAAGCGGCGTTTGCGCGCTCGGCCATGAAGGAGTTCATGCACACCGGGCACACGCAAATGCGGCTGGTGTCGTCGTTTGAAATGGTCAACCACGCGCTGAGCATGGGGCTGATTTTGGGAATGGCGGGCATGTCGCTGTGGCTGTGGAGCGCAGGCCAGGTGGGCGCTGGCGCGGTGGCGGCGGCCACGGCCATGGCGCTGCGGCTGCAGGGCATGTCGCACTGGGTGATGTGGGAAACCACCAGCTTGTTTGAAAGCGTGGGCACGGTGCAGGACGGCATCAACACGCTGTCTCGCCCGCGGGTGATTGTGGATGCGCCGGATGCAGCCACCCTGCAGGTGCCTCACGGTGAAGTGCGCTTTGAAAATGCCACTTTCAGCTACGGCGAAGGTAAAAACGCGGGCAACCCCAGTGGCAAGGCAAAACCCGTGATCGACGGGTTGAACCTGGTGGTGCGGCCGGGCGAAAAAATCGGCCTGATTGGCCGCTCGGGGGCGGGCAAGTCCACGCTGGTCAACCTGCTGCTGCGCTTTCACGACCTGGACTCGGGCCGCGTGCTGATTGATGGGCAGGACATTGCCCACGTCACGCAAGACAGCCTGCGCACGCACATTGGCATGGTGACGCAAGACACCTCGTTGCTGCACCGCTCGGTGCGCGACAACATCACCTACAGCCGCCCAACTGCGACCGAGGCTGACTTGAAACTGGCAGCGGTTCGGGCCGAGGCCGACGGCTTCATCGGCCAGCTCACCGATATGCAGGGCCGCACCGGCTTTGATGCACAGGTGGGCGAGCGCGGCGTGAAGCTCTCAGGCGGGCAGCGCCAGCGCATCGCCATTGCGCGGGTGATGCTCAAAGACGCGCCTATTCTGCTGCTGGACGAGGCCACCAGCGCGCTGGACTCGGAAGTAGAAGTGGCGATTCAAAGCAGCCTGAACACGCTGATGCAGGGCAAAACCGTGATCGCCATTGCACACCGGCTCTCGACCATTGCCGCGATGGACCGGCTGATCGTGTTGGACCAGGGCCGCATTGTGGAAGAAGGCGACCACCGCAGCCTGCTGGCCAGCGGTGGCCTGTATGCACGGCTGTGGGCGCACCAGAGCGGCGGGTTTCTGGCCGAGCCTGAGGTAGTGGATTAACGCCCAAGGCTGCTGGCCTGCATGTTCAGGCGTTTTCAGGCATTTTCAAGCGTTTTCGATATCAAATCGCATGCTAGCCCCGGCGTTTACTGCCTAAGCAGCTATCAATAAAATAGCAATTCAAGCGCGTGCAACGCCCACCAGCGCATGCCGCCCGGCATTGCAATGCCCGTGACTGATGGCCAGGTTCTCGGCGTGGCTGTTGCCGCCCTCACCGAGGGGGCGAACGTGCTCCAGCGTGGCGTCTTGCACAGCGACATGCTGGCCACACACCCAGCAGGGCACCTGCCCGTGCAGCTGGCGCGCAACCGTCGCATAAATTTTCTGGCGGGTGTGGGCAAGGCGACTCATGCGCAATCGGTGGCAGCTGGAACAGGCGCTGGGGCGCGGGTTAGCGCAGCGGGAGCTTACGTGAATCCAGTTCGCTGATAAACGAGTTTTCCCACTGCGACGGAAACTGGCTGTCTTGACCCCGCGACCTCAGGCCACCAAAGTTGGAATTGACGGCGTCTTGCGTGTGCTTTTTGATCTCGCGCTGCGCGTTCTCGCGAACAGCGCGCTGCTTGTCCAGCGCTCTTTCACGGTTGAACGCGACGATTTCGTCGGTAAATTCATCGCTGTTGTGCAAGATCGGCAGCGGCTGGGTGGCCAAGCTGTCGGGTGCCTCGCCCAAAAACGCCATGCGCATGGCCTCAGGCTGCGGCAAGCGGGTAGGCCGCAGCACGGTGTAAGAAATGTTGCAGTCGGACAGCAGTGCGTCTTTGAGATCCTGATTGGCCTGACTCATTCCGCGCTTGCCGGGCACGTCAACACAGCCGATGACGACACCCTCGGTGGTGCACACGGTGAACGTGGTGTAGACCTCGCCCAACATGTCCAGCCATTTGGCGCTGCGGTAGCGCTCACGGTTAAGGGGAATGGTGAAGCGCAACACCGGCACTTTCACCATGATCAGATGGTCATAAAACGTGTGGCGAAGCCAGTCCCACACCTGTTCTTCACCCGTGTTGACCAGTGGCCGGGCCTCCAGTGGCCACGGCACCGGTACGCGCAGTTGCGCGGCTTCCCGGCGGCGCACCTGCCAGGCGCGAAAAGCCATACCAGCAAAAAAACTGGCAACCGTAGCCAAGAGGGTCACGCCAATCGTGAGCATCATTGCATTCAACATTCATTTCCCCAAACGTTTTAACTACTCGTCGCGAATTTTCAGAGAGTTGTAAATTTTTGTGATTTTAAATACTATCAACAGGTTGGCAGTTTGAAATTATCACTATCAGTTACAAAAAACAACAGCTGATACGACCCCTGATTTCTATCGTTGGCTTTGCCAATCGAAACAGCACTCGGTATGCTGCAATTTTCAACCCCGGAGCGCCCCCATGACCCGCAAGACAGCCCAAGACTTCGACCAGGAACTGCTGATTATTTTTGACGCTTACGTTCACGGCAACATCGACCGACGCGGCTTTCTGGACCGAGCGCAAAAGTTTGCCACCGCGAGCATAACGGCAGGTGCGCTGCTTGCCGCATTAAGCCCGAACTTCGCGCTGGGCCAGCAAATCCCGACGGACGACAAACGCATTGCTACCCGTCTGGTCAGCTACCCGTCAACCGCCGGCACAGGCACCGTGAAGGGCTACCTGGCGATGCCAGCGACCATGACCGGCAAGCTGCCCGGCGTTCTGGTGGTGCACGAAAACCGCGGCCTGAACCCGCACATTGAAGATATCGCCCGCCGACTGGCCCTGGCCGGTTACGTGGCCTTTGCCCCCGACGCGCTCACGCCGCTGGGTGGCTATTCGGGCGACGAGGACAAGGCCCGCGAGCTGTTTGCCAAACTCGACCAGAAAAAAGCCACGGAAGACTTCGTGGCGGGTTTCACCTTTTTAAAAGGCCAGAGCGACTGCACCGGGAAGGTCGGCGTGGTGGGGTTTTGCTACGGAGGCGGCATGGCGCAAACCCTGGCCACGCGCCTGCCCGAGCTGAACGCCGCCGTGCCGTTTTACGGCAATGTGCCAGCGCTCGAAGATGCCGCTAAGGTCAAGGCGCCCATCCTGGCGCACTTTGCCGCCACGGATGAACGCATCAACGCGTCATGGCCGGCCTACGGAGCGGCATTGAAGGCAGCCGGCGTCAACCTGACGTCCTACCAGTACGCAGGCACCCAGCACGGCTTTAACAACGACACCACACCGCGCTACGACGCAGCCGCCGCCAAGCTGGCCTGGGACCGCACGCTGGACTTCTTCGGCAAGACCCTCTCGTGACGAATACCTGTCCTGGCAGCTGCTGGAAAGACCCGAGCTATGACGGGTTCGGAGGCTACTGAGCGACACCTCGGCGGCCCGGGGCCTGAGGGGAATCTGCGCACCGCAGCGGCGTCAGCAGACCCGCCAGGCCGTTGGTGTCGATGGTCTGCATCAGCGCCAGCAAGCGCCCGAGGTCGCCTTTGGGGAACCCCTCGCGCGCGAACCAGTTCAGATAGTGGCCGGGCAGGTCCGCAATCACGCGGCCTTTGTACTTGCCATAGGGCATCGGCAACGTGACTAGCCGCTGAAGGTCTTCCGGGTTCATGGCTGGGCGACCCTTGAGCGGGCGGGTTTGAAGGCCGGGTCAGCCCGGCACCGCATCGGTCTGCTCACCCAACAACTCACCGAACTACCCACCAGACTTTTTGGCGGCGTAGCCCAGCTTTTGCAGCGCCGCCAGCAGCGTGACGACATGGTCGCCCTGCACTTCGACCACACCGTCCTTGACCGTGCCGCCCGCGCCGCACGCCGTGCGCAGCTGTTTGGCGACCACCGCCAGCTCGGCAGCAGCCAACGGCAAACCCCGGACCACCGTCACGCTTTTCCCGCCGCGGCCTTTGGTGTCGCGGGAAACCCGCACTACACCGTCGCCGACGGGGGCGGCCTGGCTCAGGTGGCACACGCAGCCAGCCGTGGGCTGCCGGCACTTCGGGCACATACGCCCCGCTTCAGTGGAATACACCAGGCCACCGGCTGATTTGTCTGAACGCATTGCCATGGCCCGCCTAGTTGCTGATCACCGACTTGCTCTCGCAGGCCGCGCGGATGATGCGGGCGGCAGGGTTGGGCGACATGCTGCGAAACGCCATGGGCCGAAATTGGTCCTTGGTGTACGTCGATGTCTGATGTGATTTGCCGCGCCAGACCGGCTCCATGAAGTAGTTCAGCACCAGATAGCGCGCGGTCTTTTTTTCGCAGTCAAACTCCACCATCGCGTCAAACGAGCGGTAGGCCACGCCATCCCAGCTGACGCGATTTTCTGACCGGTGGGCGCGAATCTGCATGGATCGCAAACCGTTGATATCGCTGATTGAGCCTGGGTTGACCTGCACCACGTCCTTGGATGGGTCGATCGGCTCAGCCACATCGCCCACCACGGT
>JANLUZ010000016.1:0-15703 GCA_031363755.1 Polaromonas sp.
GACCGGCACCACACCAAGTTGGAGCAGGGCCAGCAGCGTAGAACGGGCATTGAGATAGCGCTCGCGGTCGGCGAGATCGGCGTGGGTCAACAGCACCTGGGCGCTGCCGATGCCGTTCTCGCGCAGGCTGGTTTCATAGACTTGCACCAGGCCCATCTGGCCCACTGCGGCGGCCGCCTGAAGCTCGTGGATGGCTTTAGGCCGCACCGACCAATTGAGCCTTTTCATGCCCTCGGCAATGGCACCGCTGCTGACCATGATGACCTCACGGCCATCCTTGACCAGCGCGGCGAGCTGGGCACACCAGTCCCCGATGGCTTGGGCATCCAGCCCACGGCCTTCATTGGTCACCAGACTGGAGCCAACCTTGACCACGATGCGACGGGCCTTCTGCAAGACTGAAACAGTCGACAAATCGTGCATTTTTAAGAGATTTTTAGTCAAATAACGCTCTAGCCCAGGCGTTTATTGCCTGCAGTGCTTCATAAATGAGAGCAGTCTTACAAACAAAAAGCAACCCAACTCACTCGGGGGAGTCGGGTTCCGGAGGCAACTCCACAAACCGTGGGTCAATCTCTTCTTGCGGCTGCTCACTTTTTTGAACTTCGGCGACGTGCTTGTAGATGGTTTTGATCAGTTGCTCGCAACCCTCACGCGTTAGCGCAGAAATTTCAAAGACGGGCCCTTTGAACTTGAACCGCTTGACGAAGTCCTTGACGATGGCAGCGCGCTTGTCGTTGTCCACCATATCCAGCTTGTTGAGCACCAGCCAACGCGGCTTCTGGAACAAGGCGTCATCGTATTTCTTCAACTCACCGACGATGGCTTTGGCCTGCGCCACCGGGTCGACGTTGTCGTCAAACGGCGCCAAGTCCACCACATGCAGAAGCAACCGGGTGCGCTGCAGATGCCGCAGAAAAAGGTGCCCCAGTCCAGCCCCTTCCGACGCCCCTTCGATCAGACCGGGCAAGTCGGCGACCACAAAGCTTTGCTCTGGACCCACGCGAACGACGCCCAGGTTGGGGTGCAGTGTCGTGAACGGGTAGTCGGCGATGCGCGGCCGCGCATTTGAAACCGCTGAAATGAAGGTTGATTTGCCAGCGTTGGGCATGCCCAGCAGCCCCACATCGGCCAGCACCTTCAATTCCAGCTTGAGGCTTTTACGCTCGCCCGGCCAGCCAGGAGTTTTGCTTCGGGGAGCGCGATTGGTCGAGCTTTTAAAACGCAAGTTGCCGAATCCGCCATCACCACCTTTGGCGATCAGAATCTCTTCGCCGGGCTCCAGCAACTCGAACAGCACTTCGCCGCTCTCGGCGTCCGTCAGGATCGTGCCGACCGGCATTTTCAGGATGACGTCATCGCCCTTGGCGCCGAACATGTCCGAGCCCATGCCATGACCGCCGTTTTTGGCGTCGTGGCGTCTGGAGAATCGGAAGTCCACCAACGTGTTCAGATTGATGTCGGCGACCGCATAAACATGGCCACCGCGTCCTCCATCCCCGCCGTTGGGACCACCGAATTCCTTGTATTTTTCGTGGCTGAAAGACACGCAGCCGCTTCCACCATCACCTGCGGCAATGTCGATGTAGGCCTCGTCAACGAATTTCATGGTGGACTCAAAAACAGGTGGCTATCGAGGGATCGCCACGGGTTGTACAAAAATTAGGCTCGCTGTATTTGCCACAGCACCCATTTTGCAAACAAAAAAGCCCCGACCAGTCGGGGCTTCGACATGCTCGACGTGACAAACTTACGCTGGTGTCACATTCACAGTGTGCTTATTCATGGCGCCTTTGATGCGAAACGACACCGTGCCGTCAGCCAGTGCAAACAGGGTGTGGTCTTTGCCAACACCCACATTCACGCCTGGGTGAAACTTGGTGCCGCGTTGGCGCACGATGATGCTGCCTGCATTGATGATTTCGCCGCCAAACTTCTTGACACCGAGCATTTTGGGCTGTGAATCACGCCCATTTCGCGTAGAGCCGCCGCCTTTTTTCTGTGCCATTTTTATCTACTCCTGGAACGACCTGATACGAACTGCTGTAGCTGCGATCACCGGAATTAACCGGCGATAACGCCTATCTGCAGTTCAGTGAAGTTTTGGCGGTGACCCTGGCGCTTTTGGTAGTGCTTGCGACGACGCATTTTGAAAATGCGAACCTTGTCGTGCCGACCGTGAGACAACACCGTAACCGTGACTGTTGCACCTAGTACCAAGGGCGTACCGACTTTCAATGTGCTGCCTTCGCCGACAGCTAACACCTGGTCAATAACGATCTCTTGGCCTACGTCCGCAGCAATCTGTTCTACTTTAATTTTTTCTCCAGCAGCAACTTTATATTGTTTGCCACCGGTTTTTATGACCGCGTACATGTAAGACCTCTTGATGTGAGTTCTGCAGACCGTTTTCCGCAGAGCCTATGAGTTTATCACGTGATCATCAGGATGTCCATTTTGCGGTGGCTGCCGCAGCCTAGCAGCCCTCACCGCATCAGTCAATCGGGCCTGTGCTTCCTATAATTCGGCCAACTTTTCTCACCTGGAATGCTTTTGTCTGCCAATTTTTCAAGTACTGCTGATGCACTGACGTTGATTGCCAGCGACATGCTCGCAATGGACGGGGTGATCGCCACGCGTCTTCAATCCGACGTGCCACTGGTCTCGGAAGTGTCTAAATACATCGTTGCTGCGGGTGGCAAGCGCCTGCGTCCAGCGCTGCTGCTGTTGATGTGCGGCGTGCTGGGTTTTCAAGGGGAGCAGCGTTACAACCTGGCTGCTGTGGTGGAGTTCATTCACACGGCCACCTTGCTGCATGACGATGTAGTCGATGAATCAAAACTTCGCCGGGGGCGCGCGACGGCCAATGAAGCCTTTGGCAATCCTGCCAGTGTGCTGGTCGGAGATTTTTTGTACTCACGTGCTTTCCAAATGATGGTGGAAGCCGGGAACATGCGCATTATGCAAACCCTAGCAGAGGCTACCAACGTCATCGCAGAGGGCGAGGTCATGCAACTGATGAACATGCATGATGCGACATTGTCTGAAGAAGCTTATTTGCGGGTGATCCGCTCAAAAACCGCAAAACTCTTCGAGGCTAGCGCGCGCATCGCTGCTTTGCTGGCAGGTTCCACCGTCGCCGTTGAGCAGCGGTGTGCCGCATTTGGTCGTGCGCTTGGCACTGCTTTTCAGGTGATCGACGATGTCCTCGACTATGACGGCGACGTGGCCGAAATGGGTAAAAACCTCGGTGACGATTTGCGCGAAGGCAAGGCCACGCTGCCATTGATCATTGCTTTGCAAAGAGGATCGATTTCGGAGCAGGCGTTGATTCGCAATGCCATTGAATCCGGCAACACTGCCGAAATGACGCAAATCATTGCGATCGTTGAAAAAACCGGCGCTATTGTTGCAACGCGTGATGCCGCTGCGGTCGAGGCCCGCAACGCGCTGGACGCAATGTCTGGTTTGCCAGCCAATGCCTATCGCCGTGTTTTGGAAGGCTTGGCGTCTGATTTATTGGTCAGGCGAGCCTAGTCACGCCTGACGAGTCACGGACTGTGATGTTTCTACCCGTCGAAACTGACATTTACGCCACAAACCATTTCAACTGGCGATCTAAAACTGAGACACTATTGGAACGTTTTGTTTTAAGACAGTGACGGATTGTTCGGAGCAGGTTGCGTGCTTCCTGCTGGCGGGACGAATTTTCTTCGAGTGTTTTATAAGTAATCACAACTGAAGTGCAAACTACAAAACTATGGCTGCTATTGAACCCGTCACAAAACCGCAAGTTGCGCTGGCATTGCCCGGCTTGGGACGGGCATTGGTGCTTGCTGGCAAGTTAGGCCAAAAAGCAGCGGAAGATATTTTTCGCAAGGCTCAGACCAACCGATCCAGTTTTATTGCGGAACTCACAGGATCTGGCGCGGTGTCCCCTTCCGATTTGGCGCACACCATGTCGGTAGCTTTCGCTGCCCCATTGCTCGATCTGGATGCCGTCGATGCTCAGCGGCTTCCCAAGGGATTGCTCGATTCCAAGATTTGTGCGACTTACCGCATCGTGGTGCTCAGCAAGCGAAGCAATCGCCTGATTGTGGCGACAGCTGATCCTTCTGATCAGGAAGCGTCAGAAAAAATCACGTTCTCGACCCAGATGGGCGTGGATTGGGTCATCGCTGAATACGACAAACTGTTAAAGCTTGTTGAGACTTCGACGGCAACGGCTGCCGAGGCGATTGAAAATATTATCGGCTCAGATTTCGAGTTCGGCGAGGCCACTCCGGATGCCCCCGCACTAGATGACGGAGAGGCAGGTAATTCAGAAATCGATGATGCTCCGGTTGTCAAATTTCTTCAAAAAATGCTGCTTGACGCGTTCAGCATGCGAGCGTCCGATTTGCATTTCGAGCCTTTCGAGCACACTTACCGGGTGCGCTTTCGCATTGATGGAGAATTGCGCGAGATAGCTTCGCCGCCTGTGTCTATCAAGGAAAAGCTTGCGGCCCGCATCAAGGTGATTTCCAAGCTGGACATTTCGGAAAAACGGGTTCCGCAAGACGGCAAAATGAAGCTGAAGATCGGACCTGATCGCGTGATTGATTTTCGCGTCAGCACGCTGCCCACGATGTATGGTGAAAAGATCGTGATTCGTATCCTTGACCCGAGCAGTGCCAAGTTGGGCATTGACGCGTTGGGTTACGAGCCAGAAGAAAAAGCCAGGCTTCTTGACGCCATTGCCCGGCCCTACGGCATGGTGTTGGTGACCGGGCCGACCGGATCCGGTAAAACTGTTTCTCTCTACACCTGCCTGAACATTCTCAACACACCGGGCGTAAACATCGCAACGGCGGAAGACCCTGCAGAGATAACACTGCCAGGCGTGAACCAGGTCAGCATGAATGAACGCGCCGGAATGACGTTCACCGTCGCGCTGAAAGCTTTTTTGCGGCAGGATCCCGACATCATCATGGTCGGCGAAATCCGGGATCTTGAAACCGCCGATATTGCGATCAAGGCCGCCCAAACCGGACACATGGTGATGTCCACGCTGCACACCAACGACGCACCCACCACGTTGACGCGAATGCGCAATATGGGCATCGCACCCTTTAACATTGCCTCGAGCGTGATCCTGATTACGGCGCAGAGACTTGCCAGGCGTTTATGCCCCAATTGCAAGGCGCCCGCTGATATTCCACGCGAAACCCTGATAGACGCTGGCTTTAAGGAAGACGATGTTGATGGCTCTTGGACGCCGTATCGACCGGTCGGATGCAGCATGTGCAACAACGGCTACAAAGGCCGTGTTGGCATCTACCAGGTGATGCCGATCTCCGACGAGATTCAGCGCATCGTTCTGAGAGATGGTAATGCGCCTGAAATTGCGGCGCAGGCTGAGCTTGAAGGCGTGCGCAGTCTCAGGCAATCGGGTTTGCAAAAGGTCAAGATGGGCATGACGTCGCTTGAAGAGGTTTTGGGTTGCACCAATGTTTGATTTCGCCGCGGCGGGATCAATGAATGAGTGCTTGAATGGTTGGCGACGTCGGCTTCATTGCCACGCATAAACGGGAAACACGATGGCAACTGCAGTATCCAAAGGCATCAAGGAATTTGTCTTCGAATGGGAAGGCAAGGACAGAGTCGGTAAGCAAATTCGTGGTGAAACCCGTGCGGCAGGGGAGAACCAGGTTAAGGCAGCTTTGCGTCGACAAGGCGTGCTTGCCACCAAAATAAAAAAGCGCAGGATGCGCTCCGGCAAATCCATCAAGCCGCGAGACATCGCTATCTTCACCCGTCAACTCGCGACGATGATGAAAGCAGGTGTTCCCTTGCTTCAATCGTTCGATATTGTGGGCCGAGGTAACCCCAACGCCAGCGTTACCAAGCTTCTCAATGATGTTCGTACGGATGTCGAGACCGGCACATCGCTCAGCGCGGCATTCCGCAAATACCCGCTTTATTTCAACGCGCTGTACTGCAACCTTGTCGAGGCTGGGGAAGCCGCAGGTATTTTGGAAGCCCTGTTGGACAGATTGGCGGTGTACATGGAGAAAACCGAGGCGATCAAATCGAAGATCAAGTCGGCGTTGATGTACCCCATTTCGGTGGTGGTGGTGGCCTTTGTGGTGGTCGCGGTCATTATGATTTTTGTGATTCCTGCGTTTAAACAGGTTTTTTCGTCGTTTGGAGCGGATCTTCCGGCGCCGACCCTGTTTGTGATGGCTATCAGCGAGTTTTTCGTCGCTTATTGGTGGCTCATTTTTAGTGGCATGGGCGGGGGGATTTATTTTTTCCTCCAGGCTTGGAAGCGCAACGAAAAAATGCAGCGGGTGATGGACCGTTTGCTGCTCAAGGTGCCTGTATTTGGGCCGCTAATTGAAAAGTCGTGCATTGCGCGTTGGACGAGAACGCTGTCGACCATGTTCGCGGCGGGTGTGCCGCTGGTTGAAGCGCTGGATTCTGTGGGCGGCGCTGCCGGTAACTCCTTGTATGCGGACGCAACCGAGAAAATTCAGCAGGAGGTTTCGGCGGGAACCAGCTTGACAACAGCGATGGGCAACGTCAATCTGTTTCCTTCAATGGTCCTGCAAATGTGCGCCATTGGCGAAGAGTCGGGCTCGGTCGACCACATGTTGGGCAAGGCTGCAGATTTTTATGAAGCCGAAGTTGACGAGATGGTCGCGGGTTTGTCCAGTCTGATGGAGCCGATCATCATTGTGTTTCTGGGCACGCTGATTGGCGGCATTGTGGTGTCGATGTACCTGCCGATTTTCAAACTCGGACAAGTTGTTTGATGGGTGTGGGCACCGAACAGGACTGGGTGCTTGCCGCGTTTGCCAGTGTTTTCGGCTTGTTGCTTGGCAGCTTTTTGAATGTGGTTATTTATAGGCTGCCAAAAATGCTCGAACGCCAGTGGGCAGCCGAGTGCGCAGCCGACCCCACCGGGATATCCGGCGGCGCTGCAGCAGCGGTTGAAACCTTCAATCTTTGGGTTCCACGTTCGCGCTGCTCGGCGTGTGGACACGGCATTCGCTGGTATGAGAACGTTCCAGTGCTGAGTTATCTTTTCCTGCGCGGAAAGTGCTCTGCCTGCCAAGCCCCTTACGGAATGCGTTACCCGCTGGTTGAGTTGGCGGTAGGCGCGCTGTTCTTCCTGTGTGTATGGCGCTGGGGTTTGTCACCGACTGCGCTGGCTTGGTGCGGCTTTTCTGCCGCGCTGGTGGCTTTGGCCATGATCGACTGGGACACCACCTTGCTGCCTGACGACATCACACTTCCGCTGGTCTGGGCGGGCATGCTGGCTGCTGCGCTCCAGTTCAATCCTGCGGTGTCGCTGTCAGCGTCGCTTTGGGGCGCTGTAGCGGGCTATCTCTCGCTGTGGCTGGTGTACTGGGCGTTCAAACTGGTCACTGGGAAAGAGGGAATGGGCTACGGCGACTTCAAGCTGTTTGCAGCTCTGGGTGCCTGGTTCGGCTGGCAGGCTTTGATCCCCATGATTCTGATGGCCTCCGTCATCGGCGCTGTGGTGGGCATCATCTTGAAATATACCGACGGTTTGCGAGAGGGCGGCTACGTACCGTTTGGCCCTTTTCTCGCGGGTGCCGGTTTTACCGCGATGATTTTCGGACCTCAGACCATATTGCGTTTCGTTGGGCTGTAGGGATAAATCCACGGCAATGCAACGCATTGGGTTAACAGGCGGTATTGGTAGCGGCAAGAGCACGATAGCGACGCTTTTGCATAACCATGGTGCGTTTATTGTGGATGCCGACGCAGCGTCGCGCCGGCTCACGGCACCGGGCGGAAAGGCCCTGCCAGAAATCGCCAAACAGTTGGGTGCCAGTGTGATGCACCCTGATGGCAGCATGGATCGCGATGCTATTCGCGCCCTGGTGCTCCAGAGCCCTGCGGCACGGTTGCAGCTCGAGGCCATCATCCACCCCCTTGTCAGCACGGAGACGACCCGCCTGGCCGACCACGCCGTTCAGTCAGGGTACCGATGCATTATTTTTGATATCCCGTTGCTGGTGGAGTCCGCGCGCTGGCGCCCAAGGCTTGATGCCATCTTGGTGGTCGATTGCCGCAACAGCACGCAAATAGAACGCGTGCTTACCCGTGAATCCGGGCGACGCGGCTGGACCAGTCACGCGGTTGAAAAGGTTATCGCCGTTCAGGCGAGCCGGTCACAGCGGCTTGCCGCCGCCGACATTTGCATCTACAACGATGGCATTTCGCTCGGTGTTTTGGCACATATCGTTGATGATGTAGCCGCGAGCTTCGGGCTATGATTCGCGCATGTGCGAACCTCCGATTCTGACGACTACAGCCCCGTGATTCTTTACGAGTACCCCTTCAACGAGCGCATTCGCACGTACTTGCGCCTGGAGCACCTGTTTCGTCGTCTGGGCGATTTGCAGGAACGGCAAACGCCTACCGATCACCACTTCGCCATCACCACGATTTTCGAAATCATGGATGTCGGTGCGCGCGCTGATCTGAAGACCGACATCCTCAAGGATCTCGAAAAGCAAAAGCATGTGCTCAGTGGCTATCGTGGCAACCCTGCTGTGTCCAATGCTGCACTGGACGATGTGGTGAGCCAGCTGGAAACCTGCTTTTCTTCGCTCAGCAACTTGCCGGGCAAGGCGGGCCAGTCTTTGACAGAGAACGATTGGTTGATGAGCATTCGCAGCCGCGTTGGCATTCCAGGAGGCACCTGCGAATTTGATTTGCCTTCTTACTTTGCCTGGCAACATCTGCCGTTTTCGGTGCGCCAGCAAAACCTCCAGCACTGGATTGCGCCACTCGTGCCTTTGGCGGAATCGGTGCGTGTGTTGCTGTCGTTGCTCAGGGATTCCGGCGCGCCGCAGAAGGTAGTGGCGCCTGCAGGGCACTACCAGCAAAGCCTGCCGCAGGGGCGCACGTTTCAGCTGCTACGCATGCGCATAGACCCGGCGCTGGGCGTCAGTCCGGAGATCAGCGGCAATCGGCTGATGGTGTCGGTGCGGTTGATGCGCCATGAAAGTGACGATCGCCTGCACATTTGCACCGAGGACGTCACCTTCGAGCTCACCTTGTGCTCTTGACGATCAGTTCTGCCCACTTATCTTCAATCCCGAGCTTTTGAAGTGAACGACAACGACATTCCTGTGAAGATTGTGGTGTGCCCTGGCTGCGGTGGAAACAGCATCTATGCGCTGACCAACCCTTTCAGGCCATTTTGCAGCGCGCGCTGCAAAAATATCGATTTCGGGGCCTGGTCGAGCGAAGGGTTTCGCATGCCTGCCGACGCCCCCCCCGATGAAGAGAACTTTGGTGATCCGAAGTTGCAATAGTCCATCATGCTTGAAACCTTCTGCGCATGGCAGTTGCTGGCGCTGGCGATGACTGGAAAAAAGACCTATGACCTCTAAGCTGCTGCGCTTTGCTCCCACATTACTGGCGTGTGTCCTGTTTTTGGCGGTGAGCCATCGACCTGCGTTTGCCCTGACGACCGACGACACGGTGCAAGCGGTAAAGGTGAAGAAGCACAAGAAAAAAGCCGTGAAGCGCCCCGCAGAAGGGGCGCAATCACTTTATGGTTCGAACGAAACGCAAAAAATGCGCGACAAACGCCTGAGTCGCGAATGCAAGGGTGCCGCAAATGGCGGCGCTTGCCGCGGCTACACCCAATAAACGCACCTTGCCGAGCGTTTTCCCGCTGCGGCTGTCGGTGCTCAGCCCTGCGATTGCGGCGCGCCCAGCATCTGCTGCAGTTCGCCGTTTTCGTACATTTCCATCATGATGTCAGAGCCGCCGACAAATTCGCCTTTGACATAAAGCTGTGGAATGGTCGGCCAGTTGCTGAATTCCTTGATGCCGTGACGAATATCCGCGTCTTCCAGCACGTTCACCGTGGCGGGCTTGTTAACGCCGCAGGCTTTGAGCACCTGAATCGCACGGCCTGAAAATCCGCATTGCGGGAACTGCGCGGTGCCCTTCATGAACAACACCACGTCGCTGGCTTGAACAATCTGGGCAATGCGTTGCTGGGTGTCGGTTGAGTCGCTCATGGTGGTTTCCTTCAAAATTAATAGCAAATGCGGGATCGCTGGGGCTTACGCGTCTTTTTTTGGCCTGACGCCTGACTGTCAGATGGACGCCGACGCGGTCAATTCAACAGCTGCGTCACGATGTCTTGATTATCTCGCTGTTCGCACCGCGCTGTGGCCCCAACCACCGACCCCCCGAACAGCGCATGATGCCTGCCAAATCCGGCCGGCTTCCGAGCTGCACAAACCCCGCTTGGTGGAGCAGGTCGCGCACCGCCGTAGCTTGGTCGTAGCCGTGTTCCAGCAGCAGCCAGCCTCCGTTGACCAGATGCGCCGGTGCCTGCGCAATGATGGTGCGGAGGTCGTCCAGCCCGTCAGGCCCAGCCGCCAGCGCTCTCAGCGGTTCGTGGTGCAGGGCCGCCAGATGCGGGTCTTGGGCGGCCACATAGGGCGGGTTGCTGACGATCAGGTGATGGCGACCCTTGACCTGGGCCAGCCAGTTGCTTGGCAGGAAATCAACGCGCAACTCTAGCGCCAAGGCGTTGGCGCGTGCCACCTGCAAGGCGTCCAGGCTGGCGTCCACGGCCAGCACGCGCGCTCGTTGACCCCGCTGGCGCAGCCTGTGCGCCAGTGCCAGCGCTACTGCGCCGCTGCCCGTACCTAGATCAACCAGATTAACCAGTTCAACCAGGTCAACCAGTTGGCCGTTGCCGCCGTCTGGCGTGGCCAGCCCACCCAACACATCCAGCGCCCAATGCACCAGCGTTTCGGTGTCGGGGCGGGGCACCAGAACACGGGCATCCACCTGCAGGTTCAAACCGAAAAATTCCTGGTGCCCAACCAGATAGGCAAGCGGCTCGCCCTCGACGCGTCGCTGGAGCAAGGCGTCGTATGCCCCGACTTGCGCGGCTGTCAGCGGCTCCTCGTCGTGCGTCAGCAGCCAGCTGCGGTCCTGACTGGGCCGGTCGAGAGCGTGCAGCAGCAGCCACTGCGCGTCAAGGCGTTCAACACCCAGCGCGTGGGCTTTCGTCAAGGCGTCTTTAGGGGTAGTGGTGGACATAGCGCGTTGGCAGCAGTGTGACGATGTGCGGGTGAATGCTATAAAAAAAAGAGCTGCCCAGGCAGTAAAAGCCTGGGCTATATGCCGATTTGATCTGAAATTTGAGTGTTTTTAGGCGCCATGGGTGCTGCTGGCGGTTTCCAGCTCGGCCAGCTGCTCGGCGCCCCGCGCCACCTGCAGCGCCGTGACGACATCGCCCATGTCGCCCTCCACAATCAGAGAGAGCTTGTACAGCGTCAGGTTGATGCGGTGGTCGGTCAGGCGGCCCTGCGGAAAGTTGTAGGTGCGGATGCGGTCGCTGCGGTCGCCCGAGCCGACGAGCCCCTTTCGCATGGCGGCGTCTTTGGCAGCGCGCTCGGAGCGGTCTTTTTCATGGATACGTGCGGTCAGCACTTTCAGTGCCTGGGCCTTGTTGCCGTGCTGGCTGCGGCCTTCTTGGCATTCGGCCACGATACCGGTAGGCAGGTGGGTGATGCGCACCGCCGAGTCGGTTTTGTTGATGTGCTGGCCGCCCGCGCCGCTGGCCCGGTAGGTGTCGATGCGCAGGTCAGATGGGTTGATCTTGATGGCATCAAGCTCGTCGGGCTCGGGCAGCACGGCCACCGTACAGGCGCTGGTGTGGATGCGGCCCTGCGTCTCGGTGGCCGGTACGCGTTGCACCCGGTGGCCGCCCGACTCGAAGCGTAGCTTGCCGTAGACGCCCACGCCTTGCGCGTCTAACGGGCCGTCGATGCGCAGCACCACCTCCTTGTAGCCGCCCAGCTCGCTGGGGGATTCGCTGACGATCTCGGATTGCCAGCGGCAGCGTTCAGCAAAGCGGGTGTACATGCGAAACAGGTCGCCTGCAAACAACGCGGATTCGTCACCGCCCGTACCGGCTCGAATCTCCACGAAGGCAGCACGCGTGTCGTCCGGGTCTTTGGGAATCAGCGTCAGTTGCAGGGCCTCGTCGATGAGAACAAGGTCGGCTTTGGCGGCGGCAATTTCTTCTTCGGCCAGCTCGGCCATTTCCGGGTCACCCTGGGCTTCACGCAGCATCTGCTCGGCGCTGAGCAGATCCGCCTCGCGCAACGTCAGGCGGTTGTATTGCGTGGCCACCACGCTGACCTCGGCGTGCTCACGCGTCAGGCTGCGAAAGCGGTCCAGGTTGTTCACCACATCGGGCTCGGACAGCAGCGCGTCCAGCTCGGTCAGGCGGTGCAGCTGGCGTTCCAGGGTTTGGCGCAGAAAAGGTTTCATTTCAGGAGGATTGAAAGCGGGGATTGAATGCCTCTGCACACGGCAGGGGACTCAAAAACCCAAAAAATAAATGGAGGTTGTCTCTGCGAACCTCTGCGTTCTCTGCATCTCTGCGTTGAAAGGAGGTCAGATTTTTTGAGCGCAACGCTAACGCTCAGCGTCGTCGCTTTTCAGCCGGGCCGCGCCGCGCAAAAACAACTTGGACACGGTCAGTGCCGTGGCCTCACGGTGGGCGTTGTCGCCGCTGTGCAGCTCGGCCAGGGTGCCGTGCAGCATTTTTTGCGTCAGGCCGCGGCTCAAGGCGTCAAGCACGGTGTCCAGCGGCTCGCCGCGTGCCAGCAGCTTTTTGGCGCGGCTGATCTCCAGCGCGCGCCAGATGTCGGTCTGGGCGTGGAGCTGTTGAATCAGCGGCACCACGCCGTTGACAGGGTGACGCTGGTCCAGCCAGTGCATGAAGTTTTGCACCCCCACGTCGATGATGACCTCTGCCTGGGCCACAGCGGCGCGTCGGCTGTCCTTGCCGGTTTGCACCACCTGCGCCAGGTCGTCTACCGTGTAGAGGTACACGTCTTGCAGTGCCTTGACTTCGACCTCAATGTCACGCGGCACGGCCAGATCAACCATGAAGATCGGGCGGTGCTTGCGGCGCTTCAAGGCGCGCTCAACAGCGCCCAGACCAATGATGGGCAGCGTGCTGGCGGTGCAGCTGATGACGGCGTCAAACTCATGCAGGCGCTCAGGCAGGTCGGCCAGGCGCATCAGTTCGGCACCAAAACGCGATGCCAGCTTGTCACCACGGGCCAGCGTGCGGTTGGCGATCGCCATGGCTTTTGGGGTTTTGGCCGCAAAGTGGGTGGCCGCCAGCTCGATCATCTCGCCAGCGCCGACAAACAGCACCTTGATGTCGGCGAGGTCTTCAAACAGCTGGCTGGCCAGGCGCACCGAAGCCGCTGCCATGCTGATGCTGTGCGCCCCAATGTCGGTGCTGCTGCGCACCTCCTTGGCCACGGCAAACGAGCGCTGGAACAGCTGGTGGAGCGTCTGGCCCATGGCACCAGCGTCTTCGGCGGCACGCACAGCGTCTTTCATCTGGCCCAGAATTTGCGGCTCGCCCAGCACCATGGAGTCGAGCCCGCTGGCGACCCGGAACGCATGGCGGGCCGCCTGGTCGCCTTGCAACGCATAGGCATGCGAGCGCAGCAGCGCCGGGGAAACGCCGCCGGAATGCGCCAACCAGTCCACCGTTTCGTTCAGATTGGCGACGCTGCCAGAGCCGTAAATTTCGGTGCGGTTGCAGGTGGACAGCAGCGTGGCTTCCGGGTGACTGGACAGGGCCGTGCGCAGGCTGCGCAGCGTGGGCTCGATCTGGTCCACCGCATAGGCAAAGCGCCCGCGCAGATCAAGCGGTGCGGTGGTGTGGTTTAGCCCGAGAGCCCATACTGACATCCTCACATTATAAAATTGAAGTGGTCATACCTCGCGTGCGCTTGTCAATCTGTCCGATAGCGTTGGACGACAGCCTACCGACCCACCCGCCGTCCACCCGACGCGCGCCCAACCCCCGATGAGCCGATGACCGCCTACCTGCTGACCAACCACCTGCTGAACCTGATTGCGCCTGCCGCTGCCTTGGCGGTGCTGTTGGTGCTGCTCAGCCGCGTCTGGCGCCTGTTTTTTCAATCAAAAGGCAAGGTAGCCTTGGCGTTTACTGCCTGGATAGCTATTATTTTCATAGTGAATGTCACGGTGCTACTTGCGGGGTTGGTGGTGTTTGGTCATGACGGCAAGATGGCCACCTACGCCGCCATGGTGTTGGCCGCGGCCCTGGCGCTGACGGTGCTGCAGCGCAAAAAGCGGTAACCGCCCGGCGCTCCCCTGGGTGATTCCTGTGGTCATGCCCCGCGACCACTGCAGTCAGGCACCGCACAGCGATAATTGAAAGCTCGGTGTCGGGGCCCAGCGCCGCTGACCAAACTCCAAAAAAGCCCATGAACGCCCCTACGACCTTCCAAGAATTTGCACCGTCCGCACACGATGTCGCCGAGCACAGCGGCGCTGTCGCTCCGGCCAGTGCGCGCATTCGTGAGATTCCGTACAACTACACCTCGTTTTCAGACCGGGAAGTGGTCATCCGCCTGCTGGGCGAGGCGTCGTGGGATCTGCTGAACCAGCTGCGCGGTGAGCGCCGCACCGGCCGTTCGGCCCGCATGCTGTATGAGGTGTTGGGTGACATCTGGGTGGTGCAGCGCAACCCGTATTTGCAAGACGATCTGCTGGACAACCCCAAGCGCCGCAAGCTGCTGGTTGAAGCGCTGCAGCACCGCCTCAATGAAGTCGAAAAGCGCCGCACGCCCGACGCCGACCCGCAGCGTCACGCGGTGGTGGGCACGCTGCTGGGCGCAGCGCGCGCGGCGGTCAGCCAGTTCTCCAGCGCGTTTGACGGCATGGCCGACCTGCGCCGCCAGACCCAGCGCAAGCTGGGCAAGCTGACGCTGAAGGACAACATCAAGTTCGACGGCCTGTCGCGGGTGTCGCATGTCACGGACGCGACCGACTGGCGTGTCGAGTATCCGTTTGTGGTGCTGACGCCCGACACCGAGGTGGAAATGGCGGGCCTGGTCAAGGGCTGTATCGACCTGGGGCTGACGATTGTTCCGCGCGGTGGCGGCACTGGCTACACCGGCGGCGCGATCCCGCTGACCTGGAAGTCGGCCGTCATCAACACCGAAAAGCTGGAAGCCATGACCGAGGTTGAGCTCGTCATGCTGCCGGGCATCGACAAACCGGTGCCCACGGTGTGGACCGAAGCCGGCGTGGTCACGCAGCGCGTGGCCGATGCGGCCGAGCGCGGCGGTTTTGTGTTTGCTGTCGACCCGACCTCGGCCGAAGCGTCTTGCATCGGCGGCAATATCGCCATGAACGCAGGCGGTAAAAAAGCCGTGTTGTGGGGCACCGCGCTGGACAATTTGGCCTCATGGCGCATGGTCACACCCGATTCGCAGTGGCTGGAAGTAACCCGGCTGAACCACAACCTGGGCAAGATTCACGACGCCGCCATGGCCAGCTTTGAGCTGAAGTACTTTGAGGCCGACGGCAAGACGCCGGTGCGCACCGAGCGGCTGGACATTCCCGGCCAGAGCTTTCGCAAGGAAGGCCTGGGCAAGGACGTAACCGACAAGTTTTTGAGCGGTCTGCCCGGCATTCAAAAAGAAGGCTGCGACGGCCTGATCACCAGCGCCCGCTGGATTGTTCACCGCATGCCGGTGCATGTGCGCACCGTGTGCATGGAGTTTTTTGGCAACGCCAAAGACGCCGTGCCGAGCATCGTGGAGATCAAGGACTTCATGTTTGCCGAGCAACGCCGCAGCGA
>JANLUZ010000090.1:0-2177 GCA_031363755.1 Polaromonas sp.
ATCGTCCAGCGCATCACTGTCATTGAGCAAATGCCAATTGGTGATCGCAATCATCCCGTTGCCCGTGGCCTTCAGGCCAATCTCGGTTTTGTTGCACACGTTGCCGCGAACAAACGCAAACACGCTCTCCCGGTAAGCGTCAGGAATGAACAGGTCGGAAAACAACGAAATGTCCGACTTGGCAAAGTCGCGCGAACCGCTGCTGCCTGCTACCTGTTTGCCACAAAACGCATCCAGCAACCGCTCATAAACAATCAGCCCCGGGGCCACCACCATGAACTGGCGCGTGAACCGCGCGTCGTCCATCCCCTCCGCCAGCGCCGCTGTTTTGTTCAGCAACTGCCAGATCAGCAGCGCCTGCAGCACCCAGGTTTTGCCCGTGCCCGTGGCCATCTTGAAGCAGTATTTGGGGTGCGCGTGCTTGCCCTGCGCCACCTCATGCAGGCGCGTGCCAGTCAGCAGCGCATCCGGCGCACAAGCCTTGTACAGGTCCAGCAGCGTCCAGTGCGCATGGCCCTGGCCCAGCACCTCATGCGCCACGATGGCATTCAATACCGCCTGCTTTTGCCCCGCATGAAAGTTCAACCCGCGCCGCGCCAGCACCATGTCCTCACCAAACCACCACAGCAGCAGCTCCGCCGTGGTGGGCGTGACCAACTCCAGGATGTCCGCCGCGCCCGACTCAAGGCCCAGGCAGAGTTGCTTGGTTTTGGCAGTGAGGGCTATGGAGAGGGCGAGTTGGTTGTCTTTTTCAAGCATGCAGTGGACCGTGGATTTTCTATTTTATAAACAACTTGTTTATAATTCGAAGGTGATTGAAAACTTTGCCAACCTTGATACCGAACGCCTGTTTGCCACTGGCAAGTCGCGGCGCTTGCCACCCGACATCCTGCGACGTGCGGTGATGCGGCTGACGCAGCTGGATGCCGCAACCGACTGCGGCTGACGCAGCTGGATGCCGCAACCGACGTTGAAGATTTGCGGCAACCACCCTCCAACCGGCTGGAGGCGTTGGTCGGCAACAGGGCTGGCCAATGGAGCATTCGCATCAACGACCGTTGGCGCGTGTGCTTTCGCTTTGAACGCGGCAACGCCCAAGACGTTGAAGTTATGGACTATCACTAAGGAGTAATACAGATGAAAACCAAAACACCCGTGAACGGGCTTCCCGCCATCCACCCCGGCGAGTTTTTGCGCGAAACGCTTGAAGACATGGCCATGACGCAGGCGGCTTTTGCCGAAGCCATTGGTGTGTCGCCCATGCGGGTGTCGCACCTGCTGCGGGGCGAGCGTCCTGTCACGGCCGAGCTGGCATTGCGCCTGGGCCGTGCGCTCAGGCAAACGCCGCAGTATTGGCTGAACCTGCAAACCGCTTACGACTTGAAGCTGGCGCAAATTGAAATGAAAGACAGTCTGCTGGCAGTGCGGGAAATGGTCGCGGCGTAGACCTGTATCAGCGTACAGCACACCCGTTACCGCGCGGCTCACACCGCGTCCACCTTGGCCACAACCTCCGCCTCAAACCCAAACACATCAACCACCCGCACGCACACGGTGCGCGGGCCCGGTGTGGCGGCGGTGCTCACCACCGCTTGCGTCACCACGCGCAGCGCATCTTCATCGTTGGCGGTGTTGCCCCGGTAGTCTTGCCAGACCGAGCGAAACACCTTGCCGTCATAGTCCGGGTCCACCGCCCAGTACTCAATCAGCGCCAGCGGCTCCTGGTTGATGACGGCCTGCAGCTTGAGGCGGTTGGCGTCGTCCAGGTTGATGGCTTCTGGCGACAGCAGCACGTAGTTTTTGAGCTTGACGGTAAGGGTTTCTTGCCCGCCAACTGACTTGCGCTCAATCGGGTGAATCGTCAAATACTGCAGGGATGAAAACCGCACCTGCCCGCGCAGCTTGTCGATGCCGCCTTTTTTCTTGAGCCGGTCCATCAGATCGGGCGGAATCACCAGCACTTCGAGGCGCGAATCGTTCAGCGCGGTAATCGTCTCGCCAATGGAAGGCTCAAAGTTCCAGCCCAGCACGACCACCTTGTCCCACCCGCCCATCAGGTTGTCGCGCTGCGCAATCGCTTTTTTAAGCGTGGCCGCGCCCGTGAGCTTGTTCGGCGAGTCGGCCAGCACCAGCGTTTTACTGCCACGCCGCCCACCAAACTCCAGGCTGGCAATCTG
>JANLUZ010000098.1:0-21283 GCA_031363755.1 Polaromonas sp.
AGATGCTGCCCGGTCGTGGCATTTAATTCAACGACGAACAAGGAGTAATCACATGCCTCGCGTCAAACGTGGTGTAACGGCTCGCGCCCGCCACAAAAAAGTTTTAGCCCTTGCAAAAGGTTTCCGCGGTCGCCGCGGCAATGTCTTCCGGATTGCCAAAGAAGCTGTAATGAAGGCTGGGCAATATGCCTACCGTGACCGCCGCACCAAAAAGCGTGTGTTCCGCCGCTTGTGGATCACACGCATTAATGCAGCCAGCCGCGCTTGCGGTATGACCTACAGCCAGTTCGCCAACGGTTTGAAGAAAGCCGGTATCGAGATTGATCGCAAGATGTTGTCCGACATGGCCATCCACGATGGTGCTGCATTCAGCGCTATTGTCGAGCAGGTGAAAGCTAAGCTGGCCGCCTGACGTTGGACATTGGTATCGAGCGCTGCTTGATTGATAGCACTCTGACCAATTAGAAAAAGGGCTAGAGCTTGAAAAGGCTCTGGCCCTTTTGTTTTCATCGGCTTGAGCTTACCGATACCCTCACTTTTCTCTTGCTCTTCTTGTCCTGACAGGTTTTCGACCCATGACCGATTTAGACCCGATTGTTGAGCGCGCGCGAATGGCTTTTATGGCCGCCTTGACGCCTGCCGAGCTTGAAAATGCCAAGGCGCAGTTCCTTGGCAAGTCCGGTCAGATGACTGAACTTATGAAAGGCATGGCGACGCTCAATGTCGAGCAAAAAAAATCTAGGGGTGCCGCCATCAATTTGGCCAAGCAGGCCATTGAATCGGCCTTGCTTGAAAAGCGGCAGGCACTGGTCGATGCCGAATTGGAGATGCAACTCAAATCTCAGGCATTGGACGTCAGTCTGCCGGGTCGTCAGCGCGTCGTCGGGGGGCTACATCCTGTGTCCCGAACGCTTGAGCGCATTGAGGCTATTTTTGGCTCGATGGGATTCGATGTTGCGCAGGGGCCTGAAATTGAAACCGATTGGTTTAATTTCACCGCACTCAATACGCCGCAAGACCATCCCGCCCGCTCCATGCACGACACGTTCTATGTGGAGGGGGGCACCGACGTTGCGCCCAATCTGCTGCGCACGCACACCAGTCCTATGCAAATCCGCTATGCGGTGCAGCACGTCAAGAAGCACCGCGCTCTGATGGGCTCCGATGCTGGTGCCGCGAGTTTGTTTTCAGGCGATATGCCAGAGATTCGTGTGATCGCGCCAGGTCGCACTTACCGGGTCGACAGCGATGCCACCCACTCTCCGATGTTCCACCAGTGTGAAGGTTTGTGGATTGGTGAGCAGGTGAGTTTCAAAGATCTTAAGTTTGTCTTCACCGATTTCTGCCGTCGGTTCTTTGAAACCGAGGCGTTGGTGCTGCGGTTTCGACCGAGCTTCTTTCCCTTCACCGAGCCCAGCGCTGAAATAGATATTCAATTTCAAACCGGTCCTTTGGCAGGTCGTTGGCTGGAAGTGGCAGGTTCTGGGCAGGTACATCCGAACGTGGTGCGCAGCATGGGCCTTGACCCCGAAAAATACATTGGATTCGCCTTTGGCATGGGCCCAGACCGATTGACGATGTTGCGTTATGGCGTTAGCGACCTGCGCCTGTTTTTCGATGGCGACATCCGTTTTCTGTCGCAATTTCAGTCCTAAAAATATCGAGCTACAGGCCAATTTATGCAGTTTCCAGAATCATGGTTGCGGGAGTTTTGCAATCCGCCACTGACAACACAGCAACTTGCCGACACTCTGACCATGGCGGGCCTGGAGGTTGACGACCTGCGGCCAGTCGCTCCGCCTTTCAAGCATATTGTGGTAGGCGAGATCGTGGCGGCTGAGCAGCATCCGAATGCAGACCGCTTGCGCGTGTGCAAGGTAGCCGTAGGTGGTGAGCAACTGCTGAACATTGTGTGCGGTGCACCCAACGCGCGTGTTGGCATCAAGGTGCCGTGTGCGTTGGTTGGGGCCGAGTTGCCACCTGCAGATGATGGTCAGTCCTTCGTGATCAAGGCCGGCTTGCTGCGCGGCGTCGAGAGCCAGGGCATGCTGTGCTCTGCCCGCGAACTGAAGCTCTCCGAGGATCATGGTGGCCTGCTTGAGCTCGCAACAGATGCACCCGTTGGACAAGACATCCGCGCGCATCTTATGCTGGACGACACGCTGTTCACCTTAAAACTCACGCCCAATCTGGCGCATTGCCTCAGCCTCTACGGCGTCGCCCGTGAGCTTTCAGCGCTGACCGGTGCGCCCTTGAAAAGCCAGATGTTCGCGTCCGTACCGGCAAAGGACTTCACCCAGGTTCCGGTCACCGTGAGTGCCCCAGATCTGTGCGGTCGGTTTTCAGGTCGTGTGGTGCGCCACGTCAACACGCAAGCACCTACACCCGCCTGGATGGTGGAGCGGTTGGCGCGCTGCGGGCAGCGCAGCGTCACCGCACTTGTGGATATTTCCAACTATGTGATGTTTGAGTTGGGCCGTCCGTCGCATATTTTCGACCTCGACAAAATACACGGCGGACTGGACGTTCGGTGGGGCCGGGCTGGTGAATCGCTCAAGTTGCTCAACGGATCGTCGGTCACGGTGGACGAGAAAGTCGGCGTGATTGCAGACGCTATTAAGGTGGAGTCGCTCGCAGGCATCATGGGCGGCGACGCCACCGCTGTGTCCGATACGACCCAGAGCATCTACGTCGAGGCGGCGTTCTGGCTCCCCTCTGCCATCGCGGGGCGCTCGCGTCGCTACAACTTTTCAACGGAGGCCGCGCATCGGTTCGAGCGCGGTGTGGATCCTGGCAACACTGTTGAGCATATTGAACGCATCACCCAACTGATTCTCGATATTTGCGGCACATCTGACACCGTTTGCGGGCCTGTCACCGATGCGCAAGTCAACATGCCGGTGCTGGCGCCTGTTACGTTGCGGGTCGCCCGGGCCTCCAAGGTTATCGGGATGCCGCTGACACAGGCGCAATGCGCAGATGCACTTCAGCGCCTCGGACTTTCGGTAACGGCCCATGAAGGCACTTTGGTGGTGCAACCGCCAAGCTATCGATTTGACCTGCAGATTGAGGAGGATCTGATCGAAGAAGTGGTGCGTATGGTGGGCTACGACCAGTTACTGTCGACCCCGCCGCTGGCACCGATCACAGCGCGTATTCGGCCAGAGTCCGAGCGAAGCTCTTTTGCAGTTCGTCACGCCATGGCCGCATTGGGCTATCAGGAAACGATCAACTTCAGCTTTGTCGACGCCCGCTGGGAGCGCGAGCTTGCGGGTAATCCAGATCCGGTGCGTCTTTTGAACCCGATTGCAAGCCACTTGAGCGTGATGCGGTCGTCTCTGTTGGGGTCTTTGCTACAGGTGCTGAAGTTCAACCTCGACCGCAAGGCCACGCGGGTCAATGTATTTGAAGTGGGCCGCGTGTTTCTGCGCGACAGCCAATCGGTCAACACCGACACCACAGTGGCAGGGTTTAACCAGCCAATGCGCCTGGCTGCATTGGCGTGTGGTCCCCGTGCCGCGCTGAACTGGAGCGAGCCTGAAACCATCGTTGATTTTTTTGATGTCAAAGGGGATTTACAGGCTCTGCTTGCGCCGCAGCGTGCCGAGTTTGCACCGGTGGTGCATCCGGCAATGCACCCGGGACGCTGTGCCAGCGTCAGCGTTAAAGGGGTCGTTATCGGTTTCGTCGGTGAGTTGCACCCGCGATGGCGTCAGGGTTACGAGTTGGCACAGACGCCCGTACTCTTCGAACTCGACCTTGATGCCGTGCTGGAGCGCCCGATTCCGATGTTCAAGCCGGTGAGCAAACTCCAACCTGTTGAGCGTGACATCGCCGTGATCGTGCCCGAGGCCGTGACGCATGAAGCACTGATGAATGCCATCCACGCAGCCAGCACGCAGGGCTTGCTCAGCTCGGTAACGCTGTTTGATGTGTACCGGCCGCAGCCCGGTAACCTCAATTTGAGTGTGGGTGAAAAAAGTCTGGCGGTGCGCTTGGTGTTGTCGAGTGAAACCACGACGCTCAATGAAGAGGCGATTGAAAGCTGTGTTGGTGCCGTATTGACATCGCTGAAAGAGAAGCTTGAAGCGCGTCAGCGGGCTTAAGCGGCAAGCCCGTTTGATTAGCGCGACATAAAAATTCAAGAAATTCAAGACATTCAAGAAGTTCAAGAGAAGGGCGAGAACATGGATTTTTCTGTCGAAAGTCTGGAAACTCCAGCGTTGACCAAAGCTCACCTGGCAGAGATGTTGTTTGAGCAGATCGGGCTTAACAAGCGCGAATCAAAGGACATGATTGATGCTTTTTTTGATCTTGTCTCAGACAGCTTGGTGGAAGGAAACGACGTCAAGATTTCTGGTTTTGGCAACTTTCAGATTCGCACCAAAGCGCCAAGACCGGGCCGCAACCCCCGCACGGGTGAATCCATTCCGATCGATGCGCGCCGGGTGGTGACTTTTCACGCCAGCCACAAGCTGAAAGAACAGATTCAGGGCGATGGGTTTGCATCCAAATCCCAAACTGCCGAGGAAGCGATTGGGGACATTCAGTAGCACGCAGCGCGCGTGAAGCTTGCTACGTTTGTGTGCGGACGAGCAACACATTGAACAAATTGCCTTTGCCCCCCTTTGCTTGTTTAAACCGCTTGGAGTAGATTTAAGTGTTTGTCCTCTAAAGCATTGACTTAATTGGAGAAACCCCTTCCATCCATACCGGCAAAGCGCTATTTCACCATCGGTGAGGTCAGCGATTTGTGCGGCGTTAAACCTCATGTTCTTCGTTATTGGGAGCAGGAGTTCACACAGCTGCGCCCGATGAAACGGCGCGGAAACCGGCGCTACTACCAGCATCATGAGGTGTTGGTGATTCGCCGGATTCGCGATTTGCTGTATGACCAGGGTTTCACCATCATCGGCGCGCGCAACAAACTACAGGAAGCGGTGCAGTCGGAGCGCGAGCGGCGACGAGACGGAGAGGTGATGCTTGAAGGCATGGATGTATTTGAAGGCGGTGACTCCGTGTTCGACCCATTGTTGGAAGCGACCGATTTTCCTGACTTTCAGGATTCTGAAACAGTGACTACCAGCGGTAGTGCCAGCACAGAGACCGAACATTTGCAAGCCGTTCGCCGCGAGCTCAATGAAATTCGGGATCTGCTGGCCACCGGGTTTTAAGAGTAGATGGCCGCGCTATAATTAAGAGATTGTCGGTGTGTGGCGCAGCCTGGTAGCGCACTTGCATGGGGTGCAAGGGGTCGAAGGTTCGAATCCTTTCACACCGACCATTGACGTTCATTTGAAAAGCCTGCGATCACCATCGTGGGCTTTTTGTTTTGCGGCTACAAACGTTGCATCGTTGACGACACACTGCCTGTGGGTGTTCGCCGGGAGGTGCGCGGTGCGATCCGCCAACGGGGAGCTCTGGGCGAGCGGTGCTTGTCGCGGTGCGCAACTCCAGATTTTTTGTTCAAGCCTGGTTTATGTCTAAAAATAAAAACGGTAGCGTTGACATTGTTTATCTGTGGGTGGACGGCAGCGACCCAGTATGGCGGCAAAAGCGAAAGCAGGCTGCAGCTGTTCTAAGCGCCACAGACCGCGGTGAGATGGCGCTTTACGGCAATGTTGAAGGCCGATTTCGTGACAACGATGAATTGCGCTTCAGCCTGCGTGCACTGGAAAAATTTTTCCCCACGCATGGTCACATCTACCTTGTCACCGACGGCCAGACGCCGGCGTGGTTCAAACCATCAGCGGGCATCACCGTTGTTGATCATCGGGACCTGATTGAGCCCGACCTGCTGCCCACTTTCGACTCAGGCAACATTGAGTCTTACATCCACCGCATCCCCAACCTGTCTGAACGGTTTTTTTACCTGAACGACGATGTGTTCTTCGGTGCCCCAGTTCAGCTCGCAGACTGGTTTTATCCCGGCGGAACTTATGTTGCGTGGTCAGATGACGACGAGATCACCGACGAGCCCATGCGGGCAGACGCTACAGCGCTGGAAAATGCCTGCAGGCTGTCGCACCAGTGGCTCAGGGCGCACGCCAGCAGTGGCACGTCGACAACAGCGGCAGGCTCTGGTCAGGCGAGAGCCTATCAGCCTGTGTTCAGAACCTTTGCGCATTCACCCCGCCCAATGCTGCGCTCTCGCATGCTGCTGTTGGAGCAACGCGCGCCCGAATTGTTTGATTTGGTTCGCTCCACCGTGTTCCGGGCATGGGACAAGCCAACGATCGTGTCGGACTTTGTGCTCAGATGGGCGCTTGCCAACGGGCAGGCCAAAGTATGCGAGCACAGCCACCTGTATGTTTCAACTGGCACTGGAGAGCTTCACGCGCTCGATGAAGCACTTTGCGGCCTAAGTGATACGGTCGGACAGCTTGATTTTTTTTGCATCAACGACACCACCGACAACGCGCTGCCGCACGATCCGCGCCTGGCCAAAGTGCGCAATACCTTGCTGAACCTGTTCCCGCAACCATCGCAGTTCGAGCGCACCATGACCGACACCCGTCGGCAGGCAGCTAGCAGCGCCAATGCCGATCAAGTGATGTCGGCTGCGTGAAACCCGAAGACGCCCGTGCTTCGGTCGGCAAAGTAGCGTTGAAGCGTCTCGCGCACGGTATGAAAAGCGATTTCATCCCAAGGAATTTCTGACTCAGAAAACAGCCTGGCCTCGATGGTTTCGTGCCCGGGGTCAAACGCGGGGCTCAGAAGCGTGGCCAGGTAAAAGAAATGAACCTGCCCTACGCGTGCGACATTCAGCACGGTAAACAAAGGCCCCATGTCAAATGTGGCGCCAGCTTCTTCAACAGTTTCGCGTGCAGCACCTTCGGCGGTGGTTTCACCCATCTCCATGAAGCCGGCAGGAAGCGTCCACTTGCCGAACCGCGGCTCGATATTGCGTCTGCACAGCAGCACCTGCGCCCCGGTGGGCCCAAAGACCGGCACCGTTCCCACCACATTGAGCGGATTTTCGTAGTGGACGGTGTTGCAGCTGGGACACACTGCGCGCATCCGGGTGTCGCCGTCATCAGGCAATCGATAAACCACGGCGGCGCCGCAGTTGCGACAGTGTTTGACAGGAGGGCGATGCATGTTGGACGAGTGTACCGTCGCAGGCTTTGCAAGGGTTTGAGCCGGCCAAGAAAACCAACGCAAAGCGGTCGTCGGTCGTGCGGTTGACGTCATGCCGCTCGCCACGACAATGCAGAAGCCGCCAGCAGTGCACCACTCTCGTTGTGGTGGCCGGTTGAAGATGCGGCGGCATCAAGGGATACTGCGGTGCTACGCTCGCGCTGTGAAATTTCAGATCAGGCCCTATGGTGGGCCCTGGCGCCTCACATTCTGGATACGACATGACGATTTATGCCCGAACCCAAAGCGGTCAAGCGCTGGCCTTTGATGCCAAGTCAGGTTTGCCATACAAGCAACGCGTTATTCTGAAAATGGTGGATGGCAGTACCCGGCTGGATGTCTTTGAAGACAGCCTGCGCGCTTTCGGCGACGTACCAGGCGTTTTCGAGGCGCTCGTGGTGGCGGGCTTGATCAAGCCGTTGCCAAGTCAAGCCCTTCGCCTGAGCGCAACTCCCGCCGAGCTGCGCCATAAGCTGTCAACGAGCATTTTGGAGCCGCACAACGCCCAGCAATGGTTTGAGACCAACGTGGGCTACCGCGAGAGTTCGCAGCAGCCGACGCTGGCGCTGGACTCCTACATGGGGCCCGAGACGGTCGCGGTCCCCTATGCCGGTCGAGACAACCGGCGGGACGAGTCAGACAGGCGCACGTTGGGGCGCTTGGTCAGCCTCATGGACGGATTTGTGCGGCAAAACATGCCGGAGCAGGCGCAGCCAGTGCTTGAAAAACTCGAGGAAATGGCGTCGCTCGAGATGTTTGCCGTGTCCTTGATAGGCTACGAGCAGCTCATCAAACCGTTTGGCGCCTCCGCTGAGCAACACATGGCGCAGCTAAAAAGAATTCTTCGCGACGGCGCATAGGCTTGGCAGCTGCGCAGTGCTGAGTCGGCAGCGCAGCATCTGCGATTGCCTGTGGCTGTGTCCGCAAGGCTAGCCCCGCCTACTCAGGCTTGATGCCAGCAGTCGTGATCGTTTTGGCCCAACAATCAGTGTCTTTTTTAACCAGTGCGGCCAAGTCGGCGGGGACCAGGTAGCGCAATTCAACACCGGCGCTGTCTGCGCGCGTTTTAGTTTCCGGCAGTTCCAGTGCCGCCTTGATGGCGATGCTAAGCTTGTTGACCACCTCTGGCGGCGTACCCGCTGGCGCAAAAATCCCAACTCAGGCTTTTAGCTCAAAGCCTCTCAGCCCGGCTTCCGCCGCGGTGGGCATGTTGGGTAAGCCGGGATGGGGGGCCTTGCCCGCAACCGCCAGTCCGTTGAGCTTTCCCACCTGGATCTGGCCCATCACCGACGGCAGTGTGGTGATGAACACCTGCACCTGCCCCGACAGCACGTCCTGCAGTGCCGGGCCGGAGGCCCGATAAGGGATGTGCACCATGCTGGTTTGCGTCTGCAGTTTGAACATCTCGGTGCCAAAGTGCGACAGCGAGCCATTGCCTTGCGACGCATAGCTGACTTTCCCGGGATTGGCCTTGAGGTAGCGGATGAACTCCTGCAAGTTTTTGGCGGGCAGTGAGGGGTGTGTGGCGATCACATTGGTGGCGACAGTGATCAAAGCCACCGGCACAAAGTCTTTCTGAGCCCATGGCGGTTTGGGCGTCAGGTTGGGGTTGCCCGCGTGATAGGCCGAGTAGGAGTTCAGCAGCGTGTAGCCGTCCGGGTTGGCCCGCGCCACTGCGCTGTAGGCCACGTTACCGCTGCCACCGCCCCGGTTGTCGACGATGACTGCCTGGCTGGTGACCTTGGCCAAGGAGTCCGACAGGATGCGCGCCGATGCGTCGACAAAGCCGCCGGGTGGATTGGGCACAACCAGCGTGATGGGCTCGCTGGGGAAGCCCTGCGCCGAGGCGGCGCCGCAGACCCAAGCGGCCAGCAAAAACGCTGCCGGCCCGGCAATGGCACGGCGCCGGGCTATAGCGTTTCAGGATGTTGTAGATGACTGCATGGCGTGTTCCGGGTGACCCCACAGCAGTGGGGTTGCTGATGGGTGATCGCTGACGGGGTTTAGTAGGCACCGGCCAATTGCTATTAAATAGAGAGCTGCTCAGGCAGTAAATACATGGGCTAGCTCTTGTTTTTGTTATAAAACCGTCACGGTGAGCGTGCCCAGGCCCGCCACGCCGCATTCCATGGTGTCGCCGCTGACCACCGCTGCCACACCTTCCGGGGTGCCGGTGTAGATCAGGTCGCCGGCTTGCAGCTCCCAGGCGGCCGACAGGGCTTCAATAGTCTCGGCGATGTTCCAGATCAGCTTGCGGGAGTTGCTGCGTTGGCGGTCTTGGCCGCCGACCCGGAGGTAGAGCTCGGCGTTGCCGACGTCTCCGGCCTGAGCCGCAACAGTGATGGGGCCAATCGGCGCTGAATGGTCAAAAGCTTTGCCGATGCACCAGGGGCGGCCAGCTTTTTTCATCTCGCCCTGCAGGTCACGGCGCGTCATGTCCAGGCCCACGGCATAGCCGAAAATGTGTTTGTGGGCATCGGCTGCGGCGATGTTCTTGCCGCCGGTGCCAATGGCTACCACCAGCTCGATTTCATGGTGCAGGTTTTTAGTCAGGCTGGGGTAGGGGATGGAGCCCGTCTGGCCAGCTTCGACGGCGACGATGGTATTGGCCGGCTTGAGGAAGAAGAACGGTGGCTCCCGGCCGGTAAAACCCATTTCCTTGGCGTGTTCTTCGTAGTTGCGGCCCACGCAATAAATGCGGTGCACGGGGAAGCGGGCCTCAAGGCCGTTGACCGGAACCGACACCACGGGCGGTGGTGTGACGACAAAGTTCTCTGAAGCGCTCATGACAATCTCTCCTCTTTGTGGATGCCCAGCGCCTGATGCACCGGGCGGTCTGAAAAACTGAACAGCACACATCCGGCTGACGAATTCAGCTGGGCAGTGTGCCACGACGGAATCACGAAATGGTCGCGTTCGCTGACGTCAAACGACCAGCGTTCCTCACCGCGCGGCAGGGTGACGCGGGCCGTGCCTTTAACCACGCTAAACACGGCGCCATCGGTCTGCGGCCAGGGCTTGCCGGCAAATCTGGCGGGCAGGCGCTGCATGAAGGTGCCCATGGTCGGCATGGGGGCGCCGCCGGTGATGGGGTTGGTGTAGCGCAGCTTGATGCCGTCTCAGGCATTGATGTCGGCGTGCTGCTCCAGGTGGTGCAGAGCCTCTCGTGTGCGGGCGTAGGGGTAGCTGAAGATAGGGGAGGTCTGGCCGAATGGGGCGGCTTGGGCGTCAAGCTAGACCACGGGCGCGTCCACACCCACGCCGCTGTGCCCATGGTCGCGAAACGTCCGGCTCGGCGTGATGATGAAGTCGCCCGGCTGCACGGTGGTGCGTTCACCGTCCACCGCCGTCCACCGCCGTGTAAGCGCCTTGGCCTTTGACCACGAAGCGCAGCGCGCCCCAGGCTCCTAGGTGTGGCGGTGGCTGGGCGCGATTTCGCTGGGCATGATCACCTGCAGCCCCGCATACAACGACTGCGTGATGCACGACTGCTCGCGCAGCGCCGGGTTTTCCAAAATCAGCACGCGGCGCACCGCCCGCTGGGCCGTGATCAGGACGCCGGACTGCATGAGGCAGGGGTACACATCGGCGTAACGCCAGTGCGCCGGCACGCACGGCGTGTTGGGCGCAGGCGGCACCAGTGCATGCAACACCTCCCACAGCGGGGTCATGCTGTGGGCAGCAATGGCGGCGTAGAAAGCCTGGCGCTGGCTTGCGGTGTCGGCGGCGCTGGCACGTGGACGAGGCTCCGGTGCGTTCATGCGGTCAAGTCCAGGGGGCGCGGAGCGGGAAGGGCTATTCCAGCTTGATTCCGCGCAGTGCGACGATGTTGCCGAGCAGCGCACTCTCGGCCTGCAGTCTGCGGCTCAAGCCTTCTGCGGACGACCCCACGGCTTGCCAGCCCTGGTTGAACAGTTTTTGCCGGGTGTCGGCCTCGCGCAGGATGGCGGGCACCACCTGGGCCAGCCGCGCCCGCGCAGCCGTGGACAGGCGCGCCGGGCCAACCAGCGCGTTCCACACTTCCAGGTTCAGATTCTGCACACCCGCGTCCAGTAGCGGCGGTGTGTTGGGGGCCAGGGTGCTGCGCCCGCTGGTCAGGCCAATGGCGCGCAACCGGCCCGAACGCAGGTAGGGCAGGGCGGCGCCCGGGGCCATCAGCGCCATCTGGATATCACCTGCCAGCATGGCCGTGACCACCTGCGGCGTGCCGGGGAAGGGAATGTGCACCGCCTCCATGGCGGGGGCGCCTGGCGCCCGCAGCTTGAGCAGTTCCATGCCCAGATGCGCGACCGAGCCATTGCCCACCGAGCCGTAGTTCCAGCGGCTGCCTGCAGCGCGGGCGGCCGCAAAAAATTCTGCACCCCCCGGCAAACTGGCGGGCGCCACCAGAATCAGCGGTGCGGTGGTCAGCAGTGAAATCGGCGTGAAGTCGTTGGCTGGGTCATACGGCAACCGGGGGTAGAGCAGTCGGGCCGATGTCAGGTTGCCATTGATGACGATGCCCAGCGTGTGGTCGTCGGTGCTTTTGGCCACCATCTCGGCGGCGATGTTGCCCGCAGCGCCAGGCTTGTTGTCGATGGTGACCGGCTGGCCAAGCGCCTTGGCCAGAGGTTCAGCCAGCGTACGCGCGGTCAGGTCGGGCGACGAGCCGCCGGGAAAGCCCACGATGATGCGCACGGCCCGCGTGGGCCAGTCTGGCGTCTGGATTTGCATCGTTTTTGAGTCATTTGATGCTGTAGCCCAGGCGTTCATTGCCTGAGCAGCTATTAAAAGCAGAGCAAACAGCCGCCGGGGGAAATGCGTGGGCAGGGAATTCATAGGCTCGATTGGAACAGTTTGGCGGGCTCGATGCCGTCGTACATCCACTTCAGCCCGGCAAAGCCAGCGCTCTCCAGGCCGCCCTGGAGCATCTGGTTGCGCAGCTCCCGCTGCACGCCGGATGCGTGATAAATATCGCCATAAAACCGGGCGGTGAGTTGCACCCGGCCCGTGCGCAGGTAGCGCGCTTGCTGGTAGTGCTGAAACGCGGCGGGCACATCGCCCCGCGTGTGGCGCAGCGCTTCGCGCAGCACCACGGCGTCTTCAATCGCCTGGCCTGCGCCTTGGGCCAGGTACTGCAACATCGGGTGGGCGGCGTCGCCGAGCAGCGTCACGCGGCGGTCGGTCCAGTTCTTCACGGGCTCGCGGTCGCACAGCACCCACATTTTCCACGTGTCGATTTTGCTCAGCAGCACTTTGACGGGCGGGCAAGCGTCGGCGAAGCGCGCTGTCAGCTCGGCCGTGTCGCCATAGGTGTTCCAGCCTTTCTTGTCCGTATTTCGGTACTTGTCGCTGTGAAACACCGCCACCAGGTTGAACAGCTCGCCGCGCCGCAGCGGGTAGTGCACCAGGTGCGTTTTCTCGCCGCCCCACAGCACCACGTCATCGCTCCACAGTTCGGGCGGCACGTCGGCCCGTTTGAGCACAGCGCGGTAGGCAACGTGGCCCGACACGCGCGGCTGGCCGTCGCCCACCACGGCGTCCCGAATGCGGCTCCACAGCCCGTCCGCGCCGATCAGCGCCTCAGCGTGCAGGGTTTCACCGCCCGCCAGCGTCACCGTCACACCTTCAGCCGACTGGTCAAACGATTCGAACTTGGCGTTGGTACGCAAGGTGATGTCTGGCTGCGCTCGGCAGGCGTTAAAAAACACCCTGTGCAGGTCCGCCCGGTAGATCACGCCGTACGGAAAGCCGTAAGCGGCTCGGGTCGCATCGCCCAATGGCACACGCACAATTTTTTCGCCTGTGCGCACATCGTTCATGCCCAGCCCGGTGGGAAAAAACGCCACCTGGTTGACCGCCCCGGTCAGCCCCAACACCTCGAACATTTTGAAAATGTTGGGCCCCAGCTGAATGCCGGCGCCGATCTCGCCAAACTCCGTGGCCTGCTCCAGCACGGTGACGGCATGGCCGTCTTGCGCAAGGACCAGCGCGGCAGCAAGCCCGCCAATGCCGCCGCCCGAGACGATGAATGACCAGCGTGAATTCATGACTTAATAATAAGTATGCTTATTATTTGCAGCCCTGGTGAATACCTTGGCTTGCCGCCTGCCCCTAAACTGCGCCCATGGCAAAAAAGGCGAAAAGTTTCAACTTTGAGGCAGCTCCTGGCCACTTGATCCGGCGAGCCCAGCAGCTGGCGGTTGCGGTGTTCATGGAAGAAACTGCCGGGTTTGACGCCACGCCGGTGCAGTTCGCCATCCTCAATGCGCTGATGGACGACCCGGGCGAGGACCAGGTGACGTTGGCGGCGCGCGTGGCGTTTGACGCAGCCACTTTCGGCTCGGTCATCGGACGGCTGGAAGGCAAGGGCTGGGTGCGGCGCGAGAGTGCCGCACAGGACAAGCGCCGCAAGTTGCTGTGGACCACCCCGGAAGGCGAAGCCGTGGCGGCCCGCATGACGCGGGCCGTCAGCCGCGCCCAAGCCCGCATCGTGTCGCCACTGATGGCCGCTGAACGCAGCGAACTGGCGCGGCTGCTCGGCAAGCTCGTGGCCGGGCACGAAAGCGCGACACGCCTCTGAACTGCCGCTTAGCGCGTGTCAGTCGCTGTTGACGAGCCGGTTGAAATGTTCCACGGTGGGCGGCTTTGCGAAAAATGGCCCCACGATGGCGCGCCATTCGGCAAATGCCGTCGATCCGCGAAAGTCCACGGTGTGGTTTTCCAGCGTGTCCCACTGGATTTGCAGCACATAGCGTTCGGCGCTTTCGATGCCTTTGTGAACGCTGTAGCCCTGAAAGCCTACCGCCTTGCCAATCACGGCTTTGACCGCGCGCGCGATGGCTTCTTCAAAGGCCGCCTGCTGGCCAGGGTGGATGGTGATGTCAGCGATCTCGAGAATCATGGTGGCCTTGCAGGTCGATGCGGGTGAAGGAGGCTGGCGCGGCTCAGGGTTTGGCGACTTCCAGCACCAGCTTGCCAAAATTCTCGCCGTTGAACAGCTTGAGCAGAGTTTCCGGGAAATTCTCCAGGCCCACCACCACGTCTTCACGGCTTTTCATGGTGCCAGCTTTCAGGTAGCCTGCCATTTCAGCCACGCCCAGGTGGTAACGGTCGGCGTAGTCGAACACCACAATGCCCTCCATGCGGGCGCGGTTCACCAGCAGCGACAGGTAATTGGCCGGGCCTTTGACAGGCGTGGTGTTGTTGTACTGGCTGATGGCGCCGCAGATGATGATGCGCGCGCCGCGGGTAATTTTGGCCAGCACCATGTCTAAAATTTCGCCGCCCACGTTGTCAAAGTACACGTCCACGCCTTTGGGGCAGTGTTCTTTCAACCCGGCACTCACGTCGCCGTTTTTGTAGTCAATGCAGGCGTCAAACCCCAACTCGTTGACGACCCAGTCGCACTTGGCCTTGCCCCCCGCAATGCCGACCACGCGGCAGCCTTTGAGCTTGGCGATTTGCCCCACCGTCTGGCCCACAGCGCCAGCGGCACCGGAGACCACCACGGTTTCACCGACCTTGGGCAAACCCACTTCCATCAAACCGAAAAACCCCGTCATGCCCGGCATGCCCAGCACGTTGGTCCAGGTGGTCAGGCCCAGTGCCGGGTCGATCTTGAACATGCCGCTGCGTTTGACCTGCGCCTCGGGGATCAGGCAGTATTCCTGCACATCCAAGCCGGCGTTGACATAGTCGCCCACGGCAAACGCCGGGTTGTTGGACGCGATCACCTGGCCCACACCGCCCGCGCGCATCACGGCGCCGATCTCGACCGGGGGGATGTAGCTTTTACCCTCGTTCATCCAGCCGCGCATGGCAGGGTCGAGCGACAAGTACAGGGTTTTGACCAGCACGCCGCCGGGGGCTGGCTCGGCCACAGCTTCTTCGGTAAATGACCAGTTGGCGCGTGTCGGCAAGCCGTGCGGGCGGCTGGCCAGGCGCACCTGGTGGTTGGTGAGTGTGGTGATGGCGGTTGACGTCATGGCGGCATTGTCCCTTGGTTGGATGAGGCGAAATCGTAGTCGCGTGGGGTTCTGGGGGCAGTCGCCCAGGCGATTCGGCGGTTGTTCGGTTTATTCTTTGGCGGATGAAACTGCACAACTCCCGCTCGTCGGCCTCGGGCCGCCCAACCGTTGGCGTGCCCGGACTTCAAGGCGTGAACCCTCACTGGATCGTCCCCAACTGGCCCGCGCCGCTCGGCGTCAAGGCGGTGTTCACTACCCGCCACGGCGGGGTGTCACCCGCCCCGTTTGACAGCATGAACCTGGGCGACCACGTGGGCGATACGCCGATGCTTGTGGCCGCCAATCGCGCGCTGCTGTCGCAGGCGGTGGGCGGCAGGGCGGTGTTCTTGCAGCAGGTGCACGGCACGCAGGTGGCGAGCCTGCAGCCGCACACCCCAGACGGCGCTGTGGCGGACGCCTGCGTCACCGCCGAGCGGCACGTGGTCTGCACCATCCTGGTGGCCGACTGTTTGCCGGTGCTGCTGGCCACGCGCTGCGGCACGCTGGTGGGCGCTGCGCACGCGGGTTGGCGCGGCCTGGCAGGCGCTTACGCCCCCGGTGCTGCCAGCCCTGGGCCTGAAGACGCCCCCCAAAGCGTTCTGATGGCAATTTTTAAGGCCTTTGATGCTCTAGCCCAGGCGTTTACTGCCCGTGATGCTACTGATTTAATAGCGTGGCTGGGGCCCTGCATTGGGCCACAAGCGTTTGAAGTCGGGGCCGAGGTGAAGGCGGCGTTTGAGGCCACGCAGGACGATGCAGCCGACTGCTTTGTGGCTGGCGGGCCTGGCAAGTTTCTGGCGAACCTGCCCGCGCTGGCACGCGGCCGGCTCAGAGCGTTGGGCTTAGGCGACGCGCAAATTTATGGCAACGACAGCAGCGCACGCTGGTGCACGGCCAGCAACCCATCACATTTCTTTTCGCACCGCCGGGACACGCGCGTCATCGGTCGGGATGTCGCCCACGTCGGCGTGAACAGCACCGGCCGCATGGCCGCCTGCATCTGGAAGACCTGACAACGGCTCGGCTTCACCGGACGCAGCCGCCTGCAGGCCGGCCATGTGCGCCTCGCGTTCGGCAAGCTGGCGTTTCTTGAGCGCCTTGTTGCGGGCTGGTGTGCCCATCAGGTAGACCAGCAGCCCGGCGGGCCCCACGCCGTACAGAAAAAACGTGACGACGGCGCCCAGCACCGTGCCGGTGGTATTGGTCGCCTCGGCCACCGCCATCATCAGCACCACGTAGATCCAGGCAATCACCACCAGATACATAAAAAAAACTCTCGGGTTGGTCAGGAATCTTCAATAAAACCCAACGATACTTGCATCAGCAGCTATGAGAACGGGTCGAAAAGACCCACCGCGCTGTCGGAGACAACCATGAATTCTGACGCAAATTGGGCCAAAGCCGCCCAGCAAATTCAAGAGACCTTGGGGGCTCAGTTCAAGCAGGCTCTCGGCAGCATGGCGGGCAAGAGCGCTGCCACCGGCCCGGCGCAGCTGCCGCCCTCGATAAGTTTCAACAAGGCGGCGCTGGAAATACTGCAGCAAACCTACTTGGCGGACGCCACCGCGCTGTGGAACCAGTCGGTTCAGGCCGGCCCGGCGCTTCCGGCAGCCCTTGACAAGCGCTTTTCAAGCGCCGCCTGGAATGACAGTCCGGTGTCGAAGTTTTCAGCCGCCACCTACCTGCTGAACGCCCGTACGCTGATGGGGCTGGCCGAGGCAGTGGAAGGCTCTGAAAAAACCCGTGCACGCATGCGTTTTGCCGTCGAGCAGTGGATGGCCGCCACAGCCCCCAGCAACTTTTTGACGCTGAATGCCGAGGCGCAGAAAAAAGCCATCGAGACGCAAGGCGAAAGCATCGCCAAAGGCTTGAAAAACCTGCTGCATGACCTGCAGCAAGGGCACGTGTCGATGACCGATGAGTCGTTGTTTGAGGTCGGCAGGAATGTGGCCACCACCGAAGGCGCGGTGGTGTTTGAAAACGAGTTTTTTCAGCTGCTGGAGTACAAACCGCTGACCAGCACCGTGCACGAAAAGCCTTTTTTGCTGGTGCCGCCCTGCATCAACAAGTTCTACATCCTGGACCTGCAGCCCGAGAACTCGCTGATCCGCTACGCCGTGGCGCAGGGGCACCGTACCTTTGTGGTGAGCTGGCGCAACCCGGATGCGTCGATGGCGCAAAAGACCTGGGACGACTACATCGAGCACGCCGCCATTAAGGCCATTGGCGTGGTGCAGGACATCACCGCTGCCACCACCATTAACACCCTCGGCTTTTGTGTGGGCGGCACCATCCTGGCCACGGCGCTGGCGGTTTTGGCTGCGCGCGGAGAAAAGCCTGCCGCCAGCGTCACGCTGCTCACGTCGCTGCTCGACTTCACCGACACCGGCATTCTGGACATTTTTATCGACGAAGAGACCGTTAAATATCGCGAAGAGGAAATGGGCAAGGGCGGGCTGCTCAAGGGGCAAGACCTCGCCTCCACCTTCAGCTTTCTGCGCCCCAACGACCTGGTCTGGAACTACGTGGTCGGCAACTACCTCAAGGGCGAAACCCCGCCCCCGTTTGACCTGCTGTATTGGAACAGCGACTCGACCAACCTGCCAGGCCCGTTCTACGCCTGGTACCTGCGCAACACCTACTGGGAAAACAAGCTGGTGCAACCCGGCGCGGCCATAGTTTGCGGTGAAAAAATCGACTTCAAGCACCTGGACATGCCGGTGTATCTGTATGGCTCGCGGGAAGACCACATCGTGCCGATTGGCGGTGCGTATGCATCGACCCGGCACCTGCCGGGGCCCAAGCGCTTTGTGATGGGGGCGTCTGGTCACATTGCCGGGGTGATCAACCCGCCCACCAAAAACAAGCGCAGCTACTGGACCCGCGACAAGCTGCCACGCGGTAAATTCCCGGCTGCGCAGGCCGACTGGCTGGCGGGGGCCACTGAGCACCCCGGCAGCTGGTGGACCGACTGGTCGGCTTGGCTCGCGGGCCACGCGGGCAAATCTGTTGCAGCGCCCGAAACCTACGGTAGCCACAAGTACAAGCCGCTGGAAGCCGCGCCGGGCCGCTATGTCAAGGCACGGGCATGAGAGTGCCCAACTTGTCAGAGCTGGCGACGTAATTTTCTTTTTCCGATGGCCGCTCAGAGCAGCGCTCATGCCCTTTTTTATCACCTTCATCCACAAGGAAAAACACCATGCAAGACATCGTTATTGTTTCAGCCGCCCGCACCGCCGTGGGCAAATTTGGCGGCACATTGGCCAAAACACCCGCCACGGAGTTGGGTGCCGCTGTCATCAAAGCCGTGCTGGAGCGCTCGGGCCTGAGCGCCGACCAGATCGGTGAAGTCATCATGGGCCAGGTGCTGGCCGCGGGTGTGGGCCAGAACCCGGCGCGCCAAACGGTGATCAAAGCCGGTTTCCCCCAAGGCATTCCCGGCCTGACGATCAACGCGGTATGCGGCTCGGGCCTGAAGGCGGTGATGCTGGCCGCGCAATCGGTGGCCACCGGCGACAGCGACATTGTGATTGCAGGCGGGCAAGAAAGCATGAGCCTGTCGCCCCACGTGCTCAACGGCTCGCGTGAAGGCCAGCGCATGGGCGACTGGAAGATGGTCGACTCGATGATTGTGGACGGCCTGTGGGACGTCTACAACCAGTACCACATGGGCATCACGGCCGAGAACGTCGCCAAGAAATACAGCATCAGCCGGGAAGCCCAGGACGCGCTGGCACTCAGCAGTCAGACCAAAGCTGCCGCCGCCCAGGACGCCGGCAAGTTCACCGATGAGATCGTGCCGTTTTCTATCGCGCAGAAAAAGGGCGACCCGATCGTGTTTGCGGCCGACGAGTTCATCAACCGCAAAACCAGCGCTGAGGTGCTGGCAGGGTTGCGCCCGGCTTTTGATAAAGCCGGTGGCGTCACTGCCGGCAATGCGTCGGGCCTGAACGACGGCGCTGCTGCTGTGATGGTGATGACAGCCAAAAAAGCCGCCGAGCTGGGCTTGACACCGCTGGGCCGCATTGCCAGCTACGCCACCACCGGCCTGGACCCGGCCTTCATGGGCATGGGGCCGGTGCCCGCGTCGACCAAAGCGCTGGCCCGTGCGGGCTGGAAGGCGCAAGACCTGGACCTGCTCGAAATCAATGAAGCGTTTGCCGCGCAAGCTTGCGCTGTCAACAACGAGATGGGCTGGGACACCAGCAAGGTCAACGTGAACGGCGGTGCGATCGCCATCGGCCACCCAATCGGCGCGTCTGGCTGCCGCATTTTGGTGACGCTGCTGCACGAAATGCAGCGCCGGGGCGCCAAAAAGGGCATCGCCAGCCTGTGTATCGGCGGCGGTATGGGGGTTGCCCTCACTGTCGAACGCTGAATTTAAGGTAAAAACAAGGGGTAGCCCAGGTATTAACTGCCTGAGTAGCTATTAAATCAATAGTAAGCAGTCGTCACTGACCCCAACGAACTATTCCAAGGAGATTGAAAAATGAGTGCAAAAGTAGCCTACGTCACGGGGGGTATGGGCGGTATCGGTACCGCCATCTGCCAGCGCCTGGCCAAAGACGGTTTCACGGTGGTGGCCGGTTGCGGCCCGACCCGCGACTTCACCAAGTGGATCGATGAGCAAAAAGCGCTGGGTTACACCTTCCATGCGTCGGTCGGCAATGTGGGCGACTGGGAGTCTACTGTGGAGGCCTTCAACAAGGTCAAGCAAGAGCACGGCTCGGTGCTGGTCCTGGTCAACAACGCCGGCATCACGCGCGACGGCCAGTTCCGCAAAATGAGCAAAGCCGACTGGGACGCGGTGATTTCCACCAACCTCAACAGCATGTTCAACGTGACCAAGCAGGTGATCGAAGGCATGATCGAGGCGGGCTACGGCCGCATCGTCAATATCTCATCGGTCAATGGCCAGAAGGGCCAGTTCGGGCAGGTCAACTACTCCACCGCCAAGGCCGGGTTGCACGGCTTCACCATGGCGCTGGCTCAAGAGGTGGCTGCCAAAGGCGTGACCGTGAACACGGTGAGCCCAGGCTACATCGGCACTGACATGGTCAAGGCGATTCGCCCGGACGTGCTCGAGAAAATCGTGGCGGGCGTGCCGGCCAAGCGCCTGGGCAAGCCTGAAGAGATCGCCTCCATTATTTCGTGGATCGCGTCCGAAGAAGGTGGCTATGCCACCGGCGCCGACTTTTCGCTCAATGGCGGATTGCACATGGGCTGACAGGCCTGTCTTTGCCCTGGTTGCATCAAAAACCCGCATCGTGCGGGGTTTTTTTTCTGGGGCACTTTTCAGGGTTTGCCGCACCCTGCCTGAAACATCCATACTCATATTTTTCTGAAGGAACCCCTGCTGCACACCCCATAGCGTTTCCCTTATCCGCACCATTGCTGCCGGTCTTGGTCTGGCCCTTATTTTTGATTTTTTGGCTATTCGCCTGAAGCTGCCAGCGTCGGGATTGGCTCGTTCACACCTGGTTTTGGAGCTGAGGCGGGCACTGCCAGCATCCACGAACGAAAAATACTTGTCTCGGCAAATCGTGCTGGTGGGCAGTAGACGGGTTGAGGGGCGCATTGCGCAGGCATTGATCGCGCAAAGCTTGCCCCTGGTGGTGGAGCAAAACCGGGAAGTGGTGGAGTGTTTGCGACTTGGCAGGATTGCAGCGGTTGCCGCCGAGGCTGAAGTGCCGGTGCAGGCCCATGTCGCCGCCGCCCGTTTGCTGGCGATCGGGCGCCCATACGCCCACCAAAACGTCGCCGCATTGAAGGGCGTTGAGTTGAAGTCAGTCCGGGCGCCTGCCGGCCAGCACTGCCGACTTCACCAGATGCAGGCGGTCGTTGCCAAAGTACATGTCGTCATCCACGAACATTGTGGGGGAGCCAAAGGCGCCGCGCTGCATGGCTTCTTCGGTGTTGGATTTGAGCTGGTCCTTGATCTGCGGCAAGGTGATGCCGATCAGAAAGCGGTCTGCATCGATGCCCAGGGACTCGCAAATGGTCACCAGAACCGCATCCTGAGAGATGTCTTCCTCGCGCGTGAAATAGGCTGAAAAAACGGCCTCGATGAAGGGCACGAGTTGATCGTGGGCTGCGGTGTCCTGCGCAATCCACAAGCAGCCGCGCATGGCCTTGACGCTGTTGACCGGGAACAC
>JANLUZ010000122.1:0-87517 GCA_031363755.1 Polaromonas sp.
CAAGGGTGCAAAGCGCGCAAACCGCTTGGGGCGCTCAGGCCAGCGCGGTTGCTTGCGCTGCGGGGGCTGTGTGCTCCGATGCAGCGGTCACAAAAGCAGGCACCGGCGGGCTGCCGCCCGAGATCGTCAACACCTAGTAGCCGGTCTCTGTGACCAGCACCGTGTGCTCCCACTGAGCCGACAGCGAATGGTCGCGGGTGACGATGCTCCAGCCGTCTTTTTCCGGGCCGTCCTTGATGTCACGCTTGCCGATGTTGATCATCGGCTCGATCGTGAAGGTCATGCCGGGCTTGAGCAGCTCCAGCGTTCCGGGCTTGCCGTAATGCAGCACCTGCGGGTCTTCATGGAATTTGGTGCCAATGCCGTGGCCGCAGAACTCCCGCACGATGGAAAAGCCCTGCTTTTCGGCAAAAACCTGAATCGCGTGGCCCACATCGCCCAGGCGGGCGCCGGGTTTGACCTGCATGATGCCGTGCCACATGGCGTCGTAGGTCACGGCGCACAGCCGCTTGGCGGCAATCGACGCTTCACCGACCAGGTACATCCGGCTGGTGTCGCCGTGCCAGCCGTTTTTGATCACGGTCACGTCGATGTTGACGATGTCGCCTTTTTTGAGGGGTTTTTCGTTCGGAATGCCGTGGCACACCTGGTGGTTGACTGACGTGCACAGCGACTTGGGGTAGGCCGCGTAGCCTGACGGCTGGTAGTTCAGCGTCGCTGGGATGGTGCCCTGCACCTGGGTCATGTAGTCGTGGGCTAGGCGGTCAATTTCGTTGGTCGTCACGCCGGGTTTAAGAAAAGGGGTGAGGTAGTCCAGCACTTCCGAAGCGAGTTTGCCCGCCACGCGCATGCCTTCGATTCCTGCTGCGTCTTTGAATGTAGTCATCGCTCAATTATCCCACCGGCATGAAATGCGTGGCTGGAGCTTGGAATTGGCTTGGTGGTGGCATGGTTCAGGCATGCCTCAAGCACGGTATTCCTGCAGGTTCTTATGACCAGACCAGGCCAGCGCGCCCAGGGCGGCTGATAAAGTACCGCACTTGCCGACCCCGACAGCGCATCGTTTTGACGCACGCGCGTCAAGCCGTCCGCTGCATCCCAATTCTTGACAAAAACCACCATTGAGGCCGCCACACCGTGACCCTGCACCTAACGACTTTTGAGGGCGAGCCCCACGGCATCAATGCATTGAACGACTTTCGCGTGCAACAACTGCTGCCCAGCCTGCAAGCCGTTCACGAGAAGATCAGCAGCATCAGCGCCCGCTTTGTGCACCTGGTGGCCACCGAGTCACCACCGCCCGAGCCGCTCAAAACCCAGCTGGCCGCACTGCTGACCTACGGCGAGCCCAGCGCTGCGCCCGAGGGCAAACCGCAGGACGCGGCCGTGTTCATCGTCTCCCCGCGCTTCGGCACCGTGTCGCCCTGGGCGTCAAAGGCCACCGACATTGCGCACAACTGTGGCCTGGCCATCAAACGCATCGAGCGCATCACCGAGTACCGCGTTACCCTGAAATCCGGCTTGTTCGGCAAAGCGGCCTTGAGCGAGGTGCAGCGTGAACAAGTCGCCGCGCTGCTACACGACCGTATGACTGAAAGCGTGATGACCGAGCGCAGCGATGCGGCGGGCCTGTTCACCGAGCTGCAGGCTGCGCCGCTGCTCAGCATCGATGTGCTGGCCGGTGGCAAGGCTGCGTTGGCCACCGCCAACACCGAGTTTGGCCTGGCCCTGGCCGCTGACGAAATTGACTACCTGGTCAAAGCCTTCACCCAGTTGCAGCGCAACCCGACCGACGTCGAGCTGATGATGTTTGCGCAGGCCAACAGCGAGCACTGCCGCCACAAGATTTTTAACGCCGACTTCACCATCGACGGCGTGCCGCAGGCCAAAAGCCTGTTCGGCATGATCCGCAACACCGAGCAGCGCAACCCCCAGCACACCGTGGTGGCGTACTCAGACAACGCTTCGGTGATGGAAGGCGGGCACATTCAGCGCTTTTTCGCCAAAAATAATGCCGAATCAGTCGCTAGTCCAGGTGATGACTGCCTCGGCAGCTATCAAAAATATAGCGAAACCGAGGCCGTGCTCACCCACGTGCTGATGAAGGTTGAAACCCATAACCACCCCACGGCGATTTCGCCGTTTCCGGGCGCATCCACCGGCGCGGGCGGCGAGATTCGGGACGAAGGCGCAACTGGCCGTGGCTCCAAACCCAAGGCGGGCTTGACGGGGTTTACTGTCTCCAAGCTCTTTGATGCTGACTACGGCAAGCCCGAACACATCGCCAGCGCGCTGCAAATCATGACCGAAGGCCCGTTGGGCGGCGCGGCCTTCAACAACGAGTTTGGTCGGCCCAACCTGGCCGGCTACTTTCGGGAGTTTGAGCAAACCGCCGGGGGCCAGCGCTGGGGTTATCACAAGCCCATCATGATCGCCGGCGGCCTGGGCACGATTGACGCCGGTTTGACCAAAAAGATTCTGTTCCCCGCTGGCACGCTCTTGATACAGCTGGGCGGCCCGGGTATGCGCATTGGCATGGGTGGCAGCGCCGCCAGCTCCATGGCTTCGGGCACCAATGCCGCCAGCCTGGACTTTGACTCGGTGCAGCGCGGCAACCCGGAGATTGAACGCCGCGCGCAAGAGGTTATCAACCAGTGCGCTCAGCTTGGCCAGGCCAACCCGATTCTGGCGATTCACGACGTCGGCGCGGGCGGTTTGTCCAACGCCTTCCCCGAGCTGGTCAACGACGCCGGCCGCGGTGCCCGCTTTGACCTGCGCGCCGTGCCGCTGGAAGAAAGCGGCCTGTCACCCAAGGAAATCTGGAGCAACGAAAGCCAGGAACGCTACGTGATAGCGATTGCGCCCGAGTCACTGGCGCTGTTCACCGCGTTTTGTGAGCGCGAACGTTGCCCGTTTGCGGTGATTGGCACTGTGACCGAGGAGCGCCAATTGGTGTTGAGCGACCAACCTGTCCCCGAGTTACTCCCTCTCCCGCTGGGAGAGGGCAGGGGTGATGGGGGGCCCGATTCGGTGCCAGTCAACATGCCCATGAGCGTGTTGCTGGGTAAGCCGCCAAAAATGCACCGCGACGTCAAAACCGTCACGCAGGCGGTGCTTCCCCTCGACCTGACCGGCCTGGACCTGCAAAAAAGCTGCATTGACGTGCTCAGCCACCCCACGGTGGCCTCCAAGCGATTTTTGATCACCATCGGCGACCGCACCGTGGGCGGCATGACCCACCGCGACCAGATGGTCGGCCCGTGGCAGGTGCCGGTGGCCGACTGCGCGGTCACGCTGGCCGACTACCAGGGCTTTGCCGGTGAGGCGATGAGCATGGGCGAGCGGACACCGTTGGCCGTGACGAACGCGGCTGCCTCTGGCCGCATGGCGGTGGCCGAGGCGATCACCAACCTGCTGGCCGCGCCCATTGAGTTGCCCCGCGTCAAGCTGTCGGCCAACTGGATGGCCGCTTGTGGTGAACCTGGGCAAGACGCCGCGTTGTATGACACCGTCAAGGCCGTCGGCATGGAACTGTGCCCCGCGCTGGGCGTGTCGATTCCGGTCGGCAAGGATTCGCTGTCAATGCGCACCGTTTGGAAGGACGGCGCTAGCGATAAAAAAGTCACATCCCCCGTGTCGCTGATCGTCAGCGCCTTTGCCACCCTGGCGGACGTGCGCGGCACACTGACCCCGCAGCTGAACCGCGACGAAGCGGACACCACGCTGATTCTGGTGGATTTGGGCCGGGGCCAAAAACGGATGGGCGGCTCCATCCTGGCGCAAACGCTGCAGCTTGAAGGCGGTGCCGTGCCCGACCTGGATGACCCGCAAGATCTGGTCAACCTCGTCAACGCCATCAACGCGCTACGGGCACAGGGCCACCTGCTGGCCTACCACGACCGCAGCGACGGCGGCTTGTTTGCGACCGTGTGTGAAATGGCGTTTTCCGGCAACGTCGGCGTATCGCTCAACATCGACATGCTGCTGGTCGAAGGCGACGGCATCACCGACAGCCGCATGGACCAGGGCGACAGCAAAAACTGGGCGTCACAAGTCGGTGCGCGGCGCGACGAGCTGACGATCAAGGCGCTGTTCAACGAAGAGCTGGGCGCGGTGATTCAGGTGCGAACCGGCGTTCGCAACGACGTCATGCAGGTGCTGCGCACCCACTCCTTGAGCAAGTTCAGCCACTTCATCGGCAAAACCCGGCCCGAGCAGGCCGCGCTGACGGTGGGCAAGGGCGAAATTCAGGTCTGGCGCGACACCAAAGCCGTGTTCAAAGCCCCGCTGCCCGACCTGCACCAGGTGTGGGACGCGGTGAGCTGGCGCATCTGCCAGCAGCGCGACAACCCGGCTGGGGCCGATGCAGAGCATGCCGCAAAAGGCGACTTGGCCGACCCTGGCCTGCATGTGCATTTGACGTTTGATTCAATGCCGCAGGCCCCAGCGCTGTTGCTTAGCCGCCCCAAAGTCGCCATGCTGCGCGAGCAGGGTGTGAATTCCCACATCGAAATGGCCTACGCCTTCACCCAGGCCGGGTTCGATGCATTTGACGTGCACATGACCGACCTGCAAACCGGCCGCGCCAACCTGGCCGACCTGCAGGGCGTGGTCGCGTGCGGTGGCTTCAGCTACGGCGACACGTTGGGCGCAGGCATCGGCTGGGCGCGGTCCATCACGTTCAACCCGCTGCTGGCCGACCAGTTCAGCGCGTTTTTTGCCCGGCCCGATACCTTTGGCCTGGGCGTGTGCAACGGCTGCCAGATGTTTGCCGAGCTGGCCAACATCATCCCTGGCGCTGATGCGTGGCCGCGCTTCACCACCAACCGCAGCGAACGTTTTGAAGCCCGCCTGAGCCAGGTCGAGGTACTCGATTCCCCGAGCCTGTTTTTCAAAGGCATGGCCGGCAGCCGGTTGCCGATTGCCGTGGCGCACGGTGAAGGCTATGCCAACTTTGACGTCGCCCGGGGCGGGCGGGGCAACCCTGCGCAGGCGATTGCCGCGATGCGTTTTACCGACCACCACGGCCAGCCCACAGACGCCTACCCGGCCAACCCCAACGGCAGCGCCGGTGGTTTGACGGCCGTGACCACGGCAGACGGGCGCTTCACCGCCATGATGCCGCACCCCGAGCGGGTATTTCGCAACGTGCAAATGAGCTGGACCCCGCTGGACGTCAGCGCACACAGCCCGTGGATGCAGCTGTGGCACAACGCGCGGCGTTGGGTGGGGTGAATACAGCGTGGTGTGCGGTTGTGATCTGCGGGCTGAGCTGAAATGCTTCTAAAGCTATAGCAGTCCAGGCAGTAAACACATGGGCTAGAGGCTGATTTCGTGCTTAAAATCAGCCTTTTTGCTGTCTGAAAATCATTTTGGGACGCCAACAACGCATATTGGCGTGGATCTCAGCTGTTCTTAAGGTGTTTCATGCCGCTAGTCCAGGTATTTACTGCCTGTCTAGCTATCAAAAACAGAGTAATTTCAGAACGACGAGACGGTCATGACGCACCGGGAGTGTTCGGACCGCTCACTTCATCAGAAGTCGATTTTTTGGCCCGGGTCCATTTTCAGCATGACGGCTGTGCCAGCCGCTGTGCCGAGCGCGGCTTCGAATTCAGCCGGGGTGCCGCGCAGCTGCGGCGTGGTGCCATAGTGAATTGGCAGCGCAAATTTCGGTTTGATCATGTCGCGCACGGCCATGGCGGCGTCTTTCGGGTTCATCACGAAATGCCCGCCAATCGGAATCATCACCAAGTCGGGGCGGTACATCTCGCCAATCAGGCGCATGTCGCCGAACACGGCGGTGTCGCCCATGTGCCACACCTTGAAGCCGTTTTCCATCTCCAGGATAAAGCCCACAGGCTCGCCGCCGGGCTGAACCTCGTCCTTGCCAGTGGTCGGGTTTTTGTAGACCAGTTCTGAGGAATGCTCGGCATGAACGGCGGTGATCTTGACGCCATCGGGGCCGAACGGGGTGATGGTGCCCCCTTTGCCGAACCGGGGAGCCAGCTCGGCCGGCAAAATACCCAGAGCGGCGACAGTCTGGTTCAGCCCGGCGGGGCCGTACATGGGCACGTTGTGCATCTTCGCCAGGGCCGGCGCATCGGCGAAATGGTCAAAGTGGGCGTGTGTGACCAAAATCAAATCCACTTTGCCCAGCGCGCTGATATTTTTGAAGTCGGCCGGTGTTTTGGGGTTGCTGGTCAGCCACGGGTCGATCACGATGACCTTGCCGGTGGGCGTGGTGATGCGAGTGGCGGCCTGGCCGAGCCAGAGCACCTCGGTTTTGCCATTTTGCGCAAAGGCAGCCGCGCTGCAGAGCGTCAGCAGGCTCAGCGCCAGGGCCTTGAAGTTTGGAATGGCTGTTTGGGCATCGTGTGAAAGCATGGCGAGTCTCCTGATTGTTTTTGGAAGGCTTATTTTGACCGGGGAGCGGGCACTGCCGCACGGGGCGATCAGCCGGGTTGCCGCGTCATTCGGATACTGGTCGCCAACGAAAAAAGTCCGCCGTGAGCGTTGAAGTGGTGACTCCAACGCCCATGGCGGACGGCTCAGTCAGGCCCCCTTATGCGGGGCCTAACGTGAATAATGCCCGGCGGTCTAGAACGAATAACCCACGGTCAATGACACAACGGCCGGGCGGAACTTGATGTCTGCCGTACGCACAATGCCCAGCGTGTTGGTGGTCAGCTTGGTTTTGACCTGGGCTGTGGCCAGCGCGGCGTTGACAGACCATTCCTTGGTCAAGCGGTAGCTGGCGCCAATTTGCAGCGCCAAGCCGACCGAGTCTTCCAGCGACAGCGAGGTCGCGCCGCCGTTGAGCGTGTTGCCGTTGGCCGTGGACTCCGTCTTGTCGAAACGCGTGTAATTGATACCGGCGCCCACGAAGGGGCGAAACGCACTGCTGCTGTCAAGAAAGCGGTAGTTGACAAACACCGTCGGCGCCACCTGACGCACCCGGGCGCCCACTTGGCCATTCAAGGCTTGCGCGCTACCGGGGATGCCGGTGTTGTTGACTTTGAGGGTGACGTCGTGGGTGGGCGGCACGCCGAGGGCGAACTCGACGCTCCAGTTGTCATCAAAGGCTCGTTCATAGCCAAAAATAGGCGTGGTGACGTTTTCAACATTCAGGCTGATGCCCGACGGCGTGAAGGGGCCGCTGACATTGCTGGCGTCAGAGTTCGGGTGCACGCTGGCGACACCGAACTTGATGGTGTTCTGCTGGGCCATGGCCGCACCGCTGGTGAGGCAGGCTAAAGCCGTGACAGCGGCGGAAGCGACTAAAAAATGATGGATTTTCATAGAGGGTCTTTAAGTGCTTTGAGCGGTGAAAGGCTGCGGCTTATTTGCTGGCCGCCAGCACTTGCTGGAAAAAGCCGCGCGCAGTGGCATTGCAAAACGGGGGCACCAGACCGCCGTGGTAATTCTGAATCACGGCGCTGGCGCCGCCATCAGTGGCACCAGCAGCCACTGCAGCCTGGGCCGTCTGGCCTTTGGCCTGACCAAACCCGACTTTGGCCGCTGCAAACGGATCAGCCGCGCTGGTGGGGCTGGAATCCACGTCCACCACCGTCAGCAAACCGGCGGGCAGTGCGGCAGGCGAGGGCGCCGACCAGAAGCCTTGCATCAACTGGGTGTTCAGGCCGAAGTACACGGTCGGGTCGCTGTTGCCGCCGCACAGCAGCACAGGGCTTTTCGGCTGCCAGTTGCGCAGGTCGTTCTTCTTCAACGCAATGCGCAGCGTGTTGGCGGGGGTGCTGGCCTGCGCACCGGTGGTCACGGCAGGCACTGCGCCATCCGGGTTGGCAATGGCGTCCAGCAGGTAGCTCAAGCGGGCGTTGTTGGTGATCAGGTTGTTGGTGCCAAAACCCAGCGCAAACAGCGGGGCCTGCGCCGCAGGTGTCGTTGGCGGCGTGATCGCGTTCAGCGTGGGCTGCAGCGACGGCGGAGCGCCAGCGGGTGCTGTGGGCGGTACGCGGTTGAACAGCGCCGTTTGCGGCAGCTTGCCCTGGGTGAACAGCGCGGTGTACGGCGTGTTGGTCGGCAGCAAGGTGTCGATCCCTGCTGCGTAAGGCGCTTCAAAAATATCCGTCAGGCTTGTGTACAGGTTGCCGTAGGCTTTTTGGTAGCTGTTGACTTGCAAAGGCGTGAACAGCGTGCTGCCCAGGTTGACGTTGCCGTAGAAAATCGCATCGCCAAATGCCGCGAGCGCGTAGGGCCCGGACATGGGGGCGCTGGCGGTGACCGTTTGGCCCGCAGCCTGCATCGCTTTGTGCGTGGCCATGGCTACGTGGCCGCCTTGTGAGTAGCCGGTGATGAACAGCTTGCCGCTGTCTTGCACGGGTTGTAGCAGGCCTGGCAGTGCCTTGCGGGCGGCGGCCAGTGCATCCTGCATTTCCTTGGCCGACTGGTCGGCGTTCAAGTAGGGCGTATAGCTGAGCTTGGACGAGTCGTAACCCGCGTAATTCGGGGCCACCACAATGAAACCCTGCGCCGCGTAGGTCGCGGCTATCAGGATGGCTTCGCCGTAAGCGGCGTTGGTGTTGTCAGACAAATTGGCCAAGTTGTAGTTTTTGGCGGTGGTGGTGCCGTGCGCGTACAGCACGACCGGACGCGCGCCGGTGCAGCTGGCTCCGCCTGAAGGGGTCATCAGCACGCCTGATGCATCAGTGGCTTCGTCGGCACCGCCCACGGTGCCGTACTGGATGTATTGCACATCCACGCCGCAGCTGGGTGTGCCGGCCACAGCCAGCAGGCCCTGGCCCGTGGGGCTGGCTTTTAGGCTGGCGGTCAGGTCGGCTGCCGTGAGTGAGGTGATGCGCGGTGGCGGGTTCTGAAGCAGGTCGCCCCGTGCCGGGCTCGGGCTGGCGCTTACCGTGCCCTGGTTGTCGGCCGAACTGCCGCCGCCGCAAGCGGTCAGCACACATACCAGGGTTGCAGCAGAGACAGCCGTCAAAACGTGCTTGATTGTCATGAATGTCTTTCTATGGACGGGTTGAAAAAGCGGGTAGCTGGAAATAAAACAGGAGGCAAAGCAGGAAATAAAACGGCAAATAGAACGACCGTTCTTTTCGGTGAGCAATGCTATCTGCGAATGGGCGACAACGACGAAGGGTTTTTACTGAGTTCACGGCGAGAGGCGGCTTCTTTACACATCTTTTGACAATTCCGCTGACCCGTAAACTAGCAGCCATGAAATCTTCCCGTTATGAATCCGTCGACACCTTGCGCGGCCTGGCCATCGTCTGGATGACAGCGTTTCACTTCTGCTTTGATGTCAACCAGCTTGGGCCGCTCAGCGCGAGCCTGGGTTGGGTCAAGCAGAATTTTTACAACGACCCTTTCTGGACGGTGCAACGCACGCTGATCGTCAGCCTGTTTTTGTTCTGCGCTGGCGTCAGTCAGGCGATTGCGGTGCACCAGGGGCAAAGCCGGCAGCGGTTTTTCAGGCGGTGGGCGCAGATCGCAGGATGCGCGCTACTGGTGTCTGCCGGTTCTTATCTCATGTACCCGCGCAGCTTTATCTACTTTGGCGTGCTGCACGGCATCGCCGTGATGCTTCTGGTGGTGCGCTTCACGGCAGGCTGGGGTCGTTGGCTGTGGGCCGCTGGCGCGCTCGTGCTTGCTCTGCATCTGATAGCAGCCAAGGCAATGAAAGGCTGGGCCGGGAGCGAATTGTTCAATCAACCGGTGCTCAACTGGCTCGGGTTGATCACCCACAAGCCCATCACGGAAGACTATGCGCCGCTGGTCCCCTGGCTGGGGGTAATGTGGTGGGGTATGGCCGCCGGCCAGTGGCTGCTGGCCCGGCGGCCCCACTGGCTGGCTGTGGCCGCGCCTGCAGCGCTGCGCCCGCTGAACTGGCTGGGCCGTTGGAGCCTGAGCTGGTACATGTTGCACCAGCCGGTGATGATTGGCGCCCTGATGGGCGTTGCCTGGCTTGTCCGGTAGGTGCCGCTGTAAAAAAGCGAAGGCCAATGAAAAAAACGCCCATCAGGGCGTTTTTTCAAGCGCGTCGGGGCAACCAATAGCCCAGCCGCTTATTCGATCTTGGCTTTCTTGCGCAGCTCATCCTGGAAGGCGGCCAGCTTTTGCTGCGTTAGCTGTTGGCTGATTTGCGGCTTGACTTCGTCAAATGACGGCAGCTGGGCAGTGCGTACGTCGTCAACGCGGATGATGTGGTAGCCGAACTGTGTCTTCACCGGTGTGTCGGTGGTCTGGCCCTTGTTCAGCTTGAGCAGCGCGGCGCTGAATTCAGGCACATAGCTGGCCGGATTGGCCCAATCAAGGTCGCCACCCTTAGCGCCTGAGCCGGTGTCCTTCGACTGCTTTTTGGCGATGTCTTCAAACTTTCCGCCTTTTTTCAGGCTGGCGAGGATGGCCACGGCTTCGGATTCTTTTTCCACCAGAATGTGGCGCGCTTTGAATTCCTTACCGCCGTTGGCCGCCGCGAACTTGTCGTATTCAGCCTTCATGTCGGCATCAGTGACCGGGTTGGCTTTCTGGAAGTCTGCAAACAGGGCGCGAATCATGATGGTCTGGCGGGCCAGCTCCATCTGGGTTTTGAAGTCATCGGCGGCCGACAAGCCACGTTTTTCGGCTTCTTGCATGAACACTTCACGCGTCACCACTTCTTCGCGCAGCTGCCCCTGCATTTCCGGTGTAACAGGACGACCAGCCTTGGCTACCTGGTCCGCCAACGCGTCAAGCCGGGTTTTTGGCACCGCTTTGCCATTGACGATGGCGATGTTCTGGGCCTGAACGGTTGGCGCGCCAAAGGCCATCAGGCCAGCGAGCACGGGGACGAGTAAAAAGCGATTTTTCATGAAGTTCCTGACGTCGTGATGAAAAGGGTGAAGAAAATTCCGAACGCCTCGAGCGCCCGAAGCGGCGGGGAAATGGAGTGACGACGCAGACGACGCGTTCAGCCGCAGGGGCTATGCGTCAATCGACAATTTCGATTGCCAGCGCATGCAAGCCGCCGTCAATGAAAATTTGCAGCGAATCATACACAAGGCGGTGTTTGGCAACGCGGGTCTTCCCTAAGAACAGCGGGCTGGCAATGCACACCCGGAAGTGCGTGCCAAAACCCTCGGCATTGGCCCCCATGTGGCCAGCATGGTCAGCGCTTTCATCCGTGACTTCAAGCACCGTAGGTTGCAGCTTTTCTTGCAACATGCGGCGCAATGACTCGGCGCGCGGGGGCGCGCCAGCAGGTGACTGCGCGTTCATGCCGACGGGTCCTGCTGGATGTGCTTGTTCAAAAATACCGCTTGCAGCAGCACAAAAACCAGCATCAACCCCATACCGCCAAAAAGTTTGAAGTTCACCCAAGTGCTGGTCGGGAAATTAAACGCCACCCACAAATTGACCACGCCCATCACTGCGAAAAACCCAACCCAGCTGAAATTCACGGTGCGCCAGACGCTGTCGGGCAGCTTCATCTGCGCGCCCATCAGTGACTTGATGCCGTTCTTGTCAAATACGACCTGGCCGACGAGAAGCGCTGCACCCATCACCCAGTACAACACCGTGGGCTTCCACTTGATGAAGTTCTCAGAGTGGAAATAAATGGTGGCGCCGCCGAGCACGGTGACCAGTGCCAAACTGACCCACAGCATGGTGTCAACTTTTTTGCCGCGCACCTTCAACCAGACGATTTGCGCCAGCGTCGCCGCAATCACCACCACTGTGGCCAGCAGCACCGGCGCTTCGCCAGGCGCGACCACGCCGCCGGACACCATGAAGCCCAGCCAGTCCGTGGCAACGCTGGCGGCCCAGTCCTTATTGCCTTCGGCGTACTTGAACATGCCGAAAAACAGCGCAATCGGTAGAAAGTCGAACAGAATTTTCATGGGCGGATTATCGCTGGGCCGTCGTATGCATTATTTGGCTTCGAAACTCAACGAAGCGGAATTCATGCAGTAGCGCAGGCCGGTGTCCGTCGGGCCGTCCGGAAATACGTGGCCCAGGTGCGCACCGCAGTTGGTGCAGACGGTTTCAGTGCGCACCATGCCGTGGGCGCGGTCGACATGCTCGGTGATGGCGCCGTCTTTAACCTCTTTTGAAAAGCTGGGCCAGCCGCAGCCCGCGTCAAATTTGGCGGACGAGTCAAACAACTCGGCGTTGCAGCAAACGCAGTGGTAGGTGCCGTCTGCCCAGACCTGGTCGTATTTGCCGGTGTGTGCGCGCTCGGTGGCGGCGTGGCGCGTGATTTCGAAGGCGTGTGGTTCAGCGCCTTTTTCGGCCAGCGCGGCTTTCCATTCGGCATCGGTTTTCTGGATTTTGGGGGCGGAGATGTCGCTCATGAAGGGGTCTTTCAACAGTGGGTTTTCAGGTCAGGAACTGCAGCTGATCTCAATGCCTTGCGCCCAATCGGGCGGGAAGTCAGCCAGCGCGCTGTGCTGGGCATGGTTGTCAAATGGGGACTGCAGCACAGCAAGCAAGGTATTGACCTGTGAGAAGTCGTTTAGTTTCGCCGCGCGGATGGCTTGTTCACCCAAATGGTTGCGCAGAACGACCTGTGGATTGCTTTTCAGCATCAAATCAGCCCGTAGCCCAGGTGTTAACTGCCTGATGCGCTCTGAATACTGTAGCGCCCAGGCATTGAACGACTCGCGGTCAAAAAACAGGTCGCGTAGCGCTTCATGCCCGCTGGCAGGCGTGAACTGGCACAAACGGCGCCAAAAAATCGTGTAGTCCACCTGGTTGCTGGCCAGCAGCTTGAAGGTGCTGTCGATCAGGGCTTTGTCGTCGGTGTTCTGGTCAAGCAGCCCGAGCTTGGCGCGCATGCGCGCCTCGAATGCCGTTGGGAAGAAGGTTTTATACGACTCCAACGCCGCCAGCGCCTGCTCCTGGTTGTCCATCAGCGGCAGCAGCGCCTGGCCGAGGCAAAACAGGTTCCAGTAGGCGATGTTGGGTTGCTTGTTGTAGGCGTAGCGACCCTGTTCGTCCGAGTGGTTGCAGACATGGCCAGGGTCAAACGCGTCAAGAAACTGAAACGGGCCGTAATCGATCGTCAGGCCCAGAATGCTCATGTTGTCGGTGTTCATCACGCCATGGCAAAAGCCGACGGCCTGCCAAGCGGCCATCAGATGCGCTGTTTTTTCGCTCACTGCTTCGAGCAGCGCGGCGTAGGGGTTCAATGCATCACGGCAGCTTGGGTAGAAGTTGTCGATCACCGTGTCGGCCAGGGTTTTGAGCTGCGGCAACTGGTCGGTGTAGGCGAAGTGCTCAAAGTGTCCAAACCGAATGAAGCTGGGCGCCGTGCGGGTGACGACGGCAGCGGTTTCGATCTCCTCACGGCGCACTTTGGCATCGGAGCCCGTCAAGCACAGGGCACGGGTGGTGGGAATGCCGAGCCCGTGCATGGCCTCCGAGCACAAATATTCGCGGATCGAGCTGCGCAGCACCGCCCGCCCGTCGCCCATGCGCGAGTAGGGCGTGCGGCCTGCGCCCTTGAGCTGAACTTCCTGGCTGCCGTTCTGCGTGACCATCTCACCCAGCAAGATCGCCCGCCCGTCGCCAAGTTGCCCTGCCCATTGGCCAAACTGGTGGCCGCTGTACACACTGGCCAGCGGCTCGGCGCCCGGCAGCACCCGGTTGCCGGTGAAGGCTTCCAGCGCCTCGGCCGAATCGAACCACGCCTCGTCGAGGCCCAGTTCGCGCGCCATGCCGAGGTTTCGGCTGATCCAGTAGGGTTCGGGCAAAGCCTGGGGTTGCAGACGGGTGGAAAAGTCAGGGCCCAGGTCCGCAAAACGATTGCGCCAGCGCACCAAAGACGCCGGTGCGACAGTGGGCGGCGGCAAAGGCAGCTTAGTCGTAACAACGGCGTCGGGCCTGGAAGTTACTGCGCTGTCTGGGGGAAGTGGCGAATGGGTCATGCCTAAATTGTCGGTGACGGGCGGATTTTCTCCAGAAAAGCTGGCGTTGCCCCCTGGATTCACGGGCTATCCCGCGTGACCGACGCGGTGGCTTGCGGCATGATGCGGCGAATGTTTTTTAACGGCAGTGCCCCTGCCAACGACAGGAGATTTTGATGCTTGGGTTAATGCAAAGCCAGCCGTTGCTGATTTCGGACTTGATCGTGTTTGCCGAGCGCCACCACGGTGACGCGGAAATCGTCTCGCGCCGGGTCGAGGGTGACATTCACCGCTACTCCTACAAGGACTCTGCCCAACGCGCGCGACGGGTGGCCAATGCGCTGGACGCGCTTGGCCTGGCATTTAGCGACCGCGTCGCCACGCTGGCCTGGAACGGCTACCGCCACTTCGAGCTGTATTACGGCGTCAGTGGCTCGGGCCGGGTGCTGCACACCATCAACCCTCGCCTTCACCCTGACCAGATCGCCTGGATCGCCGACCACGCCGAAGACCAAGTCCTGTGTTTTGACCTGAGCTTTCTGCCGCTGGTGCAGGCCGTGCATACCCGCTGCAGCACCATCAAGCATTTCGTGGCGCTGTGCGACGCCGACAAACTGCCGGTCGACTCAGGCATCCCCAACTTGGTCAGCTACGAGGCCTGGATCGGCGCGCACTCTGATGTGTACGACTGGCCGTCGTTCGACGAAAACACCGCATCCAGCATGTGCTACACCAGCGGCACTACGGGCAACCCCAAGGCCGCGCTCTACAGCCACCGTTCCAGCACGTTGCATGCGTTGGCTGCGGCCCTGCCCGACTCGCTGAACCTGTCGGCCAAAGACGCGATTTTGCCCGTGGTGCCTATGTTTCACGTCAACGCCTGGGGCATTCCCTATGCGGCGCCCCTGACCGGCGCCAAGCTCGTGTTCCCCGGCCCCACCATGGACGGCAAATCCATCTACGAGCTGATGGAACTCGAAAAAGTCACGCTTTCAGCAGGCGTGCCGACGGTGTGGCAAATGCTGCTGGGCTACATGAAACCGCTGGGGCTGAAATTCTCAACCATGACGCGCACCGTGATTGGCGGGTCTGCTTGCCCACCGGCCATGATCGAGTCCTTCAACAACGATTACAACGTCGAGGTGCTGCATGCCTGGGGCATGACCAAGATGAGCCCCCTGGGAACGGTGTGCGCGCTCAAAAATAAGCACACAGCGCTCAACGACGCCGACAAGACGAAAATTCGGCTGAAGCAGGGGCGCGCCGTGTTTGGCGTGGACATGAAAATTCTGGACGACGCCGGAGAAATCTTGCCCTGGGACGGCAAAACCTTCGGTGACCTGTACGTCAAGGGGCCCTGGGTGGTGCGCGGCTATTACCGCGAAGAGGGCGGTAATCCCTTGGTCAATGGATGGTTCCCCACGGGCGACGTGGGCACGATCGATGCCGACGGCTACCTCCAGATCACCGATCGAAGCAAGGACGTTATCAAGTCCGGAGGCGAGTGGATCAGCTCCATCGAGATTGAAAACATCGCGGTGGCGCACCCGGCAGTGGCCATGGCGGCTTGCATTGGCGTGGCCCATCCCAAGTGGGACGAGCGCCCGATCATTGCGGTGGTCAAAAAGCCGGGTGCCGAGTTGACGAAGGACGAATTGCTCGCGTTTTACCAAGGCAAGACCGCCAAATGGCAAGTGCCGGACGATGTGGTGTTTGTCGATGCGATTCCATTGGGCGCGACCGGAAAAATGCTCAAGACGCGTCTGCGCGAGCAGCTCAAGGACTACAAGCTGCCCGGCGTCTGAAGCCGTCAGTACCGGGTGAATGCTGTCGCGCTGGCGATAGCCGGCGCAGGTGCTGAGGGCAATCCCTAGCGCTTGCTGCCGCGAATCCTTGTACGCTAATCAGCGTGCGTTTAACCTTAAAACTTTGGAGCTAAAGCCAATGAAAAATACGATTCGTCTGATCGCCGCCACCGCTTGTCTGGTGTGCGCCAGCGCCGCTTACGCGCAAGCTGGCGAGACTGTCAAGATTGCCATGATCGAAGGCCTGTCGGGCTCGTTTGGCAATGTCGGCCAAAACCAGCTTCGGACCTGGCAGTTCCTGGCCGAGCAATTGAACGGTAAAAACAACTCGGCGGGCGTCAAATATGAAATCGTTGGCATGGACAGCAAAGGCTCACCGCAGGAAGCTCTGAACGTCTTCAAGGCCGCCGTGGACCAAGGTTTTCGCTACATTTCGCAGGGCAATGGTTCGGGCGCTGCGCTGGCGCTAACCGACGCGGTTGCCAAGCACAACGAACGCAATCCTGGCAAGGAGGTGGTCTACCTGAACTACGCCGCTGTAGACCCCGCCCTGACCAACGAAAAGTGCAACTACTGGCACTTCCGCCTGGACGCTGACACGTCCCAGAAAATGGAAGCGCTGACCAGCTTCATGAAAGACCAGCCGAAGGTCAAAAAAGTCTATCTGCTCAACCAGAATTACTCGCACGGCCAGCAGGTCGCCAAGTACTTCAAGGAAGGCATGTCGCGCAAGCGCCCTGACGCATCATTTGTGGGCGAAGACCTCGTGCCACTGGGCCAGGTTAAGGATTTCGCCCCTTACGTCGCCAAAATCAAGCAGTCGGGCGCCGACACCATCGTCACGGGCAACTGGGGCGCCGACCTGACGCTGCTAGTCAAAGCCTTGAACGATGCTGGCCTGAAGATTCCGCTGTACACCTACTACGCTGCTGTGTCGGGCACACCCACCGTGTTGGCTTCAGGCGGCGACATTGACGTCTACCAGATCTCTTACGCCCACTCGAACTACACCGGCGCTGTCGGCAAGTTGATGGCTGATTACCAAAAGAAATTCGGTGATGATTTCTATACCCTGTCGATCTACAACGGTATCTTGCTGATGAGCGACGCCATTGCCAAGGCGAAGTCCACCGACCCGGTCAAAGTGGCTGCGGCCATGCACGGCTTGAAGTTCAAAGGCTTCAATGGCGAATCAGAAATGCGCAAGTCAGACCATCAGATTCAGCAGGGTCTGTACATCGCCAAATGGCAAAAAGTGGACGCTAAATACCCGTACAGCGTTGAAAAAACGGGCTATACCTTCGCCCCTGTGAAGTACATCGAACCGTATGTGGCCAGCACACCGACAAGCTGCGAAATGAAAGTGCCGGGTTGATGACGCCAACCTTCGGGCGTGCAGTTAGCGCCCAGATGAATTAGCGGGAGCCACCCAAAGTCAGGGGCATCGGTCGCCCCTGACGGCTTCCACACGCCAGGTAACCTTTGGGTGACGCTGGCGTTTGTCTTTGCAGCCGAGTCACTTCATTTCTGTGTGCTGCGTCAGGTCTACCTCACGACCCTTTGACCCTTCGGCCCTTTGACCATCAAACCAACATTCTTTCTATTGATGCTTGATTTACTCACCTCGCTGGGGCTTAGTCCTGGTTTCATCGAGTTCTTCACGATCTCGCTGCTCAACGGCATCAGCTACGGCTTGTTGCTTTTCATGCTGAGCTCCGGCCTGACGCTGATCTTCAGCATGATGGGCGTGCTGAACTTTGCCCACGCGAGCTTTTACATGCTGGGCGCCTATGTGGCTTTCAGCGTGACCCAGTGGGTTGGCTTCTGGTGGGCCCTGTTGCTGGCACCACTGGTTGTCGGTTTTCTGGGGGCAGGGTTCGAGAAGTTCTGCCTGCGTCGCGTGCACAAGTTTGGGCACGTTCCGGAGCTGCTGATCACTTTCGGGTTCAGCTACATCCTGCTTGAATTGGTCCAGCTGGTGTGGGGCCGCAGTTCGGTGGATTACCGAGTGCCTGCGGCGTTAGACGGTCCGCTGTTCACGCTGTTCGGAACGCAATTTCCAATCTACCGCGGCTTCATGATGGCGGTTGCGGTAGCCATGCTGATTTCAGTCTGGTTGCTGCTAACCCGGACCCGCATAGGCCTGGTGATTCAGGCGGCGTTGACCCACCCCGAAATGGCGCAATCGTTGGGGCATAACGTGCCCCGCGTGTTCATGCTTGTGTTTGGCGGCGGCGCAGCATTGGCGGGACTTGCCGGCGTGATCGGAGGCAATGCTTTCATCACCGAGCCGGGCATGGCGGCCACGGTGGGTTCCGTCATTTTCGTGGTCGTGGTGGTGGGCGGCATGGGATCGTTGGCCGGCGCGTTTCTCGCATCGTTGTTGATTGGCGTGGTGCAGACTTTCGCGGTGGCAATGGACGGTTCATTGATGTCGGCCATCAACCACTTTTCGTCTGTCGTGACGCCATCGACCTTTGGCTACGCAATTTTCAAACTCAAAATTAGTCAGGTAGCGCCTATCTTGCCGTATCTTTTCCTTGTGCTCATGCTGGTGTTTCGCCCCAAGGGCCTTCTTGGCACGCGGGAGGGTTGAATGAGCCAGTCTTCCAATTTCTCTATTGCTGCGCCGACCACGTTCAACGCGTCGCGATTGCTCACGTGGGGGCTTTTCGCGCTGGTGCTGTGCGTGGCGCCCCTTGTTTTCACCTCCAGCCTCAGCCACACCATCCTCAGCCAGATGGGCGTTGCCATCATCGTGTGCCTGAGCTACAACATTCTTCTGGGCCAGGGCGGCATGCTGAGTTTTGGTCATGCTGTGTATTCAGGCATGGGGTCGTTTCTGGCCATTCACACCCTGAACGCCATTAGCAAGGGGTCATTGCCTCTGCCGGTGAGCTTGATTCCCATTGTGGGCGGCGTCGCCAGCATGTTGGTGGCCGTGTTGCTCGGGTGGGTCACGACCAAGAAGTCGGGCACGACGTTTGCCATGATCACGCTGGGTGTCGGCGAGCTCATCTGGGCCATGTCGCTCATGTTCCCGGAATTTTTCGGGGGCGAAGGTGGTGTGTCGGGTAACCGCGTAACTGGCAGCAAGCTGTGGGGCATCACCTATGGCCCACAAATTCAGCTGTACTACCTGATTGCGATCTACACGCTGGTCTGCACGGGGCTAATGTTCGCCTTCACCCGCACGCCCCTCGGCCGCATGCTGAACGCGGTTCGAGACAACCCGGAACGCGTGGAGTTTGTGGGCTACGACACGCAGAAAATCCGTTACTTTTCCTTCATTGTGGCGGCCTTTTTTGCAGGTATTTCAGGCGGCTTGGCAGCGCTTAACTTTGAAATCGTGACGTCGGAGGTCGTCAGTGGCTACCGCTCGGGTGCGTACTTGCTGTTTACCTTTCTGGGTGGCGCAACCTTCTTTTTTGGCCCGATTCTTGGCGCCATTTTGATGGTGCTGGCGTTTGTGCTGCTGTCCGAATTTACAAAAGCCTGGTTGCTTTACCTGGGTCTTATTTTTCTGTTCATGGTGATGTATGCGCCGGGCGGCGTGGCGTCCCTGATCATGATGAATTTGCGGGTGGCCACTTACGGGTATCTGCGAAAACTTCTGGGCAGTTATGTGGCCCTTGGGGTCACCGCGTTGGCGATGCTGCTGGGCGCGGCCGCGATGATCGAGATGGTGTATCACCTGCAACTCAACATGGCCCTTGGCCCAGAAATGTCGTTCATGGGCGTCCTGCTCAACGCCAAAGGCACTGGCAGCTGGGTGGGCGCTGCAGCGATCATGCTGGTTGGCATAGGGCTGTTTGAATGGAGCCGCCGCCGCTTTGCGCGTCGATGGAGCGACATTCAGGAGTCGATTGAGGCAGACATTCAGCGCAAGGAGGCTCCTTAATGTCGGCAGTTCTTACGCCCGAGCCCGCTACCGCCCAAACACCTTCTGCACACTATTCCGATATGGTCACCACCGATTCAACCACTGCGCCTTACGCGCTGCAACTCAAGGACTTGCGAAAAAGCTTCGGAAAATCCGAGATCATTCGCGGTATCAATATCGCGGTGCCGGCTGGCGAACGTGTCGGCATCATTGGTCCCAACGGGGCGGGCAAATCTACATTGTTCAATCTGATCAGTGGCCGGTTTGAGCCCAGCAGCGGTGAGATTTTGCTGAATGGCCAACGCATCAATGGCAAGCGGCCGTTCGAGATCAACCGCATGGGCCTGAGCCGCAGCTTTCAGATCACCAATATTTTCCCCAAGCTGAGCGTGTTTGAAAACCTGCGCTGCGGTGTGCTCTGGAGCCTAGGCTACAAATACACGTTTTTCAAATTTCTGGCGGATCTGGACGACGCCAACCAGCGCGCCACCGAGTTGATGCAGATGATCAAGCTGGATAAAAAACGCGACGTTCTGGCGCTCAATTTGACCTATGCCGAACAGCGCGCGCTTGAAATCGGCATCACGATTGCTGGCGGCGCCAATGTCATCTTGCTGGACGAGCCCACTGCTGGCATGAGCCGGTCTGAAACCAGCCGCTTCATTAGTTTGATTAAGGAAGTGACCGTCGGTAAAACACTGCTGACGGTAGAGCACGACATGGGGGTGGTGTTTGGCCTAGCCGACAAAATTGCCGTCGTGGTTTATGGCGAGGTGTTGGCCTACGACACGCCCGAAGCGGTGCGCGCCAACCAGCACGTGCAGGAAGCCTATCTCGGCTCATCGGTGGCCGATCAGCAGGCAACCGGCCACCAGGATTGAGCATGCTAAAAATTCAGAATCTTCACGCGTTCTACGGCAAAAGCCATGTGCTGCACGGTGTGTCCTTTGATGTTCAGCCCGGCGAGATTGTGGCGCTGTTGGGCCGCAACGGATCGGGCCGCTCAACCACCGCCAAAGCCATCATGGGCCTGGTTCACTGCGAGGGCGATATCCAGTGGAAGGGTAGTAATCTGGTCGGCAAGGAAGCTTTTCAGGTGGCGCATCTGGGTATTGGTTACGTGCCGGAAAACCGGGATGTGTTTGCCAAACTCACTGTGCACCAGAACCTCATGTTGGGGCAGAAAAACGCGGGACTGCGCGGGGGTAAAACGTCTCGCTGGTCGTTCGACGACATGTACGGCATGTTTCCTCGACTCAAGGAACGGCAACACACCGAGGCCGGCGTTTTGTCTGGCGGCGAGCAGCAAATGCTGACACTGTGCCGCACCCTGATGGGCGACCCCGACCTCATCATCATTGACGAGCCCACCGAAGGCCTTGCGCCCAAGATCGTGGAGCTGGTAGGGCAGTATCTGCAACTGCTGAAAGCACGCGGGTTGTCTGTGCTGCTGATCGAGCAAAAGCTGACGATTGCGATGGCAATTTCGGATCGTGCTCTGGTGATGGGCCATGGCAGAATCGTGTTTGAAGGCACGCCGGACAGCTTGCGAGCCGACGCTGACACGCGTAAAGAATGGCTGGAGGTGTGAGCGATGCGCGTGCTGCAGAGCTTGTCACGGCTGAGACTGGCCACGGCAATCCCGGCTTGCGCTGAATGCTTGCACATCTACAATCAATAAGCGAACGGTCGTACTATTTTGAGGTGCCTGACAACCGGGACTGTCAATCTGTTCTGGCGCGTCAGCGTTCCACCTCGCGTCTTTCTCCTGTCCAATCTGCAGCGGACGCTAAGCGCGCAGCGCTTTTTATTTTCAACTGTCGTCCAACGTTTTTGTCGCGACTGTCCCTTTGAACCATCTGTTTAACCCAAGGAAATCTGCTCAATGACCACTCTTTACGAAGTCCACGGGTCCGTGGCCGTCATCACGCTGAACAACCCGCCTGTGAACGGATTGGGACACACCACGCGACAGGGGATTACCGACGGCTTGCAGAAGGCCAACGCCGACATTGCCGTTAAATCCATCGTCATCACAGGCGCTGGCGGGGCTTTTTCAGGCGGTGCGGACATCAAGGAATTTGGCTCCCCCAAGGCCCTGGCCGAACCGAATTTACTGAGCGTCATTCTTGCGGTTGAAAACTCTGCCAAGCCTGTGGTGGCAGCGATTCATTCAGTGTGCATGGGCGGCGGGCTTGAGCTGGCACTGGGCTGCCATTACCGCATTGCTGCGCCCGGCTGCAGCGTGGCTTTGCCTGAAGTCAAACTCGGCCTGGTTCCTGGCGCCGGTGGTACGCAAAGACTGCCGCGCGCGCTGGGTGTTGAAGTGGCGCTAAACATGATCGTCAAGGGCGACCCGGTTAAAAGTGAGATGTTGGCCCAAATCCCGGGACAGAAGCTGTTTGACCGCATGGCCGCTTCGGCAGAATCATTGGCGCAAGAGGCCATGGCATTCGCGCAGTCGATTGCCGACACACGACCGCTCCCGTTGGTACGCAACCTGCCGTGCAAGCACCCCAACGGCGACGCGTACTTCCAGTTTGTTCGCAACATGGTCAAGGGTATGGCCAAAAACTTCCCAGCGCCTGCCAAGTGCGTGGACGCTGTGGAAGCCGCCACCAAGCTCAAGTTTGACGACGGCATGGTGTTTGAGCGCGATATTTTTGTGGCGTTGATGTGGAGCCCTGAAGGCAAAGCATTGCGTCACATTTTTATGGCGGAGCGCGCTGCGTCCAAAATTCCCGACGTGCCGGCCGATACCCCGAAGCGCGACATCAAGTCCATTGCCGTGATTGGCGCGGGCACCATGGGCGGCGGCATCGCCATGAATTTTCTGAACGCAGACATCCCCGTCAAGATGCTGGAGATGAAACAAGAGGCACTGGACCGTGGCTTGGCCACCATCCGCAAAAACTACGAGTCCCAGGTTAAAAAAGGCAAACTCAAGCAGGCCAAATACGACGAGCGCATGGCGCTGCTGAGCACCACGCTGAGCTATGACGACCTGGGGGATGCCGACATGGTGATCGAGGCCGTGTTTGAAGAGATGGGCGTGAAGGAAAAAGTCTTCACCGAGCTGGACCGCGTGATGAAACCCGGTGCCATCCTGGCCTCCAACACTTCCACGCTGGACATGAACCAGATCGCGGCGTTCACCCAGCGCCCGCAAGACGTGATTGGCACGCACTTCTTCAGCCCGGCCAACATCATGAAGCTGCTCGAAGTCGTGCGCGGCGAAAAAACCGCCAAGGACGTGCTGGCCACCGTGATGGCGTTGGGCAAAAAGATCAAGAAAACTTCTGTGGTGTCCGGCGTGTGTGACGGCTTTATCGGCAACCGCATGATCGAGCAGTACGGGCGTCAGGGCGGCTTTCTGCTCGACGAAGGCTGCACCCCCGCACAGGTCGACAAAGCGATTGAAAAATTCGGCTTTGCCATGGGGCCGTGCCGCATGGGCGACCTGGCAGGCAACGACATCGGTTTTGCGATTCGCAAGCGCCGGTACCTTGAAAAGCCTGACATGAAGTACAGCAAGACCGCTGACTTGCTGTGTGAGAAGGGCCGTTTCGGCCAAAAAACTGGTGCAGGCTGGTACGACTACGTTGCTGGCAAACGCGACGCGGTGCCGAACCAGGAAGTGGTGCAGATGATTGAGGCACACCGCGCTTCGCTGGGCATCACGCCACGCAAGATCTCTGACGAAGAAATCGTTCAGCGTCTGGTGTATTCGCTGGTCAACGAGGCCGCGCACATTCTGGAGGAAGGCATAGCGTCGAAGGCCAGCGACATCGACATGGTCTACCTGATGGGCTATGGCTTCCCGATCTACCGCGGCGGCCCCATGAACTACGCTGACCAAGTCGGCTTATTCAATGTGGTGCAAGCCATGAACCGATTTGCCAAGAACCCGCTGGACGACGCGAAATTCTGGCAGCCCGCACCGCTGCTGGCCCGCTTGGCGGCTGAAGGCAAGACCTTCAATTAATTGAACCACGACTGACCCAAACTCATTCACTCCGGCGCTTTGATGCGCAGGCGGATTGCGTCAGTTTTCCATGTCACTTTCAGAATTCCGGAGATCTCCATGACTTCAGCACTCATCGTTTCGACTGCCCGCACCCCCCTGGCCAAAAGCTGGAAGGGCTCCTTCAATATGACGCACGGCGCCACGCTCGGCGGCCACGCCGTTCAGCACGCGGTAGCCCGCGCCGGCATTGACCCCGGTGAGGTCGACGACGTCATCATGGGCTGCGCCACCCCCGAAGGCGCGACTGGCTCCAACATCGCCCGTCAGATCGCCCTGCGCGCTGGCCTGCCGATTACCGTGTCTGGCATGACGATCAACCGTTTTTGCTCCTCAGGCCTGCAGACTATTGCCACGGCGGCCCAGCGCATCATTGCCGGTGAAGCCGATGTGTACGTGGCCGGGGGTGTTGAAAGCATTTCCTGCGTGCAGCAAGAAGCCAACACCCACATGCTGCGCGACGACTGGCTGGCTAAAAACAAGCCGGAGATTTACTGGAACATGCTGCAGACCGCCGAGCAGGTTGCCAAGCGCTACAACATTGGCCGCGACCGCATGGACGAGTACGGTGCCATGAGCCAGCAAAAAGCCACGGCCGCACTGGAAGCCGGTTTATACGCCGCCGAGATCGCCCCCATCACCGTGACCATGGGTGTGGCCGATCCGGTCATGGGCCTGACGACGAAACAAGTCACCGTCAGCCACGACGAAGGCATTCGCCCAGGCACCACCAAAGAAGGTATCAGCGGCATCAAGCCCGCCATTCCCGGTGGTGTGGTGTCGGCTGGCAACGCCAGCCAGTTTTCGGATGGCGGCGGCGCCGTGGTCATGATGAACGAAAAGCTGGTGTCTGCCCGTGGCCTCAAGCCGATTGGCCGCTTCCTCGGCTTTGCCGTGGCCGGTTGTGATCCGGACGAAATGGGCATTGGCCCGGTATTCGCCATTCCCAAGGTGTTGGCCAAACTGGGCTTGACCGTCGACGACATCGATCTGTGGGAACTCAACGAAGCGTTTGCCGTGCAGGTGCTGTATTGCGCTGACAAACTCGGCATCCCAATGGACAAACTCAACGTCAATGGCGGAGCGATCGCGGTGGGCCACCCGTACGGCGTGACTGGCCAGCGTCTGACGGGCCACGCCCTGATCGAAGGCAAACGCCGCGGTGCGAAGCGCGTCTGTGTGACGATGTGCATCGGCGGCGGCATGGGTGCTGCGGGCGTGTTTGAGGTGTTGTAAACCTCTGCTTCGCTTTCGCGTCACCTGACGGGACCGCGTCCGCACTGAACCCAAAATTCACGTGCGGCCCGGTCCCTTTTAATTTTTCCAGGCAACCCTTTAAGGCAACCTTTCATGGCACTCCGTCCTACTCTCGATTTTTTACTCTACCAGTGGCTGGGCGCTGAGACCCTGTCGGCGCGTCCTCGCTTTGCCGACCATTCCCGCGAAACCTTTGACGCGGTGTTTGACACCTGCGAACGCATCGCGCGTGAGAAGTACGCCCCATTCAACCGCACGGTGGACACGCAGGAGCCGCATTTCGATGGCGAAAAAGTCACGCTGCCGCAAGCTACATACGACGCGCAAAAAGCCTACGCCGCCTCCGGCATGCTCAGCGCCGCGCAGGACTACGAAGCCGGCGGCATGCAACTGCCCTACACGGTCGAGGCAGCGGCCAATGCGTTTTTTGCGATGGCTTCGGTCAGCATTGGCTCGGGCATGCTCACCACCGGCAATGCCAATTTGCTGATGGTGCACGGCACCGAGGCGCAAAAAGAGGTGTTTGCCAAGAACGAATTTGCAGGTCGCTTCTCGGGCACCATGTGCCTGTCGGAGCCGCAGGCGGGCTCGTCCCTCAGTGACGTGACCACCCGCGCCCTTCCCGATGGAGACGGGTTTGAGGCCGACCCGCTGGGTGCACGCTACCGCCTCAAGGGCAACAAGATGTGGATTTCAGCCGGTGAGCATGAGCTGACTGAGAACATCATCCATCTGGTGCTGGCCAAAATCCCCGGCCCTGACGGCAAATTGATTCCCGGCACGCGCGGCATTTCTCTTTTCATCGTACCGAAAAAGCTGGTGGATACGGCGGGTCAGCTGACCGGGGTGCGCAACGACGTGGCACTGGCCGGCCTGAACCACAAGCTGGGCTGGCGCGGCACCACCAACACGCTGCTTAATTTTGGCGAAGGCAAATACCCGGTGGCGGGGCAGGCCGGTGCCGTCGGGTACCTGGTGGGCAAGCCGCATGAAGGCCTGCGCTGCATGTTCCACATGATGAACGAGGCGCGCATTGGTGTGGGCATGGCTGCGACCATGCTGGGCCTGGCGGGCTATTACGCCAGCCTGGACTATGCCAAGAATCGGCCACAAGGCCGCGCCATGGGCCCTAGCGGCAAAGACGCCGCCGCACCACAAATCCGCATCATTGAACACGCCGACGTCAAGCGCATGCTGCTGGCGCAAAAATCGTATTGCGAAGGCGCACTGGCGCTGGAACTGTACTGCGCCCGGCTGGTGGACGAGCACCACACGGCCACCCCTGAGGCGGCCGACGACGCCCGCATGCTGCTGGAAGTGCTGACGCCGATCGCCAAAAGCTGGCCCAGCGAGTGGTGCCTGGAAGCCAATTCGCTGGCGATTCAGGTCCACGGCGGTTACGGCTACACGCGTGACTTCCCGGTCGAGCAGTATTGGCGCGACAACCGCCTGAACATGATCCACGAGGGCACCCACGGCATTCAGGCACTGGACTTGTTGGGCCGCAAGGTATTGATGGAGCAGGGCAGGGGCCTGAGCCTGCTGGCCGCCCGCATCAACAGCACCATTGAGCACGCCATTGAGGTTCCCGTGCTGGCCGCCCACGCCAACGCGCTGGGCAAAGCCCTGCAACAGATTGGCAGCGCCACTAAGGCGGCTTGGGCCACTGGCAACCCGACGGATGCGCTGGCCAATGCCGTGCCCTACATGCAGGCGTTTGGGCACACCGTGCTGGCCTGGATCTGGCTGGACGTCGCGCTGGCGGTTCTGCGTGTTGACGAGGCGAAATCTGCGCCTTCCAGCGCAGGCAAAATAGCCGCTATGACCTATTTTTATTACTACGAATTGCCGAAAATTGACGCCTGGCTGCAGGTGGTCGCCAGCCGCGACCTGACCTGTGCCGACCTGCCCGAGGAGGCCTTCTGATGGGTTTTTACAAACCGGGCGCCAACCACCCCACAGACCCGTCGGTCGCACGCCTCCACAACGTCATCTGGACGCTGATCTTCGGTGGTCTGCTCACGCTCGTCCTCGGCATCTTCGTCGGCAAGGCCGACAACGCCATCGGCTGGATCATGGTGGCGGCCGGCTCGGTCATGGCCGCCGTGGGCTGCGTGTTGATTTATGTGCGTTCGCGCATCAAGGTCTGACCATGCTCAAACACATCGTGATGTGGACACTGAAGAGCCCGCTTGACGCCGCCAGCTTCAAGGCCCAGCTGGACACCTGCAAAAACATCGTGCCCGGCATGGGCGCCTTTGAAGTCGCCACGAAGACAGCCACTCTGGCGGGCAGCTGTGATGTTGTGCTTTACTCCGAATTCGACAGCGCGCAAGCATTGGCGGCCTACCAGGTGCACCCGCACCATCAGGCTGTCGCAGGCGCGCTGGGCCTGCTTCGTCAGTCACGTGTTGACATGGACTACGAAGCCTGAATTCATTCAAACCGTAGGAGTCAAGACCATGGCAACCCCCATCCCCGCAGCGACCACCCCCCGCACGATTCAACAACTGTTTGACCTGACCGGCAAGACCGCACTGGTCACCGGCGGCTCACGCGGGTTGGGCCTGCAACTGGCCCAAGCCCTCGGCGAGGCTGGCGCCAAGGTCATGTTGAGCTCCCGCAAGGAGGCCGACCTGGTCGAAGCCGCTGCCGAGTTGAAAGCAGCAGGCATTGACGTGGACTGGATTGCCGCCGACTGCTCCAAGGAAGCCGACATCCGTGCGCTGGGCGACGAAGCCATCAAGCGCATGGGCCGTGTCGATATTTTGGTCAACAACGCCGGTGCAGCATGGGGCGCACCAGCTGAAGATCACCCAGTCGAGGCGTGGGACAAGGTCATGAATGTCAACATCCGCGGCTACTTCATTTTGAGCCAGCACATTGCCAAACACAGCATGATCCCGCACGGCTCGGGCCGCATCATCAACGTCGCGTCGATTGCCGGCCTGGGCGGCAACCCGCGTGAAATGACCACTGTGGCCTACAACACCTCCAAAGGGGCGGTGGTCAACTTTACTCGCGCCCTGGGCTGTGAATGGGGCGCCTACAACATCACGGTCAATGCGATTTGCCCCGGCTTTTTCCCCAGCAAGATGACCATGGGCACGCTCAAGGCGATGGGCGAGGAAAAGCTCGCGTCCCACGCACCGCTGGGCCGCCTGGGCGACGACGAAGACCTGAAAGGCCTTTGCGTGTTGTATGCGTCGGACGCAGGCAAACATATCACGGGCCAATGGCTGGCGGTGGATGGCGGCGTCAGTTCAGTCACAGGCGGATAAGCGTGTCTGACGCCCGGTTCGGTGCTGAAATCCCGTTTGTCAGTCACCTGGGTTTTGCGCTGGAGCTGTTCGAGGGGGGTGAGTCGGCCATTGGCTACACGCCGCAGCCGGAGCACTTAAATTCCTTCGCGGTAACGCACGGCGGGGCCTGCATGACGCTGCTGGACGTCACCATGGCCGTGGCGGCGCGCAGCGTGCAAAAAGAGTCGGGTGTGGTCACCATCGAGATGAAAACCAGCTTCATGCGCCCCGCACCGGGCGACGGCAGCCGCCTGACGGCCAAGGGGCGGCTGATTCATCGCACGGCCACGCTGGCGTTCACCGAGGCCACGCTGTTCGACGAGCAGGGCAGAGCGTGCACGCACGCCACCGGCACCTTCAAGTACGTCAAACGGCTGGTCACTGGGCCCAAAACCATCAACGACTTCAGCGGCAACGCGGCCACTCCCACATCGGTGGGCCCGGCAGGCGTGCTGTCGACCGATTGAGCGTGTTTTTTAGGTCAAATCACCTTCTAGCCCGGGCGTTTACTGCCTGAGCAGCTATCAAGTCAGTAGCAACTTAACCTCAACAGGAGCCTATCATGCCCAGCAACCAACAAGTCTTACTCGACAACCGCCCCACCGCCGAAGCCGTCGCCAGCAACTTCAGGCTCGCGACCACCGACACCCCCGCTTTGAGCCCCGGTCAGGTGCTGGTGCGCCACCACTTTCTGAGCCTGGACCCGTATATGCGGGGCCGCATGAACGACAGCAAGAACTACGCGGCGGCACAAGCGCTCGGCGAAGTAATGATTGGCGGCACCGTGGGCGAAGTGGTCGAAAGCCAGAACGCCAAGTTCGCGGTGGGCGACACCGTCGTCGGTATGGGCGGCTGGCAGCAGTACAGCGTCGTCAACGCCGACGTCGTGGGCGCTCTGCGCAGGGTCGACACCACGCACGTGCCGCTGTCGCATTACCTGGGTGCTGTCGGCATGCCCGGCGTCACGGCCTATTACGGCCTCGTGCACATCATTGAGCCGAAAGAAGGCGCCACCGTCGCCATCAGCGCGGCCACAGGCGCTGTGGGCAGTGCCTTTGCAGCGCTGGCCAAAGCGCGTGGCTGCCGCGTGATCGGCATTGCCGGCGGCCCCGACAAATGCAAATACGCGGTGGACGAGCTGCACTTTGACGCCTGCGTCGACTACAAGTTGCACGACACCGCCGAATCGCTCACCGAGGCCCTGAAAGTCGTGTGCCCCAAAGGCATCGACGGCTACTTTGAAAACGTGGGGGGCTTGGTGCTCAACGCGGTGCTGCCGCTGATGAACGACTTTGGCCGCATTGCGGTGTGCGGCATGATTTCAGGCTACGACGGTCAGCCCACCCCGCTGGCGCAGCCCGCGCTGATCTTGCGCAGCCGCCTCCGGGTGCAGGGTTTCATCGTCGCTGAGCACATGGACGTCTGGCCAGCCGCGCTCAAAGAATTGGGCACCCTGGTTGGCACTGGAAAACTCCGGCCACGCGAGTCGGTGGCGGTTGGCATCGAAGCCGCACCAGAAGCGTTTTTGGGTTTGCTCAAGGGCAAAAACTTCGGCAAACAGGTCGTCAAACTGGTTTGACGCCTAAAAACGAAGGGGTGCGCCATGGCTGACATCATCCTGCACCACTACCCGACCTCGCCATTTGCTGAAAAAGTTCGGCTCATCCTGGGCTACAAAAAGCTTCCCTGGAAGTCGGTCATCATCCCGTCCATCATGCCCAAGCCGGGTCTGGTGGCGCTGACGGGCGGTTACCGCAAAACGCCGGTGTTGCAGATTGGCGCAGACATCTACTGCGACACCGCCCTGATTGCCGACGTGCTGGAGCACCTGGCGCCGGAGCCCACGCTGTACCCGGCGCACAGCAAAGGGATGGCGCGTACCCTGGCGCACTGGGCGGACCACACGTTGTTCTGGGCGGCTATGGCGCACAACCTGCAGCCGAAGGGCTTTGCCCAGATGTTCGCCACGTTGCCAGCCGACGCCGCTAAAGCTTTTGCGGAGGACCGCAAGGCCATGAGCCTGGGGATGCAGCGCCACCGCCCGGCAGATGCCACGGGCGCTTACAAGTCATATTTGCGCCGCCTGTCGGACATGCTGGACGACCATCCGTTCTTGTTGGGCGACACACCCTGCATTACCGACTTTGCGATGTTTCACCCGCTGTGGTTCACCCGCGTGCGCACGCCGGTGGTGGCCGATGTTTTCGACGCCACTCCTGCCGTGCTCGCCTGGATGGACCGCATGGCGGCGATTGGGCACGGCCCGATGGAGAAATTCAGCAGCGAGCAGGCCATTGCCGTGGCTGCCGCCGCCACCCCGGCGGCGCTGAAAGACGAGCCCTTCCAGGACGAGCACGGCATGGCGCTGGGCAGCCGCGTGACAGTAGCGGCCGAAACCTTTGGTCCGGAGCTTACCGAGGGCGAGTTGATCGCTGCCACGCGCATGCACTACACGTTGCGCCGCCTAGATGAGCGCGCGGGCACGGTGCATGTGCACTTCCCACGCATCGGCTTTCGGCTGTTGGCCGCCTGAGCGGCCACGGGCAGGGCAACGCACACCCCATGACACCGGACTGGCAGTTCAAGCCCTTCGACGCGCTGAGCACCCACGCGCTGTACGCGGTGCTGCAGCTGCGCAGCGCCGTGTTTGTGGTCGAGCAGGCCTGTATTTTTCAAGACATCGACGGCACCGACGACCAGGCAATGCACCTGCTGGGCCGCCTGAATGGTGAGCTGGTGGCCTATGCCCGCTGTTTTGCAGCCGGCCTCAAATATCCCGAAGCCGCCATTGGCCGCGTGATCACCCATCCCCACCAGCGCAGCACCGGCCTGGGCCACCAGCTGATGCAGCAGGCGCTTGGGTGCATGACAGTGCATTGGGGGGCGCAGCCCGTACGTATTGGCGCGCAGGCGCGGCTGGCCGCTTTTTACCAGCAGCACGGGTTTGCCCCGGCGGGCGAGCCCTACATGGAAGACGGCATCCTGCACATCGAGATGGTGCGCGCTTGATGAGCCGGGCGACAACGACCGATAACCGATAACCGATCCACAACCCCCAACGGAGACAAAAATGATCACAGATTTCAAAGGCAAGACTGCCGTGCTGACGGGCGCGGGCTCGGGCTTTGGCCTCGAATGCGCCCGCATTGCCGCCCAGCGCGGCATGAATGTGGTGCTGGTGGACGTGCAGCAAGACGCGCTCGACGCCGCCGAGCGTGAGATCACCGCCCTGGGCGCTCAAACACTCGCCTTCAAGCTCGACGTGTCGAGCGCCGACCAGATGCAGGCCATGGGCACAGCGGTGTTCGAACGCTTCGGCGCGCCGCATTTTGTCTTCAATAACGCCGGTGTTGGCTCCGGTGGCCTGATTTGGGAAAACACGCTCAAAGACTGGGAATGGGTGCTGGGCGTCAACGTGATGGGCGCGGTGCACGGCGTGCGTATTTTCACGCCCATGATGCTGGCCGCCGCTGCTATTGACCCCGCGTGGCAGGGCCACATCATCAACACCGCCAGCATGGCTGGGCTGCTCAACGCGCCCAACATGGGCGTCTACAACGTCAGCAAGCACGCGGTGGTGTCTCTGAGTGAGACGCTCTACCAGGACCTGCAGCTCGTTACCGATCAGATCGGCGCCAGCGTGTTGTGCCCGTTTTTTGTGGCCACCGGCATTGCTCTGAGCCACCGCAACCGCCCCGAAGAGCTGAAAAGCGGCAAGCCGACCAAAAGCCAGCTGATCGGCCAGGCCATGACCGGCAAGGCGGTGGACTCCGGCAAGGTCAGCGCGGCGGATGTGGCGCAGCTGGTGTTTGATGCAGTGGCCGCCAACCAGTTTTACATTTACAGCCACCCCAAGGCCATCAAGTCGGTGCAAACGCGCATGGAAGACGTGCTGCAGGCGCGCAACCCGACCAACCCGTTTGCGCACAAGCCTGAAATCGGCGAGCAGCTCAAGGCAGCGCTGCGGGCGGCCTGAGCACCCAGCGCTTTACCTTCCCACCTGCCGTTCGGGTAACGCTCGGCCTTTTTGAAAGCCACTGTGATGCCTTTTCGCCTGACACCCCTGACGCCTCTGACGCGTTTCGCCATTTTTCCGGCTATCTTTGTTGTGCTGGCCCTGTCAGCCGCCCTGGGGCTGCTTGCGGGTTGCGGCAAGACCCCCGGCGCTGCGGCACCCGCCGCCCCGACAACCCCCGCCGCGTCGGCAGCCTCTGCCCGCGTAAAAGCGGTCACGCTCGAGGCTGTGGCGGCTGAAGGCGTCGGCTTCTCGGTCGGCTCCAGCATGGCAGCGCACACGGTGTATGTATTTTTTGACCCCCAATGCCCGCACTGCACCGAGCTGTGGAAGGCCGCCCGCCCGTTGACGACACGGGCGCGGTTCGTGTGGATGCCGGTCGGCCTGCTGAACGACACCAGCCGCCTCCAGGGTGCAGCGCTGCTCGCGGCTGGCGACCCGGTGGCCGCCATGGATGCGCACGAAGCCTCCATGCAAGCCGGCAAGGGCGGTATCGCAGCGGCCAATGGGGCTGACAAACAACTGGCGGCTGTGGCCACCAACACCGCACTGATGACGCGCCTGGACTTCACCTCCATCCCTACGCTGGTGGCCCGTCACGCCCAAACCGGCGCGCTGGTGACACATCAGGGTTCCTTGTCCACCACCGCGCTGGCTGCCATGCTGGGCTTGCCGGTTTCTATGGCAGGGCAGGGGTCCTGAGCGTCTGCCGCGGCTGCCAAGCTGTGAGGATTTAGGTATCCCAAGTCACGACAAACGCTGTTGACTTGTCATCCCGGACTCGATCCGGGACCCACGAACCCGCACCGTGCTGGCTTGTTTGAAAGCTTTATGGTTTGCGGGTCAAGGCCGCAATGACAGGCAGAAAAGCTTCGTAGCCGTCATTTTTGACGTCATTTAGCCCGCTAGCCCAGGTATCTACTGCCTGGACTGCTATTTTTTGATGAGCGCAGTAGTGGCGTCGCGGTCAGTTTTGAAGACACTGTCCCAGAGTGACAGGCTGACGCCGTAGCGCCCTGGCTGCACACCGCTGGCCTGCTTGAGGTGGTGCACCGCGTGCCACACCTTGCGCTGCTGCAGCCAGCGGCTGCCCACGCTGCTGCCGCTGCGCCAGTGGTGCACGGCGTGGTGTGTCACGGCATACACAAAGTAGCCAGCTGTCACCCCCAGAGTGAGCGCTGTCCCGGCAGCGCTGCCCAGCGCCCACCAGGCGGGCGCCAACACCAGCAGGCCGATCAACCCTGCGCTGACGACGGTTGGTGTGCTGATGCGCGCCATGGGCTGGGCGTGGTGGGCCGCGTGCCAGCGGTTGAACGGCGCCAGTCCATGCAACACAAAGCGGTGGAGCCCATACTCCAGCAGCGACCAGGCCGCGAAGCCACCCAGCGCCAGCGCAGCCAGCAATGCGCGCTGGCCCACTGCGGCATGCAGCCCTACAAAAATCAGCATGGCACCGACCGCAGCGCCGTAAATGACAAAGTCCGCGCAGTAAGCCATGCGGCTGTGTGTGATCGAAAAAAGTCCCGTCCAACGCGTCATGGCGTTCCTTTTGTGAGTGAATAGCGTGCCGTTGTGACGCTGTCGCGCCCACGTCTGTCATTCTTCCAAGTTAGTCGGTTTGGTGCTTGATGTCTGTGCGTCACCGCACAGCAAGGCGCTGCCAGGTTGTGCGCATATGTTCGATAGCGCACATACTTATGAGCTGACATTGACTACAGTCGGCAACTTTACCTACAGTTGCCGACGACGCCAGAGGGTGTGCTTCATCGACTTTACGCCTGACCATTGCCTATGCCGCTTAAAGCCAAATCCGTCAAACATGACGACCTGAACCAAAATCGCCTGCTGTCGTCCTTGCCCGAGGCGGAGTTGGCTCGCTGGCGGGCGGAGCTTGAGGCGGTGGACATGCCCCTGGGTTATGTGATTTATGAGTCGGGCAGCACACTCACGCATGTGTACTTTCCCACCACGGCGATTGTGTCGCTGCTGTATGTGATGGAAAACGGCGCTTCGGCTGAAATCGCGGTGGTCGGCAATGAGGGGCTGGTGGGCGTCTCGCTGTTCATGGGCGGCGGCTCCACGCCCAGCCGGGCCGTGGTGCAAAGCGCCGGCAAAGGCTTTCGGCTCGCGGCCAGCGTGCTCAAGGAAGAGTTTGAACGTGCCGGGCCAGTCCTGCATCTGCTGCTGCGCTACACCCAGGCCCTGATCACGCAAATGGCACAAACGGCAGTGTGCAACCGCCACCATTCGCTCGACCAGCAGCTGTGCCGCTGGCTGCTGCTGAGCCTGGACCGCCTGCAGGGCAACCAGCTGGTCATGACGCAAGAGCTGATCGCCAACATGCTGGGCGTGCGGCGCGAGGGCGTCACGGAGGGTGCCTTGAAGCTGCAGCGGGCGGGCCTGATCAGCTACACCCGTGGCCGCATCACGGTGCTCGACCGGCCTGGCCTTGAAGAGCGCACCTGCGAGTGCTATGCCGTCGTCAAGAAAGAGTACGACCGGCTGCTGCCCAACACGCAAGCCAGCTGAGTTCCCATGGGCGGTTGGGCTGCTGTGTTTTATGGCGCATGCGCGGTGCTTCAAGCAGGGTGGCCGCCCTTAAGTTGTCTTGTTGTGTAGTCCATCTTCGCCAGTGTTTCTCAGAGAGTCGCGATGCCTCGCTTTTGTGGTCACTATGTGCGCTGGCACACAGCCAAGCGATCAAGTCATGCGTAGGCTGAAGTCGCAATGCTTTGCTTTATGCCCATCTGCAAGCCCACGAAGGCGACATGACCACTGATTCCCTGGCTTCCCCTGCCGTGCTGGCCCAGCCTAGCACTTCTCCGAGTGCCACCGCTCATAACCACCTGCTGGCAGTGCTGCCCGTTAAAGACCGAAAACAGCTGTTGAAGCTCTGCCAGAACGTTGATCTGGCACTGGGCGAAGTGCTGTGTGAACCGGGAACGCTCACTCGCCATGCTTACTTCCCGGTGAACGGTTTTATTTCCCTGATCGCAACCAGCACGCCCGTGGCGCACCTGCCCCTGGCCGAACATCATGCGGGAATGGACGTGGAAGTAGGCATGGTTGGCCGTGAAGGCATGCTGGGCGCCGAGTTGGTGCTGGGCGTGACCACCGCGCCCCTGCAGGCGCTGGTACAGGGAGCCGGGCTGGCGTTGCGGGTTGAGCAAAAAGCCTTCCGGCGCCAATTGGCGCTCAGTGAGCCGCTGCGCCGCCACCTGCTGCGCTATGTCTATGTGCTGATGGCGCAGCAGGCCACAACCGCCAACTGCCTGCGGTTTCATCAAATCGGCCCGCGCCTGGCGCGCTGGCTGCTGATGAGCCAGGACCGCGCGCATGCCGACCACTTTCACCTGACACAGGAGTTTTTGGCCCACATGCTGGGCGTGCGGCGCGTGGGCATCACCGCAGCCGCCAGTGCGCTGCAGCGCAGCGGCCTAATTGCCTACCGGCGCGGCGAGTTGCAGGTACTGGACCGGCGGGGCCTCGAAACAGCGGCCTGCACCTGCTACAGCGTGGACCAGAGTCTCTACAACGCGGTGCTTTGATCACTTGAGCCCAGGCGACCCGGCCGATGTTTGGGTTGGGTGCCACGTCCTACAGCGCTGTGTGTGCTGGCGCACGGATTGAAATTCTCGCCAGTTTTACGCTGGTAGTCATGCTGCAGCCAGCACCTCAGAAAGTACGCCATATGAGCTATCAAAGCACCAACCCCTTCACCGGCACACTGGACAAAAGCTTTGCCGAGTTCACCCGCGAGCGGCTTGAGCAGTCGCTGGCCGACGCGAACGACTGCTTCGCGCAGTGGAAAACCCGGCGGTTTGTGGACCGCGCGGCCGTGCTGCACAAAGCCGCCGCACTGCTGCGCGCCAATGTCGATGCGTTTGCCCGGCTGGCCACGCTGGAGATGGGCAAACGCATCACCGAGGCGCGGGGTGAGGTCAGCTTCAGCGCCAATATTCTGGACTACTACGCCGAGCGAGCCGAGGGCTTTCTGGCTCCGCACAAGCTGCACCCGGTGGCCGGGGAAGCGCACATGGAAAGCTCGCCGCTGGGTGTGCTCTTTTGTGTGGAGCCATGGAACTTCCCCTTCTACCAGCTGGCGCGTGTGGCGGGCCCACAGCTCATGGCCGGCAATGTGCTGGTGGTCAAACATGCGGGCTGTGTGCCGCAATGCGCCATGGCGTTCGAGCGGCTGCTGCTGGACGCAGGCGCGCCCAAAGGCCTCTACACCAACCTCTTCATTTCACACGACCAGTCGGACCAGGTGATTGACGACGCGCGCATCAAGGGTGTGGCCCTGACGGGCAGCGTGGCGGCCGGCCGGCGCATTGCGGCGCGCGCCGGGCACAACCTTAAAAAGTCCTCCATGGAGCTGGGCGGCAGCGACGCGTTCATCGTGCTCGAAGACGCAGACCTGGCCACCACCATCCCCTGGGCGGTGTGGGGCCGCATGTACAACGGCGGGCAAACCTGCTGCGCGGCCAAGCGCTTCATCGTGGTGGACGCGGTGGCCGATGCGTTTTTGGCTCAGTTCACTGCCGCGTTGACGCTACTGACGCCCGGTGACCCGATGGACGAGGCCACCACGCACAGCCCGATGTCAACCGAGGCAGCGCTGCTTCAACTGCTGAAGCAGGTGGACACCGCGATCGACCATGGGGCCAGGCTGCTGATGGGCGGCGGCCGCATTCAGCGGCCCGGTAGCTTCATGGAAATCACCATCCTGTCAGACATCAAGCCCGACAACCCGGCTTACCGCGACGAGTTTTTCGGCCCGGTGGTGTCATTTTTCCGGGTCAAGGACGAGGAAGCGGCGATTGCGCTGGCCAACGACTCGGACTTTGGCCTGGGTGGCTCGGTGTGGACGCAAGACATCGCGCGCGGCCAACGCGTGGCCAGCCGCATCGACACCGGAATGATGTTCATCAACAACATCGACTGGACCGATGCCGAGTTGCCGTTCGGCGGCATCAAGGACTCAGGCTACGGCCGCGAGTTGGGCAGCCTGGGCATTCAGGAATTCGTGAACAAAAAAATGGTTCGGCTGGTGGCGCGCAGTGCGCCGTCCTGACAAGCCCACGGCACGGCGCAGGCCATGTTGCAGTTGTTTTTTACGTCAAATCAGCCGCTAGACCAGGTATTTATTGCCTGGACAGCTATCAATAACGAAGCAATAGGCGGAGTGCCGCTCCCCGGCCAACCCCGCCGCTTCCTCATGTTCCAACCTTAAGGATCACCATGACCCCCACCATGCACGCCGCTGTCGTCACCGCCTTCGGCCAGCCGCTCGAGTTGCAGGAGCTGCCCGTTCCCACCCCCGGCCCGGGCCAGGTGCTGGTCAAGACCGAAGCCTGCGGCGTATGCCACACCGACGTGCATGCGGCCGACGGCGACTGGCCCCTAAAGCCTGGCCTGCCTTTTATTCCGGGGCACGAGGGCATTGGCATCGTGGTAGCGCTGGGCGCTGGCGTCACGGCAGTAAAGGAAGGCGACCGCGTCGGCGTGCCTTGGCTGTACTCGGCTTGCGGGCACTGCGAATACTGCTTGGCGGCACGCGAGCCGGTGTGCGCGCAGGCCCAATTCGGCGGCTACACGCAGAACGGCGGCTTTGCCGACTTCATCGTCGCCGACCCGAACTACGTGGCGCATATTCCCGCCGGGCTCGCCCCGCACGAGGCAGCGCCGCTGATCTGCGCGGGCGTCACCTCCTACAAGGGCCTGAAGGAAACCCAGGCCAAACCCGGCCAGTGGGTGGTGGTGTCGGGTGTGGGCGGGCTGGGGCACCTGGCGGTGCAATACGCGCGGGCGATGGGCCTGCGGGTGTGCGCCGTCGATGTAGACGACGCCAAGCTGGCGCATGCCACGCGCCTGGGTGCTGACGTTACGGCCAATGCCCGCCACCCGAATGTGGTGGAACAGGTCAATCAAGTGACCGACGGCGGCGCGCATGGCGTGCTGATCACCGCGCCGTCACTGCCCGCCTTCAAGCAGGGCGTGGCCATGACGCGCAAGTGGGGCACCTGCGTACTGGTGGGCATTCCGCCGGGGGAGTTCCCCACGCCACTGTTTGATGTGGTGGCCCGCTGCATCACGATTCGCGGCTCCTTCGTCGGAAGCCGCAGCGACATGGCCGAGGCCCTGGCGTTTGGCGCACGCGGCGCGGTCAAGGCCGACATCGAACTGCAGCCGCTGGGCTCCATCAACACTGTGATGCAGCGGCTTAAAAACGGCCAGGTGCCATCACGCGTGGTGCTGGACTTTGCCGGTTGATTGATTCACAACACTGGAGCCATCGACATGACTTACAAAACCCTGATGGTGCACCTGCAACTGGGCACGACGAATGTACCGTTGCTGCAGGCCGCCGTGGCGCTGGCCCGGCAATTTGACGCACGCACCGTGGGCATTGCGGCGTGCCAGCCGTTGCAAATTGTGTACGGCGACGGCTATGTCAGCGGTGAGCTGTACGAGCAGGACCGCCTGCAAAACAAGCAGCGCCTGCAGGCGGCAGAAGATGAGTTTCAGACCGCAATGCAGGGCCAGGTGCCTGATGCGGCCTGGCGTTCCACCGTAACGTATGCCGCACCTGCCGATTACTTGGCCGAGCAGGCGCGCTGTGCGGACTTGGTCCTCACCGGCTCACCTGCCACGCCGGGGGCCACGTCGGAGGGCGATCTTTTCGGGCCATCACGGGCGGTCAATACCAGCGACCTGGTAATGCGCGTGGGCCGGCCCGTGTTGAGGGTGCCGAACGCGCCCGGGCCCCTCAAGCTGGCGCGGGTGGTGGTGGCCTGGAAAGACACGCGTGAAGCGCGCCGCGCCGTGGCCGACGCGCTGCCGCTGCTCAAGCGCGCCGCCTATGTGGCCGTGATTGCCGTGGCGCCCAACGGTGGCCTGGATACCGCCAACCTGCAGCTCAAGGATGTGGCCGCCTGGCTGCTGGCGCATGGCGTTCAGTGTGAGGTGATGGCCTCGCTGGCCACCGGCAACGACGGCAACGCGTTGTACACCCTGGCGCAGGACGCGGGCGCCGACGTGATGGTCGCAGGCGCTTATGGCCACAGCCGCTTGCGCGAGTGGGCGTTGGGCGGCGTGACGCGAGACCTGCTGCTGGGCGGCGAGCGCTGCGCGTTTTTGTCGCACTGATGCAGCGCTCTCGTCACCGTGCCGCGCCATCGGCATGGCTAATCCCCAACCGACGGTCTTCTGGAGCAGCGCACGCGCTGTCCTACCCACTTAAAAGGCAAACGCCGCTTTTGCTGGCGCCTCCCCGACGCCACACTCAATGTCAAACTTAACGCCACTGCATCTGCTGTGCGCCACGGCGTTTTAGCCTAGCCAAAACGCTTTTTTTGTTCACCACAGTCTTTACAGCGACCCGACCATGAACACACCCACCGCCGCCGCTACGCCACCCGCCCGCTTTTCATTGCCTTGGCTGGCGAGAGCGGGCACAGGTCTGGTGAGTCCGTTGCTGGCGGCTGGGACGTTAGCGTTTGCGCCAGTCCGTCTGACACCGGAGGACGCCACGCTCAACCCGACCATCAGCAGTTATCCGACACCCGTGGGGTTCGTGGCCCTGATATCAGCCTTTCGGCCCAGCGGTGGAACCGCAAGGGGCGACGACCTGAGCCACCATCTGGACGCTGAAGCGCCAGGCTCCCTGACCCAGCTGGCGCAGCAAATTGCGTCGGGCAATATTTTGAATTTCCAATGGCGACAAAGCTTCTGGGTGCCGCTGTTTCAGTTCGAGCCGGGCACCTGCGAAGTGCGAGCGTGCGTCTCGCGGGTCATGCAGGAACTTAAAGACGCGTTTGACAGCTGGGAAACTGCTGTGTGGTTTGTACAGCCGCACCCGCTGCTGGGCGGTGCACGGCCGCTGGCGCTGCTCGACTCGCAGCCTCAGCGCGTGGTGAACGCTGCCCGCAACGACCGCTATGTCGCTATAGGATAAGCCGCGCAGATCGTACTTGGCGCATTGAGCGCCCATGCCGTCTTCACCGCCTTATTTCACCATCAGCACCGGTCTGTCACTGTCAGTGACCACGCGCTGGGCCACGCTGCCCATCAGTGCGCGCCCCAGCCAGCTGTGGCCGTGGGTGCCCAGTACCACCATGTCCACGTTTTCACGCTGGGCAGCGGCGACGATTTCATCCACGGGGTTGCCCACCACCGACAGACAGCGGTGGGCGATGCCGTGTTGCGCAAGCCATTGGCGCGCAGGCGCTAGCACCTTTTCAGCTTCTTCTGCGTGGTAGGCGGCCACATCGGCGGCGCCCAGCATGGTGGTGACGCGGCCCGGTACTGGCGGCTGCACATTGATGACGATCACCTCGTAAGTTCCCGCCATCAATTCACGGTGTTCGCCCAGAAAAACCAGTGCTTTTTGGGTAAAGGCGCTGCCGTCAGCGGCTAAAAGTAATTTCATGGGGGTCTCCTGAAGGGGGGCGTCAAACGCGCTCGATGTACTGGGCCGTGCCTGCAGCTTTTGTGGCGAAGAAGGCCTGCGGGCGACAAGCGCAATGAGCATTCTGCGAATGGCGTGTGCGGCTTGTCTGTACGACAACGCACAGTGTGGGTAAATATGCGGCGACGCAACATTTGAAAATAAGTGAAAAAAATCACGCATTGTGTTCGGCAACGTACAGATCGTGTAGGACAAGCGCCCGAAAATTCAGTGCTGGGGCTAACGCTCTTGCATGAAACGCGCCGCGCAAAGGTCTTTTATGATGAAGCCCACCCAGCCCGCCGCGACGTCAATTTCAATCCGCATTCACGGTGAAAGGGCCGTATGACAGCCGACAAAGAACTGAACCCACTGGATGGTCAGCCTGATGCTGTGACGCCAGTAGCGAGCCTGAAGACCCACGGTAGCGAGGCGAGTGCCTGCTCGCAAGGCAATTGCGTCTGCAAACAACGCCTGCACGATTCCATTGCGGACGTGCCGCCGCGACGCCATGAGCTGGATGTGCTGCGGATGTACATGGGAAAGTTGTCTGAGTGAGGCCATGGCTCACATCCGGCACGCTCTTTGACTCATAGCGTAAGGTAAAGCAAACGCCAGGGCTAGGAGCCCATTACGCCGAACAATAAACGCTTTTGAGTGAACGCCGACTAGTGCAGCTCGGCGCCAATGCCCCGAAACCCCTTGAACTGACACTGGTTGTTAAACATCGGCTCGCCACTGACCCGAAACTGCTGCGGGGTACCCAGCGCTGTCGTGCGGCTGAACAGAAAATCGTGAAATGGCTGGCGCGCCGCAATCATGGCGTGCAGTACTTGCCGCTCGGCCTCGTTCCAGCCCGTCTGCTCCGCCGTGACCTCGCTGCTGAACAGGGCAGTCATGCGCATGCCCATCACGTCCTCTACCGGGCCTGACACCGTGGTGAATTCGCCGGTTTCGTTTTGCTCCCAGTACCAGTCCGAGGCAAGTTCGGCCAGCGCGCGAAAGCGCGCCTCACTGGCGCTGAGCTGCGCGGTGCGCGTTGCCACCATGCCTTCAAGGGCCTCGTTGTAAGACCCCAGCCGCCGGTAAAGCAGGCGTGTTTCCAGCATGTTGTGAATGCGGGTGGTGACTTCAAGCAGGTCAAACGGTTTGCTGACGAAGTCCCGCGCGCCCGCTTGCAGGGCCTGCAGTTTGTGGGCAGGCTCGGCGGTCAGCACGATCACCGGCAAATAGTGGTCCTTGCTGCGCTTTTTCAGCGCTTCCATCACCGCAAAGCCGTCCATGGCGGGCATGACAAGGTCTAGCAGGATCAGGTCGTAGTTGTGGGCGTCGTGCAAGCTAGCCACCTCGGTGGGCTCCAGGGTGGAGCTGATGTTGGTGTAGCCGGCTTGCGCAAGCAACTGGCTGAACATCACGATGTTGGCCGCTTGGTCGTCGACGATCAGAATGCGGGCTGCCAAAATTTCAGCAGGGTCGATGGTCATGTCAAATCCTTCGGGTGATGGGGAGCGGCGCTTGCGGCCTTGGTAGCCGCAGCCAGCGCAAACGCCTCGTCCAGCGCCTTCGTCAGTGCGTTGATTTTGATGGGCTTGGTCAGGTAGGCAAAAAAGCCGTTAGCCAGGCCGCGTTCGATGTTGTGCGACATGGCATTGGCCGACAGCGCGAGCACCGGGATATGCTGCAGTGCAGGGTCGTTTTTCAACACGGTCAGGACTTCAAGCCCGCTCATGCCGGGCAGGTTGATGTCCATCAAAACGATGTCGGGCAGGCTGCTGCGCACCAACGCCAGCCCGCTCGGGCCGTCGCGTGCCGACAGCAGGCGCACGTCGGTGCGGCGAGCCATCACGGCCTCCACCAGCATCAGGTTGGCGGGGTTGTCTTCAACGTACAGCAGCGTGTGCACCACGGCCTGCACTTCCGGCGGCCCGGCGGTGCAGGCCAGCAGGGCGGCATCGGACGGCTGCGCAGCGGGCAGGGGGACCAGCGCCAGGTCGATCCAGAACATACTGCCGCGCCCGCATTCGCTGTCCACGCCGATGCTGCCGTCCATCAACTCGACCAGGCGCTTGGCCATCACCAGGCCAATGCCTGTGCCTTCCTCGCCGCCCGTTTCCTGCCCTAAGCGGTTGAAAGGCTGAAACAGCTGCGTGATCTGCTGGCGGCTTAAGCCCACGCCCGTGTCGGCCACGCCGATGCGCAGGCGCCCAGGCTGGGTTGAAGAGCAGTCGACCACCACCGAGCCGCCCAGGGTGTTGTACTTGATGGCGTTGGTCAGCAAGTTGGACAGCACCTGCTTGAGCCGTGTGCGGTCGGCACGCACAAACAGCGAGGCGCGTGGCTGCATGAACACCACACTGACACCGCGCTGGGCGGCCTGCACTTCGACCATGGCTTCGCATTCGGTCATGACCTCACTGAGTGGCACGGGCTCCAGCGACAGCGACAGCTTGCCCGATTCGACCAGCGCCAGGTCAAGAATGTCATTGATCAGCGCTAACTGGTACCAGCCTGCCTGCAGAATCTGGTCCACGCTGCGCTGCTGAAGTGGGGTGGGTGGCGGAAGCCCGGTTTCCAACAGCTGGGCAAACCCCAAAATAGCGCCCAGCGGCGTGCGCAGCTCGTGGCTCATGCTGGACAAAAACTCGGACTTTGCGCGGTTCGCCTTGTCAGCGGCAGCCCGTGCAATTTCAAGCGCGTCGTTCTGGGTTTGCAGCGCCCGGGCCATGCGCTTGTATTCCGAGATGTCGGTGTGTGCAATCACCGCGCCCGTGCGCTGGCCACTGCCCAGTGGCAACACGCACATGGCAAACCAGCGCTCTTCAGTCGGAGAGTGACAAGGGTATTCCATAGCAAAACGAGGCAAGTCCCCACTGAGCACGCCCAGAATGCCGGCATACGAGGGCGACAGGCCTTCTGCGCTGTCAGCGGTGGCGGCGCACACGGCCAGGTAATTGGTGCCAATGTCGGTGTGCGGCGCGGGGACGCTGAGCTGCACGCCATTGGCGCTGGCAAACACGCGCCACGGGTCGTTCACCTGCCGGATCACACCGTTCAGGTCGATCACCGCGATCTCAGCGGCCAGTGAATTCAGGATCGCGGTGTTGAACGCGCTGGTGTCGGGGCCCACCAGCAGCTGCAGCGCGCGGTCCCACGCCGCGTCGGCCGGCGCGGGGATCTGAGCGGAACTCACGACAGCTTTGGACATGACAGGATGTGACGGCGGGGTGGATTGCGCAACGCCTAGAGTGCTACCCCCCCTTGACATCCTGCGCAATGAAAAAATCGTGTTGGCCTACGTATATTCGAGCCAATGGCTGACGCAGTCTGTTCGTTACCGCACAGATACACTTCGAAACACAACAAAAACGCAGCTGCCTGAAGCGTCCAACTGCGGTGGGAGAAATCGGGCGCTGTGCATCAACGCAGCGGACAGTACGCCGGCCTTAAATGGGCAGGGTGTCAAACACCTCGTAGGCGTTTTTCAGCCAGATTTTCACGCGCTGGCGCTCCAGCAACCCGAGGGCGTGGTCGCTCTCGCGGTCGTTGATGGATTTCCAGAAGCTGGTGTTGTGCTGGTCGATCTTGCGCATGCTGGCGTCGTGCAGGCGCGGCAGTTCAATCACGTGGGCGCCATGCGTAAGGGCTTTTTGCAACTCGCTGGAGGCTTTGAGCAGCGCGAAGTTCGAGCCGCGGCCGTGGTTTTGCACCACGATGTAATTCGGGCCATAGCCGTAGGTTTCCAGCAGCCGGCCCAGCAGGTCCACCGCGTCCTTGCCGTCGTCCATCACGTGCCAGAAGTTGACCATGATGCCCATCTGCAGGAACAACTCGATCAGGCCAGCGTCGTGAATCCAGCGCGCCAGCGGGGCTGAGGTTTGTGCCGCCAGATCCACCAAGATCGTCTGCTCGGGGTTGTCTTCGAACGCGCTGACAATCAGGTCAAGGCCTTCAAAACTGTCAACCACCACGGGGGACGCATAGGCCTCGTAGAAGCGGTTGAACGAGTGGTGCGAGCGGTCGGTGTCAAAGCCGGTGAAGGGCTTTTCCTTGTCGATCAGGTACTGGGCCAGCAGCCGGGCTGTGACTGATTTGCCCACGCCGCCTTTTTCGCCGCCGATGAAGTTGATGGAACCCATGAATGTCTGTCCTTTGTTGCAATGCGGTGATTTTAGAAGCGCGCTGTGACAAGCGCCGCCTTGAAGCACCCGCTTAGAACAGCACCCGGGTGCGAATGGTGCCGGGGACTTCGGCCAACTTGGCCAGCGCGGTGTCTGAATGGGCTGCGTCAATATCAATCACCACATAGCCCACGGCCTCATTTGTCTGCAAAAACTGCGAGCAAATGTTGATGTGATTGTCTGAAAACACCTTGTTCACGTTGGACAGCACACCCGGCACGTTGTGGTGAACGTGCAGCAAGCGGTGCTTGCCGGGGTGGGCGGGCAGGGCGACTTCTGGGAAGTTAACTGACGAAGTGGAGGTGCCGTTGTCGGAGTACTTCACCAGCTTTTCAGCCACCTCGATGCCGATGTTTTCCTGTGCCTCCAGCGTGGAGCCGCCCACGTGCGGCGTCAAAATCACGTTGTCCAGCCCGCGCAGGGGCGACTCGAACGTGTCTTTGTTGCTGCGCGGCTCGATGGGAAACACGTCAATGGCGGCGCCCAGCAGCTTTTTGACGCGCAGGGCGTCGGCCAGCGGCTCAATGTCCACCACCGTGCCGCGTGAGGCGTTGATGAACACGCTGCCGGGCTTCATCGCCGCAATTTGCGTCGCGCCGATCATCCACTGGGTGGCCTGGGTTTCAGGCACATGCAGGCTCACCACGTCGGCCTGCGCCAACAAATCCTCCAGGCGCCCCACCTGCCGGGCGTTGCCTAGCGGCAGCTTAGTCACCACGTCAAAAAACACCACCTGCATGCCCAGCGCCTCGGCCAGCACCGACAGCTGCGTGCCGATCGAGCCGTAACCGACGATGCCCAGCGTCTTGCCTCGAATCTCAAAAGCGTTGTCGGCCGACTTCAACCAGCCGCCACGGTGCGCCACAGCGCTTTTTTCAGGCACGCCACGCAACAGCAAAATCGCCTCGGCCAGCACCAGCTCGGCCACAGAGCGGGTGTTGGAAAACGGCGCGTTGAACACCGCAATGCCGCGCTCGCGGGCCGCCGCCAAGTCCACTTGGTTGGTGCCAATGCAAAAGCAGCCAACAGCCGCCAGCCGATGTGCGTGCGCAAATACCTCGGCCGTGAGCTGGGTGCGGGAACGAATGCCGACGAAGTGCACATCGGCAATTTTGGCCAGCAGCTCATCGCCTTCGAGTGCGCCCGGCAGGCTTTCAATGTTCGTGTAGCCCGCCGCGTGCAGCACTTTTACCGCTGACGGGTGAATGCCTTCAAGGAGCAGGAACTTGATCTTATTTTTGTCAGTGGAGGTTTTAAGTGGTGTGTCGAGCATGGTGAATGTGGAACGGTGTGCAGTGGCGTTGGGATGATGGAGAGTTGCCAGCCCAGCTGATGCACAGAGCCGTCGGGCAAGTCACTCTGCGATGGGCTGGCGTAGCGTGGTCTTCAGCGGGGCTTGAGTATGGCCGAAAGCCCTGCGCTGCGAAAACCCTGCGCACCGAGTCCGTTGGAGCGAAAAGGCACAGCCACCCTTCGAAAAACACCATTTTTATACCAAATCGCCCTGTAGCCCAAGTATTTGCTGCCTGTCTAGCTATCAGTTTAGGAGTTATCAATTAAAACTTTCAGTCTTGATGACACTCTGCTCCGCACCGCCCAATAAGCAAATCACCACACGGGGTCAGGACGTGGCCCTTGCGAAAGCGGCTTTCAACCGCCGCCAGCCCGCGCGCCCGAACGCCTTCACACGGTTTTTCAAGCGGCGGACCAGCTGCCACGGCCGGCTGGCGCGCACGCGGTTGAGCAATCTGTCTTTCCAGGCCTTCCAGGGTTTGTACAGGCGCGCAAACCAGGGCATGCGCATCAGCGCAGGGTGAGTCAGCTGAAACAGCCGTGCGGCAATGGCAGTGCCGGTGACTTTGGCGGCAATCACCATGAACAGACCCAGCGCGAAATGCCCGCGCCCGAACAGATACAGAGCCAGCAACTTGACAGGAATCAGCACGAGTGCTGGCACGCCAAACGCCAGCAACGCGGCCCAGGGCGGCAAGCGGGCAATCAGGCGCTCCAGCGCGGCCCACCAGGGCAGCCGCCCCAAAGCGGCAAAAGCCCGCGCCAGAGGCTCCCAGCCCCACTCTTCAAAAAGCAGCACCAGCAAAACGGGGGCCAGCAACAGGGCGCGAACGAATTTTTTGTGCAGGTTCAAGGGCGGCGTGACCCCGACGCGACAAACGCCACTGCCTGAGGTTAATGGATCAATCGGATCGAACAGCGTTCGAGTTTAGGGGCTTCTGTTAGTGGGCGCTGTGCTGCACCGCAAGCGCGCTGGCAGACAAACGGGGGGGTGCGTTCAGCGAACCCTGGGTTGGGCGGGCAGGCCATGTACGGCCTCGTTGCGCCAGCGCTGCGGCAACAGGTCAAACAGCGGCGTTTGCTCACGGCGCAGCCCGTTTTGCATGGTTGCCCTGTCCAGTGACGCCACCCGCCCTGACAGATCGACATACGCCAGCTGCTGCATCCACGCCACATCAAGCTGGCCGCTGGGGCCAGGGCGTGAAAAGATCAGCTCCAGGATTTTTCGGGCTTCGATGCTGCTGGCGCTGTTGCCCTGGTTTTGCGCCAGTCGGTACAGGCGAATCGCCTCGGTGTAATTCGCGCTTTGCCCCTCGCCGCGGTGGTTGCGTTTGGCGCGGGCCAGCGTTTCGGCGGGTGGGTTCATGCCGCCAGGTGGCATGACCATGCCGCTGGTGCCCGGTTTGGTGGCAGCCCGGTCCCGCCCCGGCAAGATGCTGGGGTTGATGGACGAGGGGGAAACACTGGCGTCTGGGTTGGATGCGGCCGCTAGTCGTTGCAGCACCCAGTCAGCGTTGTCGGCGGCGGCGTCAGAGCGGGACGCTGCCGCACGAAAAAACACCAGCGCTTCTGCCAGCTGGTTGTTGGCCGCACTGGTCAGGCCCAATTCCAGGTTTGCTTGAATATCGCCACGCTTGGCTGCGCCGACCAGCAGCGGACGGGACGCGAGTGTGGCCGTGCCTGGACGGTTCGGGTCGCTGCGTGCCGACGGTGCTTCGCTTTGCAGCGGTTGCAGACGTGAGTCAATCAGCCACTGCAAATATTGCGCACGGGGCAAATTCACGGCGCGCAGAGCTGGCAACCAACGCCGGGCAAGGGCTGGGTTTGGCGCGGTTTTGCAGCCGTCAATGTCGCACCAGGCCAGGCCGGCATTGGCCATCGGTTCGCCCAGCAGGCGCGCCTGCTCGAACCAAGAGACGGCGTCGGCGGAGTCGGCGGCTACACCAATGCCATGAAGCGTGAGCAGGCCCATTAACCACGACGCCCGCGCCTGCGCCGGATTGGCCCGAGTCGCCCCCGCCCGCTTCAATTGAGCAGGCTTGGCGCGCTGGCCTGCAGCGCCTGGCGGCCGGGACGCGATCTCACGCAGACGCTGGATCTCGGCGTCGAGCGCGGGGTGGTCGGGCCCGGGCAAACGAGGCGTTACGTCGGTCTGGTTGCTGGCGGCGATGGCTGGCGGCGGCCGGACGCGGCCTGGCGAGGCAGCACCGCGTGAAAAATCGTCGATCAAAGGGGCTCTGCCCGGTTGGGTCCCCGGAGCAAACGGGTTGGTGGCGCTGTCTGCCTTGCTTGAACCCTTGGGGCCAGTGGCCCCTGTCACGACTGCACCACTGAAGAGCGCGTGGGGCGTGGGGTCGAACGCGCGGGCACTTTCGGTGGCGGTGGCGGTGCCCGCTGCGGCGTGCAGTGCCACCACGGCCCCAAGCGAAAACGCCGCGCGGTTAAAACAATTTAAGGAAGTCATGCGGGGCAAACTTGCCTGCGGATGGATTTTTGCAGCGCTTTGATGGCGCTTATCTAGCAATAGCCGCAGGCGTCGGCGCGGCAGCGGCAGCGCTGCCGCGTTTGGGCACCACGCTCCACTGCACACTGGCGCCCGTGTAGCCGTCGCGGCCCAACTTTTCAGTGAAGGCTTCGATGACGGTGTCCATGCTGCGCAGGTTCGGCACAGGAATCAGGGGCGGGGCGCTGAACAGTTGCGGCAGTCTGGGCGCGGCATCAACATCAGTAGCAAAGCAGGCCAGCCGCTCGACGCCAGCGCTGGTTGAGTCCATCACAAACCCGGGCGTTGGGCTCATCCAGTCTGGAATTCGAATGGTCTCGTTGGCACTCATCAAAGCGTTGGGGTTGGTAGCGTTGGGCAACACCCGCATCACGGTGCCTTCAGCCTGTTGCAGGAAACAATAGAAATACGATGCCCGAGACAGCGTTGCCGACACGAAAACCTGCTCGCCAACTTCGAACGCGGTTCGGTTAACCAGCACGTTTTTAATTTGCAGGTCAAGGCTTCGCGGTGCGGGTGCGCTGCCGAATGGCACGGGAGCCACAGGTGTCGCCGTCAATGCCGCGCCAGCGGCGGGTGCCAGCACGGCCATCGCCGCATTGCTGGGTGTCCAGCCGACCTGGGCGAGCTTGCCGTCTGAGCCCAGCACCACAAAGTTGCGCAGTGCCCGTTCGTAAGTTGCAAAATCCACCACCCCTGTGACCACCATGCCGGTGTCTGCCTGAAAGCGGCCCAGTGCCGTCACAAATTCCGGGCCTTTCTCATCCATCGGCGCACTGGCGTCGCCAGGAGGTGCCAGGTAGCCCTGCGTTATCAGCGAGCGCTGCACCAGCCGGGTCTGTGTGAGCGGTGAGCCTTCGTCAAACCAGTCACGCAACTGGCGCTGAAAGTCAGGATGGGTTTGCTCAAGTGTCAGGCACTGCCAGTAAGGCACACGTGCCCATTTGCCCACCATCTCGATGACGGCTAGGTCAATGAGCGTTCGCAGCGCGCCGCCAGCGCCTATGGCGTAGTCGCGCCCCACGTTGAACTTGACGCCGTAGTTGCCGATTCGGCCCGCCACGTCAAGACCCTGTCCGCCGCCTCCAATGATCACTTCGTTGGCGGAGTCTAGACCCGGAATCAGCGTGCGGGTGCGAAAGTCGCCGAGATGCATTTCCAGTGCAATCACCGTGGCGTTTTTGCTGGCGCTGTAGCCGGTGTCAACACGGGAGGCTGAGGTACCTACATCGAACCGGTTGTTGATGACGTTTTGATCGGCATACGCAATGGCCCCCGAGATATAAAGCGCGGGGCGCTGCAGTTGCATCTGGTTGTTGTTCAACAAAATGGTGGTCAGGTTTTGAACGGTGTCCTGGCGGGCAATATCGACCTCGTAGTCAACAAAGCGGAACGCATTGCTCAGACGCGACATTTGCGAGAGCGACGTGATGATCATGTCTTTGGCAGCGGCTGGCACCTTGCTTGAGAAGTCGGGGATTTGTTTGCTCGTGATCAGCGTTGTAGGCAACTGGGCTTCACGCAGCATGCGGTCCATGCACATCAGCGACTCCGAAAAACTCGACAGGGCGCGCGTGGGCCGTACCACCGGCCGGTTTGCCGTGTACGCATAAGAATGAAATTCCGAGTCTTTTCGGGCGTCGACCGGTGTAGCGCAACCCGCCAACAAGAGCAGGGCACCTGCCATGCAACAAGGTGCTATCCCACGCAGACAGCCACAGGACTGGGACCAGAGATTCAATGTATTTTTTATTGTCATGATGTCGTCCGATTCAGGCAGAACGCATGGCTGCGCATCTTTTTTGTTGAATGGGGGTGCACTGGGAAGGGGCAGACAGACGCCGCCGCTTTGCGCCTGGAAAACTCCCAGGCAGTCAAATCGCAGTGACTGAATCGCCGTGTTAATTGCAGATGTTGACCACGTCGCCGCGCAGCACCACGATCTGCTGAACCGGCTGGCTGCCAGGGCCGGCCGTTGTTGTGGGTGCCGCTGCGCTGCCAATCGATTGGGTGCAGGTGGTTTTAAAACCGTCTGACGTTGCAGTGTTGACGACGTCTTTTTCCGTCAGGATGCCCGCTGTGTTGCCTGAAAACGCCTTGGCCTCGTAGCGGGAAATCTTTGCCTTCTGCCAGGCCGGCATGTCGGTTGAGTAGTTGATGTAACTCGAACGCGGCGCGCTGCCAATCGGCAGCATTTGAATGTTGATGCGTTTGTCCAGTCGGACCGGGTCCTCGCCGGGTACGTTTTGGGCGCTTGCCGGGCCGCCCCAGCCCGCTAAGCCTACGGCCGCACAGGCTAACAACCCAACGGATAGACGCTTCACAAAATTGGCCATGATCGCTCTCCTTGTGCACAACATTTGGACGCCAGGCCCCATCCCTGCGATGAGCGGCCTGGTCTTGATGCTTTTCGCGGCGTTAGCCCATCAGTTGCGGCTGCAAGTTGGGCATGGGTCCAGCGGCATTTTTGGCTCATTGCAAGCATCGTTTGATGCAATGTTTTGAGCCGCGTGACTACCAGCGCCGTTGGCTGCGTTGGTCACTGTCGCACCGTTCAGGAAAGTTGTCTGAAACGAGGTACCGGCCACAAGCACGTTGCCCATGTTCGACGATAGGTTTTGACTGGCCACAGAATTAAGACCATTGGCACTGTTGCTGACGACAGATTTTTTCGAGTCGACCAGCTGTTTGGAGTTGCCGTTGATCGTCACTGGCCCCTCGTTGCTAGCCAGACTTTGTGTTGCTGTAGACAGAACACCCTTTGCCTTGTTCATGAACGAAGACCCTGAAGAGTTCACATCCTGGTCAGAGATGCCACCGACGCCTACAGCGATTTTTCCGTTGTTGCTGGCCAGGTTTTGTGTTGCGATTGCCTTAAACCCGGTGGCGTCATTGCTCACGGTGTCACCGCTGGTGCGTGTCGTCTGCTGCGACGCTCCCTTTATCGCCACATCACCCTTGTTGCTCGACAGGTTTTGCAACGCATCAGACTGTCCGCCCGATGCTACGTTGGATACCGCCGTAGTGTTCAAAAATGCATCCTGAGCAGACTTAGCGCCCTTTGCAATAGTTACTTTTCCAGCGTTCGACGCCACATTCTGATTGGCGAAATCATCCAAACGAACTGACTCGTTTTTCATTGAGCCCCCATTTGTAACCGTATTTTGCTTCGAACTGCCGTCAATGGTGATGGCCCCAGCGTTGCTGGAGACGTTTTGTAGTGCGGTGTTCTTCAGTTGGGACGTGTTGGACACTGTCGTGCCCGTCATTGACGCATTTTGCGTTGAAGACCCCGCGGTTCCGATCGTGATGGCCGCAGGCGTTGTCGGCCCCGCAGCCATGGCACCAGCTGCAACAGCGGAAAGAGCGAAAAAAACGATTGATTTCATGATGATTCCCCAAAAAAGGTTGGTCTCAGACTTTTCCAACAGCGCAGCAAATCCGAGCAGTTGGGCGGTTTGACAACACTTTCTCATCTCAATCCCTACAAAGAAGAAGGACTGACTTCCAGCGTTGTCTGCGATCAGTGTTATCCGCCTGGAACACCCCGCCAATCGCCGGTAGGGGGTAACCAGCTTGTGAATCGCTTCATAAGCGACTTCCTGCAAATTAATAAACAGTCGGTGGCATCGTAATTTTCGTTACTCCCGCGTGAGCCTCTGTATCACCATAATTCAGGTTAGTAAGTACATGTATCAATAGAAACAAAATAAGGTCGTTTATTTCTAAGGCGGCTTGTTATTCCGAAAGCCAAGAAAATCAGAAAAATTGGGCTTTTTATCCTACATTTTTCGGCGAACAACGCGCGCACAATCCGATTTCGCTGGCTTCGGTGTTGTTCGGCTTGCTTAACTGGCGGCAGATTCTGAAGCCAGTACACGAGCTCAAAGAAAAACATAACTTAATGTTCAAAGGCTCCTTATGGACACCGTTAGTGACAACGTGGCCGCGCCTGCAAGTACTTTTGATGCGCTTAAACCGGACAGTGCGCAGTGTTTTTTGATGCAAGAAGACTCCGCGTCGGTCAGGCAAGTGGCTAATCATCTGTGCCCGGCAAACCTGGGCCGAGGGGCCAATTTTCTTCAGGTGCCCATTGCCACTCCTGCGCCATGGCCGGATTTTCTAACGGGTCAGCCCGGCCGCCCGGTTCGGGTGCTGCTGATTGACGATGACGCGCACATGAGAAATGTCATTGCCAACGAGCTGTTGTCAGACTTGCGCTGCGACGTGGTGGCGCAGGCCTCAAGCGTTAAAGAGGGCCGAAAACTGATCGCCCACCATGTGTTCGAGGTGATGCTGGTGGACTTGAACTTGGGCGACGGCAACGGATTTGAACTGATTGAACACATGAAGACCGTTCGGCCGTTGGCGGAGGCGGTGGTGATTTCGGCGATGGAAGATGAGCAACACGCACTCAAGGCATTTGAGCTGGGTGCCACGGGATATCTCGTCAAAAACTCGTGGTTTGGAAATTTTTCTCAAGCGGTGTTGCAGGTGGTCAATGGTGGCGCCTCCATCACGCCTAACCTGGCGCGTCGGCTGCTGCAAAAGCTAGAGCAACCCTGCAGCACCCACGGCCGGGCGGTCGGTGTCAACCCACTCAAAGACAAGCTTTCAGACCGTGAAAAAGAGGTGCTGAAGATGGTTGCAGCTGGCTACACCAGTGCGGAGATCGGTACCCGGCTGATGATCAGCTTTCAAACGGTCAACACCCACATCAAGAACACGTACCGCAAGCTGCAAGTGCGGACCCGAGCCCAGGCAGTCAGCTCGGCTACTCACCTGGGGCTGCTGTAGTCGTGCGTCGCGATCTGCCGCCGCGATGATTTCTGTTTCTGGTCAGCAGCTCATCGGCCAGCTGTGTGCGCTCGCCGGCATGGCGTTAGCAGGCTGTGTGTGCTGGCAGTCGCGCCGGTTGTGGCTGCGCCAGCAACGGCTGCAAGATTTATCGGTACTGGTGCTGGCCGGTGCCTGGCTGGCATATCTGGTCATCATGACTGGCATCAAGGAGATCAGCGCGAGATCTTCAACGGACCACGCGCAAGGCTTTGTCACACAGGTCTATGTGGAGCACATGGGTCTTCAGCTGTTGGCGGTGGCTGTCGGCGGTTTTTTACTGCTGACGACAGGCATTGCGCGGGGTTGGGTCTATGTGATGTTGACGGCGCAAGCCCTATTCGGCTTAGCGGTGCTGAGTTGGCGGCCATGGGACATGGCTGATACCTTCAAAAACTTTGCAGCGTCCAGCGCTTACCTACTCTGGGTTGTCCCCAATTTGTGTGGGGCAGTAGCTACTACAGCGGTGATTTTGAGAGCCGCCTGGCGCACGCGCAGCGCGGCAGGCTGGCTCGCCTTCAGCAGCTGCCTGATGGGCTTGGCGCTGTGTGCAGACCAATTGCTGGTGGACGACAAGAGCGTGCGCACGGGAACGGTGTCGCAGCTGGCTTTCGCCTTGTTTTTGTGGGTGGTGTGGCGCATCACCGCCAACCAGAGCAGAACTGCCCCAAGCGCCGGTGTTTTGGCTGAATTTCCGCAAAGTGGCAACATGATACTGCTGTCTGATTTTGGGTCGCCGCCCAACGCTGCCGCCGCTGCGCTGGCCGCCGTAGCACAGGAGCGCCGCCGCATTGGCCAGGACCTGCATGACGGTGTGGCGTCGCAGCTGGTCACATTGCTGTGTACGCTCGACAGTGCCTTGCCAAAAGACCAGCGCATGGCGCTTGCGCTGGAGAAATGCCTTGTCGACCTGAAAATGACCGTCGACGCACTGGACGCCAGCACCGACAACATTCTGGACGCGTTGGGCCGTTTGAGGTATCGGGTTCAGCATTCGTTGGACAAGCTGGGTATTCAGATGTTGTGGCGGGTGGAAGTACGGGACGAGCTGGCCGCAGTACGGGGCGACGCAGCACTGCACACCTTGCGTATTGCGCAAGAAAGTCTGAGCAACGTGATGATGCACGCGCATGCATCCGCTGTCGAAGTGGTGTGCCGCTATCTGGCCGAGACAGACACCCTGCTGCTGGAAGTCCGAGACAACGGATGTGGCATCGCCCGGCACCGCGGCGCCGCATCGGGGTCTGCAGGCCAAGCGGGGCAATCGGGGCAATCGGGATTTATCGGCACGCAGCCATCTGGCAAGGGCCTGATCAACATGCGCAACCGCGCAAAAAGTATGGGCGGGGAACTGACCATTTCAAGCAAATTGGGCGCTGGCACCCGGGTTCGTTTGCAATTGCCCATACAAGGTGCCGCCCGCTTGGCAGCGTGCATCAATGCCAATGACACGGTGGCCGGCGGCGCCGGGCCGATATCGTCACTGATCTGTTGATCAAGCGAGCCGCTTTACAAACGAATCGCCGTGTTCTTGTCGAAGCGATCTTCGAGTTGCCCGAGATGGGCGGCAACCGTATTGTCCGACTGATCCATGCGCGCCAACAGCGAGCGGTCCAGCGAAGCCAGGCGTTCTGCCCACACCTGGTTGGCCATAACTTCGCGCTCTTTCTCAGCGAGTGCGGTAGCTTCAAGGTACTGGCGCAATTCGGTGAAGCGGGAAGCCTCCGCCTTGCCGGCGAGGTCGCGCTGGGTGTTCAGTTCGCGGGCATATTTGCGAGTTTCCAGCAGGTTGGCGCTTTGCATGACCAATGTGCTGCCCAAAAACACCACAGTGGCCACCACCAGAAGCACGAGCATTACCAAGCCCAGCGACACCTGCACCGTGGTAAAGCCCAGGCTGAGCACACTGGTGCGGGTGAATTCATCCACATTGAGTGCCACAAAACCCGCAACGAACAAGACAAAAACAATCAAGACAATGGATCGAACGCGCATAAAAAACTCCCTGTTGTGGGGGGCCAAGTGTGGCGGCAACACCCCTACGGCGCTGTGGGACAATCCCGGCTTTTGGGGTGGGGGAAGGAAAAGTCTGAGTTCAAATCCGGTCGGTAATCGCACGGGCACGCTGCTTTCAACAGCTTGAGCATCCCACCAGACGGCGCTATTTTTTTGAGATCTTATGTCCCCCATCATCGCCCAAATCGCTCAGGAACTGCGCGTTCAGTCGCACCAGGTCAGCACCGCCGTGGGCCTGCTGGACGGCGGGGCCACCGTGCCTTTCATTGCCCGCTACCGCAAGGAAGCCACGGGTGGCCTGGACGACATCCAACTGCGTGAGCTGGAGCAGCGCCTGGGCTACTTGCGCGAGCTGGCCGACCGCAAGGAAACGGTTCTTAACAGCATTCGAGAGCAGGGCAAGCTGACCCCAGCACTGGCCGACGCCATTGCCCAGGCCGCTACCAAACAAGACCTTGAAGACATCTACCTGCCGTTTAAACAAAAGCGTCGCACCAAGGGGAAAATGGCGCGCGAAGCCGGCATTGAACCGCTGGCCGACAAGTTGTTTGCCGACCCCTCGTTGACCCCCATCAACGAAGCTGTCGCCTATGTGAAGCTTGACAAAAGCGAGCTTGGCGACGACTTCACCACTGTGCAAGCCGTGCTTGACGGAGTGCGCGACATTTTGAGCGAGCGCTGGGCGGAAGATGCGGCCTTGGTGCAAGGGCTGCGCGGCTGGCTGTGGACCGACGGGCTGTTCTCAAGCAAGCTGGTTAATGGCAAGGACGAAAACAATGCCGACCACGCGAAGTTTCGCGATTATTTTGACTACGTCGAACCCGTGGGCCGTGTGCCATCGCACCGCGCGCTGGCGGTCTTCAGGGGCAGGGCGCTGGAGATTCTGGACGCCAAACTGCTGCTGCCCGAGCCGCCGTTGTCCGCAGGCGCGGTGCCACCGAAAGGCCAACAATTTTCCGCCGGGCCGCCCCAAGGAAAATTAGCCCCGGCGGGGGGCAGCGAAGGACACGACAGTGCCAAGCGTGGGGACCAGCCCGTGTCACTGGCCGAAGGAAAAATTGCACTGCACCTGGGCTGGAGCCACAAGGCGCGGCCAGCCGACGACCTGATCCGCAAGTGTGTGGCCTGGGCGTGGCGCGTCAAACTCAGCCTGTCGCTGGAGCGTGACCTGTTCACCCGCCTGCGGGAAGACGCTGAAAAAGTCGCCATCAAGGTGTTTGCCGATAACCTGCGCGACCTATTGCTGGCCGCCCCGGCTGGCCCGCGTGTGGTGATGGGCCTGGACCCGGGCATTCGCACCGGGGTGAAAGTGGCGGTGGTGGACGCCACCGGCAAGCTGGTGGAAACGGCGACGGTGTTCCCGCACGAGCCGCGCAAGGACTGGGAAGGCTCCCTGCACATGCTGGGCAAGCTGTGCGACAAGCACGGCGTGAACCTGATCGCTATCGGCAACGGCACCGCCAGCCGCGAGACGGACAAGCTGGCTGCTGATTTGATGAAACGCCTGCACGACCTGAACAGTGGCATGCAGCGCGTGATTGTCAGTGAGGCGGGAGCCTCCGTTTATTCCGCCAGCGAATTTGCCAGCCAGGAAATGCCCGACGTGGACGTGAGCCTGCGCGGCGCGGCCAGCATCGCACGCCGCCTGCAAGACCCGCTGGCCGAGCTGGTGAAAATCGACCCGAAGTCGATTGGCGTCGGCCAATACCAGCACGACGTGAATCAGTCTGACTTGGCACGTAGCCTGGACACGGTGGTCGAAGACTGCGTGAACAGCGTGGGCGTGGACCTGAACACTGCCAGCGTCCCGCTATTGGCCCGGGTTTCAGGCTTGTCGCAAACGGTGGCCAAGTCGGTGGTGCGCTGGCGCGACGCGAACGGCGCATTTGCATCGCGGGCTGATCTGCTCAAGGTGACCGGTCTGGGGGCGAAAACATTCGAGCAGAGCGCGGGCTTTTTGCGCCTTCGCACCAGCACAAATCCATTAGACATGACGGGCGTTCACCCCGAGACCTACCCGGTCGTAGAAAATATCATGGCGCACACCGGTAAGCCTGTGGCTGAGCTGATGGGCCGGGCCGACATGCTCAAAACCCTCAAACCCGAGCTCTTTGCTAACGATAAGTTCGGTGTCATCACCGTCAAGGACATCATCGCCGAGCTGGAAAAGCCAGGCCGTGACCCGCGCCCGGACTTCAAGGTGGCCCGCTTCAACGACGGCGTGAACGATATGAAGGACCTGCGCGAAGGCATGGAACTGGAAGGCACCGTGAGCAACGTGGCCGCATTCGGCGCGTTCATCGACCTGGGCGTGCACCAGGACGGGCTGGTACACGTCAGCCAGCTGAGCCACAAGTTTGTGACCGATGCGCGCGAGGTTGTCAAAACCGGCGACATCGTCAAAGTGCGCGTGACCGAGGTGGACGTGGCCCGCAAACGCATCGGCCTGACGATGAAACTCGGCGATGCCCCGGCCAGACGTGACGCCCCGCAAGGCCACGGTGTGAACCGTTTTGAAGGCGCGCGTCCGGGTGCTTCGGGCGGTGGGCAGCGCGGCTTCAATGGCGGCAACGCGCCCCGTGGGCCTCAGCCGTCGTCGGCAACCGCCATGGAGTCGGCCTTCAGCAAGCTCGCGGGGTTGAAGAAGTAAGGCCGTCAATCCATTTCCACGCCGATTGATGATGTACTGTTGACGTATATACTTTTACATCACACATCTAGGAGCGTTTTATGTCGAAAGAAGCCGTTTTCACGATGAAACTGGAGTCTGCGTTGCGCAACGACTTCATGCAGGAGGCCGAGGCCACACATCGCCCCGCTTCTCAAATTCTGCGGGAATTGATGCGCGACTTCGTACAGCGTCAACGCAGCGCACGCGAATATGATGCGTTTTTGCAGCGTAAAGTTGATCTGGCTCGGGCCTCTATGGCTAAGGGCGAGGGGCTCAGCAATGATTCTGTCGAAGCCGCGTTTGCGGCCCGACGTGCAAGCGTTCACGGCGAGAATTAATGCCGAATGAATGTTTTTTGGACGCTTGGAGCGCAACAAGATCGCGCAGACATATGGGGTTACATTGCCGCAGACAACCCGCGCGCAGCGGCCAAAATGGACACCCTGTTCAGTGACGCTGCGACGCTGCTGAGTGAGCACCCCAAGATTGGTCGGGATGGAAAGATTTCAGGCACGCGTGAGCTGGTTCCGCACAAAAACTACCGCATGGTTTATCAAATCGAAGGCGACACGGTCTGGATTTTGGTGCTGTTGCACTGTGCGCGGCTATGGCCCGACGCCGCACGATAGTCAGCCCAATGCAAGCACTCCAAATCTACGCCGGCCCCCAAGCCCGCCAGCACATCGCCGAACACGGCCTGCAGCCGGGCGATGTCGGCGTTATCCCCGGTGCGGCGGGCGGGCCGAAAGGCCTGATTCTCGGGCCGCTGGACCGCTTTATTTTTGGCGACTTTCTGGCCCGGTCTGGGCACCCGGTAAATCTGGTCGGTGCGTCCATCGGCGCGTGGCGCATGGCCACGGCCTGTTTGAACCAGCCGGTGACGGCCTTCAAACGGCTGGAGCGCGACTACATCGCCCAGCATTACGAGCTGCAGCCGGGCCAAAAGCGGCCAACAGCTGACTTTGTGAGTGAAAAGTTCAGCGAAAGCTTAGCCAGCTTTTATGGCGGCCGCGTGACCGAAGTCTTGAGCCACCCGCGCTACAAGCTGCACATCGTCACGTCCCGCGGGCGGCATCTGCTGGGGCGTGAGCACAAAGTTGCGACGCCCTTGGGTTACCTGGGCGCATTTCTGACCAACAGTTTGAGCCGCAAGGCCATGGGCGCCTGGCTGGAGCGGGTGGTGTTTTCAACCGCAGGCGCGGCGCTGCCGTTTGCCACCAGCGACTACAAAACGCGGCAGATCGCTTTGAGTGAAGCCAACTTCAACCTCGCGCTGCAAGCCAGCTGCTCAATTCCATTTGTGCTGCGCTCGGTGCAGGGCATTCCCGGCGCGCCGCCCGGCGCGTACTGGGACGGCGGCATCACCGACTACCATCTGCACCTGAACTACAACGCTCCTGATTTAATAGCTACTCAGGCAGTAAACACCTTGACTAGAGGCACTTTTAATACAAAAAACACGCCGGGAGCCGGAAAAATCGTGCTGTACCCGCATTTTCAGAAGGCCGTGGTGCCCGGCTGGCTCGACAAACACCTGGCCTGGCGGCATCAATCTACCCATTTCCTGGACCATATGGTGCTGCTGGCCCCCAACCCGGAATGGGTCAAAACCCTGCCCAACGGCAAGCTGCCTGACCGGACCGACTTCACCCACTACGGCCCAGACCTACCCGGCAGGGTACGCGCGTGGACAGCAGCGGTCAGCGCCAGTCAACAGATGGCCGATGAGTTTGCAGCCTGGCTGGACAGGCCGGAATTGATGCGGGTAGAGTGCCTGTAATTCCTTCACATCCGGACAGCGCATGACCACACCGCATTCTTCCCCGCAACCCTCCGCCGACGTGATGGCCATGATCGAGCGCCTGATTGCATTCCCCACCGTCTCGCGCGACTCTAACCTCGGCCTGATCGAATGGACGCGTGACTACCTGGCGGGCTTGGGCGTGCAGTCGCGCCTGACGTATGACGCCACTGGTAAAAAAGCCAACCTGTTTGCCACCGTGGGTGGCGGCAGCCGACCGGGCCTGGTGCTGTCGGGCCACACCGATGTGGTGCCAGTGGAAGGGCAGGCCTGGGACACCGACCCGTTCAAAGCCACTATCGTGGGTGACAAACTCTACGGGCGCGGGGTGGCTGACATGAAAAGCTACATCGCCACGGCCCTGGTCATGGTGCCCAAGTACCTGGCTGCCAATGCGGACGCGCCGCTGCACCTGGCGCTGTCGTACGACGAAGAGGTCGGCTGCATCGGCGTACGTGGGCTGATCAAAGACCTGCAAGACATAGGCCTGAAAACCGCTGGCTGCATTGTTGGGGAGCCGACCATGATGCAACCCATCATTGCGCACAAGGGCACGCACCGTTTTCGCTGCTGCATCACTGGGCGTGAAGCGCATTCAAGCTACACCACGCAGGGTGTCAATTCGATTGAATACGCGGCGCGCATCATCGTCTACATCCGCCAGATGGCTGACCGATTGGCTCAGCTGGAAACCCGTGACTACGCCTTCACCGTGCCCTACACCACCTTGCAAACCGGCACCATCAAGGGCGGGCTGGCGTCCAACATCGTGCCCAAAGACTGTGAGTTCCAGTTCGAAGCGCGCACCATGCCCGGCGCCTCGGCCGACCGCCTGTTCCAGGAAATCAAGGACTTTGCAGCCACGCTGCTGCCCGAAATGCAGCGCATCGAGCCCAACGCCGCCATTCACCTGGAAGCACTGGCGTCGGCTCCGGGCATGAGCATGCAGGAAAGCGACGACATCGTGAAACTGGCAGCCGCCTTGTCGCGCAACAAGGCCAACGGCGCGGTGTCGTACGGCACCGAAGGCGGCTTGTTCCAGCAGGCCGGTATTCCCACCGTGATCTGTGGCCCCGGGGACATCGAGCAGGCCCACCGGCCGAATGAATTTGCCACCCTGGCCCAACTTGCCCAGTGCGAGGCCTTTATGCATCGCCTGATTGAGTCAGAATCAAACACCCGCTAACCGCAGGTCTTCTGTGTGCCGCTTATCCATCGGCATGTTTTTTAACGTGAATCTGTCTACCAGGCAAGCACCCATGAAATTTTTTGCATTGAGCGTTCCCGCTTTACTCATTGCCGCCAGCATCGGCATGCCCGCACATTCGGCTGAACCCGCCGCTGCCGCTGCAGCGTCCAGGAAGACTGTGGGTCTGTCGTCCGGCTTGTTTCCGGCCTACGTTGACACCCACGTCAAGCCGCAAGACGACTTTTTTAGGCACGTCAACGGCCACTGGCTCAACCACACCGAAATTCCCGGAGACAAGTCTGGCGCTGGCGCGTTTTTGGACCTGCGTGAAGCCACGTTGCCCCAACTGCGCGCCATCATTGAGGCCAGCGCCAAAGCAAACGGCACCGCTGCTGGCTCAGAGGCGCAAAAAATCGCCGACATGTACGCGTCTTTCATGGATGTTGCGGCCATTGAAGCCAAAGGGCTGAAGCCGCTGGAAAGCGACATCGCCAGGATCGCGGCACTGACCGACAAGGCACAGATTCCGGCCCTGATGGCCTACCTCAACACAATGCAGGTGAACGTGCCTTACGACATCGGCATTCACCAGGACGCCAAGGATTCGTCGATGTACGTCGCCGACGTAGCGCAAAGTGGTCTGGGCCTGCCTGACCGCGACTATTACCTGCTGGACGGCGACGTGCGCCTCAAAGACGCCCGTATCAAGTACGTGGCCCATATCGAAAAAATGCTGGCCATGATGGGCGACAAGGACGCCGCCAAGAGCGCGGCGGACATCCTGACGCTGGAGACCGCGTTGGCCCAGGCGCAATGGACCAAAGTTGAAAACCGCGACCCGGTCAAGACTTACAACCGCGTCGAACTTGCCCAGCTTGACGCCTTGACGCCCGGCTACGACATGAATGCTTTTTTGGCGGCCCTGGGCATTAAGGACAAGGTCACCTACGTGGTGGTCAGCCAGCCGAGTTATCTGAGCGGCTTCAGCAAGCTCCTGCAAAGCACACCGCTGGACACGTGGAAAACCTACTTTCGGTGGCACCTGCTCAGCGCCTCCAGCAGCACGCTGCCCAAAGCGTTTGCCGATGAGAGCTTCGCCTTCAATTCGACGGTGTTGAACGGTATTCCGAAGCAGGAGGACCGCTGGAAGCGCGGCGTGCGCCTGGTCAACGGCACCATGGGCGAAAGCCTGGGCAAGCTGTACGTCGAAAAGCATTTCCCGGCGGCCAGCAAGGCCCGCATGGAAACGCTGGTGGCCAACCTGCTGGAAGCTTACCGCGAAAGCATCGACACCCTTGACTGGATGAGCCCGGCCACAAAGACCGAAGCCAAGGCCAAACTCGCCACCTTCCGCCCGAAGATTGGCTACCCCAACAAATGGCGCAATTACGCGGCGCTTGACGTCGTCAAGGGGGACGCTTTAGGCAACGCGCAGCGCGCCGCCCGCTTTTCAGCCCAGTTTGAACTCAACAAGCTCGGCAAGCCGATTGACCGCGAAGAATGGGGCATGACACCGCAAACCGTCAACGCGTACTACAACCCGGAGATGAACGAGATCGTGTTTCCGGCGGCGATTTTGCAGGCTCCGTTTTTCGACCCGAAAGCGGACGACGCTGTCAATTACGGCGGCATTGGCGCGGTGATCGGCCACGAGATCAGCCACGGTTTTGACGACCAAGGCTCGCAGTACGACGGCAAGGGCAATCTTCGCGACTGGTGGACGAAAGAAGACCACGAAAAGTTTGCTGCCAAGACATCGGTGCTGATCAAGCAGTACAGCGCCTTCAGCCCCTTGCCGGGTTACAGCGTCAACGGCGAGTTGACGCTGGGGGAAAACATCGCCGACAACTCCGGCTTGGCCATTGCGTACAAAGCCTATAAGCTGTCGCTCAACGGCAAACCGGCTCCGGTGTTGAAAGGGTTGACGGGCGACCAGCGCTTTTTCACCGGCTTTGCGCAGGTTTGGCGCGGCAAGACGCGGGACGAAGCCACCATCGTGCGCATCAAGACCGACCCGCATTCACCGGCGGAATTTCGGGCCAACGGCACCCTGCGCAACATGCCCGGCTTTTACCAGTCGTTTGGCGTGAAAGAGGGCGACAAGATGTACCTGGCGCCGAAGGACCGGGTGTCGATCTGGTGATGTAGTTCTGCCGGCATAAAAAGGCCCGCACCGACTGTCTGGTCGGAACGGGCCTTTTTGCGGTTGACGTTCAGAACGAAGTCACCAACATGGCCTCATATTCCTCTGCACTGGCCAGTCGCGGGTTCGTCTTGTGGCAGTGGTCAGCCAGCGCGCCCTTGATGATCTGGTCGAACTGGCTGCGCTGCACGCCCATGGCGGCAAGGCCCGTAGGCAGCCCAAGACGGGCATTCATGTCAATGATCGCCTCCGCCACGTCGCCACCCGATGCGAGCCCCATGGCGTACGCCATGCGCGCCAGCCGATGCTCACGCTTGAGGGATTCAACTTCGGCGTTGAAACGCACCACAGCGGGTAAAAACATGGCGTTCAGCGTGCCGTGGTGCAGGCGCGGGTCAACGCCGCCCAGGCTGTGGCTGAGGGAATGCACACAGCCCAGCCCCTTTTGAAACGCCATGGCGCCTTGCATGGAGGCGCTCATGAGGTGGAACCGGGCTTCCCGGTCGCTGCCGTCTCGGGTGGCGCGTTCAATGTGCGCCCATCCGCGGGCCAAGCCGTCCAATGCAATGCCATCGGCCGGTGGGTTGAAGGCGGCCGACATGAAGGTCTCCATGCAATGCGCGATGGCGTCCATGCCGGTGGCGGCTGTCAGGCGGGGCGGCAAGCCAAGCGTCAGGTCCGGGTCGCAAATGGCGGCTTTTGGCAACAAGTGCCACGAGTGAAAGCCGAGCTTGCGGTGGTCGTTCACAATGATAATGGCGCCACGCGCCACCTCGCTGCCGGTGCCGCTGGTGGTGGGCACGGCAATCAGCGGTGCGGCCCGGTCGGTGATCAGGCCTGAGCCGCCTTCGATGGTGGCGTAGCGAGTGAGTGGCCCGTCGTGCGTGACGACAATGGCTACTGCCTTGGCGCAATCCATCGCCGAGCCTCCGCCCACTGCGATCAGGCCGTCGCAGCCGCTGGCGGTGTACAGGGCGGCGGCGGCCATCACGGCGGCTTCGGTCGGGTTGGAAGGCGTCTGGTCAAACACCGTCACCGTCATGCCGGGCAGAGCGTCGAGTGCTTTTTGCAATACGCCGGCCGCTTTGACGCCCTGGTCTGTGACCACCAACGGCCTGGTGATGCCCACGCGCTCGCATTCGCTTTTGAGCAGCGCAATCGCGCCGTGGTCAAACTGGATGTGGGTGAGGTAATAAATCAGGGCCATGGCAATCAACTTTCGGCGTTGTACAGTGCTGCGACTCTACTAGCCCGCTGCCCCGAATGACCCGCAAGCAAACCCTGACCCCCGCCATGCAAGGTGTTTTAGACCGCATGGCAAGACTTGACCGCAGCAAGCGGCCGCACCTGCATCACCTGAGCCCGCAACAAGCGCGCGCAGCCTATGCGGCCGGGGCGGATGTGCTGGAAATACCCAAGCCGATGTTGGCCCGGGTCGATCGTCTGGTGATCCCGGCGCGGGACGGCACTGCGTTGCCCGCCGCGCTGTATGCGCCCGCGCTCATGGCTGGCGGAAAGCTGCCAGCGTTGGTCTTCTTTCACGGCGGCGGGTTTGTGGTCGGCAGCGTCGCCACACACGACATTTTGTGCCGCCGCTTGGCCGAAGCTGCAGGGTGTGCCGTAGTGTCTGTGGACTACCGGCTGGCGCCCGAACACCGCTTTCCGACAGCTGCCAATGACGCCTGGGATGCGTTGCAGTGGCTTGCCGCCAACGGCCAAAGCCTCGGAATTGACACCACGCGGCTGGCGGTCGGCGGAGACAGCGCTGGCGGCACACTGGCCGCTGTGTGCGCCGTGATGGCGCGTGACGCCGCATTGCCACTGGCCCTTCAATTGTTGTTTTACCCCGGCTGCGCTGCCCACCAGGACACACTGTCGCACCGCGAATTCGCCCAAGGACTGGTGCTGGAGGCGGCACAAATCACCTGGTTCTTTGACCTGTATGTGCGCAGCGCCTTTGATCGCGACGACTGGCGGTTTTCACCGCTCAATGCGCCCGATGTGGAAGGCGTTGCACCCGCCTGGTTCGGCCTGGCCGAGGTGGACCCACTGGTGGACGAAGGCGTGCTGTACGCCGACAAATTGCGTGCCGCTGGTGTGGCGGTCGACCTGGAAATCTACCGGGGCGTCACGCATGAGTTCATCAAAATGGGGCGCGTCATTGCGCAAGCCCATCAGGCGCATGCCGATGCAGCCCAGGCCCTTCGCCGCGCCTTCAACTGAGCCCTTACCCTGACCCTCACCGTACGGATAACCATCATGACCACCGACTCGAAACCCTTCAGGTTCTCACACCGCCTGCGCGTGCGCTGGGCGGAAGTCGATATGCAAAAAATCGTTTTCAATGCGCATTATTTGATGTACCTGGACACCGCCATTTCCGATTACTGGCGCGCATTGGCCATGCCGTACGCCACGGCCATGGCGCAGCTGGGGGGTGACCTGTACGTCAAAAAAGCGACGCTGGAGTACCAAGGCTCAGCCCATTTTGATGACCAGCTTGACGTGAATCTGCGCTGCGAGCGCGTCGGCACATCGTCCATCACGTTTGCCGGGCTGATCTCGCGTGCCGGTACGCCTCTGGTGTCAGCCGAGCTGATTTACGTGTTCGCTGACCCCACGACGCAAACGTCGCGGCCGGTGCCAGTGCTTTTCAGGCAAATACTGAAGGCCTTTGAAGCCGGGGCGCCTATGGCGCGGGTTCAGCTCGGCCCCTGGACCACGCTTGAAGCGCAGGCCGCCAGCGTGCGGCAGGCCGTTTTTGTTCAGGAGCACGGCATTGCCGCCGCACTGGAGTGGGACCTGACGGACCTGACCGCGCTGCATGCCGTTGCCACCAACGGGTTGGGGCAGGTGGTGGGCACGGCGCGTATGTCACGCCAGGGCCCAGGGGTGGTGCGAATTGGCCGCATGGCTATTGTTCGTGAACTGCGCGGTGCCGGCTTTGGCCAGCAGTTAGTCACAGCGCTAGAGCAGGCCGCGCTTGCGCGTGGAGACGACCACGTTGTGCTGCACGCCCAGCGCAGCGCCCAGGGCTTTTACATGCGGCTGGGCTACACGCCGCGCGGTGAGACTTTCGAGGAAGTCGGCATTTCCCACATCGAGATGGTCAAACCCCTGGTGCCACCCACTGCATTGTGTGGGTGACCGCCGTGATGGGTAACGAGCCAGCGCATGGTTCGGAAAGCCCCGAATGTGCCGCAAAGGTTCGCTCTTCGGCCAGAATATCCCACGGGTCAGATGCGCAACAGCAAGCCGATGCCAGCAACACGGTACTGCTGCGGGTGCCATAGGAATGCTCAGGGAAATCAACGAACGCGCTGGACAGCGCCATCTCGACAGCCAGCGGCACACCGGTTGCCGGCAGTGCCTCTGGCGTGCAGCGCGTGCGGTTGCCTAAGGCTCGCCACAACGCGCCTTTGAGCGCATCGTCCGTGGTGCTGGTGCTGGTGCTGTCGGCGTGCAACAGTGCATCGGTCAATGCCGCTTTCAATCGCGTTGTTTTGGGCCACGGTGTGTCCAGCGCGGCGTTCGACAGGCCATACACGCCCGGCGGCAGCGACTGTATCGACCAACGGCGTTCGGTATTGCGAGTGGTGCTGTTCGACTGGCCGCGCTGATGAAAAATCCAGTGCCACTGGCCACGTGCCACATCACCCACCACCAGGTTGAAGCCGGCATAGGCCAAACCAGCGCTGCTGGCCTGCGCCTGCAGCGCCTCCACCATCGCAGCAGGCGTGGCGTCGTACCCCTCCAGCCAGCGGGTAACCAGGTTACCGCGAGAAACGAGCTTTGCCGATGCCGTAGGCGCCGATGGGTCGGGCTCCCGAACGTTGGTTAAAAAGGCGACTCTGCCGCTGGCGCTGGCACCCATCCAGGTGCCACCCGCCCGCAAATCCCGGCCCGACAGCACACTGGAGCCGTGCGGTGTTTGCCACAGCGCCAGCGGCGACGTCGGCCGCGCCCAGTACTCGTCGCGGTTGGCGGCAATCACCAGCGACCAGCGGGGGGATACCCCGAGTGCAAACGCAATCAGGCACATCTCAAGCCCAAAAAGCGCATCGCGACGGGGCTGTTAATCAAATATCCTCGAGCAGCGCATACGGCAACGGCAACAGCGACAGCACCGGGCCATCGGCCGCACCCAGCGTCAAACGCCCGTAACTTGCCGCCTTGGCCGCGTCTTCTGCTGCGGCGGTTTGCATCGACACCAGGGCGTCAAACCCACCGGCCGGGTGGGGCGCGCTGGCCGCCACCAGGCCGCAAGGCTGCGACGCATCCGCAGCGTGGAAGACCTCGTCGCCCACCTGCGGCTCGCCTTCGAGGTGCGCCAGATAGGTGCGCCGCTTCAATGTGCCGCGAAACTGGCTGCGCGCCACGATTTCCTGGCCCGGATAACAGCCTTTTTTGAAGTTGACCCCGCCAATCGACTCGTAATTGAGCATTTGCGGCACAAACGCCTCAAAAATCGGCTGGGTCACCATGACGGTGCCCGACTGAACCGCCAGCCACTGCCATGTCGTCAGCAAGGCTTGGGGGCCGGGTGGCACTGGCGTGCCTTTGGGTGCACACCACAGCGCACGTGTCACACCGGCGGCGGGCGGCAGCAAGATCATCGTTTGGGCGTCAATATCAGCTCTGCCCCAGGTTTTAATTACCTTGTCTGCTATCGATTGCGTAGCGCTACCCGTCAGCCCGTACAGCAGCAGCTCGTCAGTGGCATCGCTCAATTTGGCCTTGGCACGCAGCACAAACATTGACAAACGTTTGAGCGTCGCCGCTAGGATGTCACGGCTGCAGACCAGCAAAACGTCTTCAGGCCCGGCGCTGAACACCACAAAACTCGCCTGCATACGGCCCTTGGCGTTGCAAAACGCCGCCAGTCGGGCGTCGCCTTCACCCAGCGTCAGCACATCCTGGGTCAGCTGGCCCTGCAAAAAGATTCTGGCCTCCGGGCCCGCCACGCGAATGACCCCCAGATGCGTGAGCCCGCAAACACCCGAAAACGGCACCTCAGGCGCGGCACTGGGGGCCGGGGGCGTGTCGCCGGCTGTGGAGAGGCGGGGAGGGTTGGTGGCTTGCGAGGTCATGCGGGTGCGCTTTGCGGTTCGGGGGTGCTGCAGCAAAGCAGCAGAAAGTCGTTCAGTGCTGACTTATCATAGCCCTCGGTTTTCAGGCTTTTCGAGCTGCTTTCTGGCTCGAAGCGAACAGGGTAATTGGGACGCACGTCGCGTGAATTCAAGGTCTTCCACATCAACACTCATGCGGTTTTTCTGGGTGCTGCTCACCGGCGCTGCGGTGCTGGGCGGAGCAGGGCTGTGGTGGATTCACCAGCCGATGCCGTTGGCGCTGGCTGCTGGCGCTGGCGCGCTTGATCTGGAAATCGAGCCCGGCAATGCCAACCTGGCTGCAGCGGCCGTGGTGGCCAGCGGTGTCGATGTGCCAGTGCGGGCTCTGCAGCTGTGGTTTCGGGTGTCTGGCCAGGCGCGGCAGATCAAGGCGGGCAGTTACGAAATCGCGCCTGGCAGCACGCCGCGCTCGGTGCTGACCATGCTGGTGCGGGGCGACCAGACGCTGCGCAGCGTCACGCTGGTCGAGGGCTGGACGTTTGCGCAAGTTCGCGCAGCGCTACAAAAAGCAGAGCTACTCAGGCAGGAAACACCTGGGCTAGAGCCAGAAATCATCATGAAAATGATCGATAAACCAGGCATTCACCCCGAAGGTCGCTTTTTCCCCGACACCTACACCTACGCTAAAGGCTCCAGCGACCTTGCGATCATCAAGCGCGCCGCCCGCGCCATGGACAAGCGGCTGGACGCCGCCTGGGCCCTGCGCAGCCCGGACTCCCCTTTGAGAACGCCAGACGACGCGCTGGTGCTGGCCAGCATCGTTGAGAAAGAAACCGGGCAGGCCGCCGACCGCGCGCAAATCAGCGGCGTGTTCACCAACCGCCTTCGCATCGGCATGATGCTGCAAACCGACCCCTCGGTCATTTACGGCCTGGGCAGCCGCTTTGACGGCAACCTGCGCCGCCGCGACCTGCAGGCCGACACGCCCTACAACACCTACACCCGCACGGGTTTGCCGCCTACGCCGATTGCCATGCCCGGCAAGGCGGCACTGCTGGCCGCCGTGCAACCGGCGCCCACCAAGGCGCTGTACTTTGTAGCGCGGGGTGATGGCAGCAGCCATTTCAGCGCCAGCCTGGACGAGCACAACCGCGCCGTCAACAAATTCATCCGTAAGCAATGACCGCCTTGTTCGTCAGCTTTGAGGGCATTGATGGTGCGGGCAAGTCAACGCACATTGCCGCGCTGGCCGCCGCGTTCAGGGCCAGCGGCCGCAAGGTCACGCTCACCCGTGAGCCCGGCGGCACGCCACTGGCTGAAAAACTGCGTGCCCTGGTGTTAAGCGACGCCATGGACCCGCTAACCGAAGCGCTGCTGATGTTCGCCGCACGGCGCGACCACATTCAGTGCGTCATCGCCCCAGCCTTGGCACGCGGTGACGTGGTGCTGTGCGACCGGTTCACCGACGCCACGTTTGCCTATCAGGGGGCAGGGCGCGGGTTTGACCTGGCCGTGCTGGGCTCGCTCGAGCGCTGGGTTCAAGCCAGCCCTGGCAGGGCTGGTTTGGGTGCCGACGCCAGCGCGCTGCTTCAACCCGAGCTCACCGTGTGGTTTGACCTGCCCGCCGAACAAGCCGCTGCACGGCTAGCGTCCACGCGTGTGCCCGACAAGTTTGAAACCCAGCCGGTCGAGTTTTTCCGGCGTGTGGCAGGCGGTTACGCCGACCGAATGGCGGCCCAACCCAGCCGGTTTGCGCGCATTGACGCTGCTGGTGCGCCGGCCGACGTGTGGCAAGCGGTGCGCACCGTGTTTATTTACAAAGGCTGGTTGACATGAGCGAATCGACAGCATTGGCCGGTGCACCAGCAGGGCAGGGCAGGGCACCCCGCACCCTGGCACCGTGGTTGCAAACCCAGCTTGAGAGCCTGCTGCTGCAACGGGGCCATGCCTGGTTGTTGAACGGGCCGTCGGGCCTGGGGCAATTTGAGCTCGCGCTCGCGCTGGCCACCGCCTGGCTGTGCGATGCGCCCACCGCCCATGGCGCTTGCGGCCGGTGCAGCAGTTGCCACGCGGTGGCGGTACACACCCACGCCGACCTGTGCGTGCTGCTGCCCGAAACGCTGTCGCTGAGCTTGGGCTGGCCCCTGGACGAGAAAACACAGAGCGAGCTGGACGCCAAAAAACGCAAACCCAGCAAAGAAATCAAGGTGGACGCCGCACGCGATGTGGTGTCGTTCACCCAGCGTACCCGCGCACGCGGCACGACCAAGGTGGTGCTGGTGTTCCCGGCCGAACGCATGAACGTTATTACGGCCAACACGCTGCTCAAGACGCTGGAAGAGCCGCCCGGCGCTGTGAAATTCATCCTGGCCACGGAGGCCGCGCACCAGCTGCTGCCTACGATTCGCAGCCGCTGCATCGGCCACACCATGGTCTGGCCAGACTTTGACACCGCCCTGGCGTGGCTGGCGAACGAGATCGAGGTAAACCAGCGGGAAGGGGAAGGGACGCGCGAAACAGCGCCCAAAAAATCAACCCGCGCCCCTCAAAAGGCGGGTGAAGCAGACCTTCGGGTGTTGCTTCGCGCGGCTGGCGGGCGGCCCGCCGACGTAATGGGCACCCTGCAAGGCATGGCGGCGCATGATGCAGCGCGCCACTGGCAGGCACTGCCGCATGCGATGGCGGCCGGTGACGCCACGGCATTGGGCGTGTTGACGCCGCCGGCCGCCGTAGAGGCGCTGCAAAAGCTGTGTCACGACGTGCTAGCAACCAGAATGGGCGCGGCGCCGCGGTTTTTCAGCGACGGCGATCTGCCTGCTGGCGACCACGCGCCGTCGGCCACTGCGACCTATGCGCTGACCCAATGGGCCAAAGAGCTCAACACAGCGGCGCGCACCGCCGAACACCCCTACAACGCAGGGTTAATGCTTGAGGCGCTGGCCAGCCGGGCCCGCCAGGCGCTGGCAGTTCGCTGACGCCGCTGAGGTCGCTGCACTGCCGGCTTTTTAGCCTTTTATGTTTACCTTTGTTTGTCATTCCTCTCGTTCTTCTGTCTCGTTGGTGCACCGGTAAGCCGTTAACCCCGATAAACTTGACACATGAGTTCTAACCCACACCCTCCGTTGACACCTCGGCCGATGGGCGGCAGCCTGGCCGGCACCACCGCCCGGCCCAGCGTGGTCCAGTTGGCCATCAAAGAAAAAGCGGCGTTGTACGCAGCCTATATTCCGCTGTTTGCTGAAGGTGGCGTGTTCATTCCTACCTCGCGGGACTACAAGCTCGGTGACGACGTGTATGTGCTGATGACGCTGCCCGACGACAGCCAGCGCTACCCGGTGGCTGGCAAAGTGGCCTGGATCACACCAGCACGCGCAGCGGGCAGCCGCACGCAGGGCGTGGGCATCCGGTTTCCGTCTGACGACAAGTCGCGTCTGCTCAAAATCAAAATTGAAGAGATTCTGGGCGCGCACCTGGCCTCTGACCGGCCTACGCAAACAATTTGAGTCAGCTATTTAATCCATAGCAACCAAGGCAGTAAATATATGGACTAAATGGATATTTCACTGGAAATCGGACTCAAAATTCTTCTTGTTGCCTGATCGTCAGCGTTTTAACGGCACTTCCGTTTCATTTTTGGCTTTTTTTCATGTTTACCGATTCCCATTGCCACCTGAGCGCGCCCGAATTGCTCGCTGATCTGCCCGCCATCCGGGCGGCCATGCACACCGCCCAGGTTGACCGAGCGCTGTGCATTTGCACTACCCTGGAAGAATTCGGCTCCGTGCACCGCCTGGCCACCACCCACGACAACTTCTGGGCCACGGTGGGCGTGCATCCTGACAACGAAGACGTGCAGGAACCCAGTGTGGACGATTTGGTGAGCCGCGCGGCGCTGCCTCGCGTTGTGGGCATTGGTGAAACCGGGCTGGACTACTTCAGACTGGGGGAGCGCACGGTGGCCGACATGGCGTGGCAGCGCGAACGCTTTCGCGTGCACATTCGCGCCGCTCGGAAAACCGGATTGCCGCTGGTGATTCACACCCGCAATGCCTCAAGCGACACGCTGGCAATCTTGAAGGAACAGGGGGATGCGCCCCACGGCCAGCACCCGGCGTGCGGTGTTTTTCATTGCTTTACCGAAAGCCAAGCTGTGGCGCGGGCCGCTCTTGACCTGGGGTTTTACATCTCGTTTTCAGGCATATTGACTTTCAAAACGGCTGCCGATTTGCGGGACGTGGCCCAGTTTGTGCCGCTGGATCGAATCCTCATCGAAACCGACAGCCCGTATCTGGCGCCCGTACCGTTTCGGGGCAAAACGAACAACCCGTCTTACGTGCCGCTGGTGGCGCAGCAAATCGCGGCACTCAAGCAACTGCCGATTGAAACCATTGCCGACGCCACAAGCCGCAACTTTGACCAGCTGTTCACATCGGTCAGCCGTGAGCCTGAATCAGGCGATTCGCGCCATGCAACACAAGCCGTTGCCTGAAAATAAAGTTAAGAGATCACATGAAGAAGTTCGCTTACGGCGTTGTTTTTGCGGTAATTTCGCTCTTTGGCGTCCAGGCCTTGGCCGGTGTCTATGACGATTTTTTTGCGGCCATCAAAAGAGATAATGCCAGCGCATTGCAGGCAACACTAGCACGCGGTTTTGACGTCAATACCCGAGGCCCCAACGGCGAAAACGGCTTGTCGATGGCTTTGTTTCAGGAGTCTGACAAGGTCGTGCAGGTGCTGATGGCTTGGCCCAAAACCGAATTCAACGCCCTCAACGGCAAAGGCGAATCGCCGTTGATGTTGGCATCGCTCAAAGGCCAGGAAGACGTGGCCAAACGCCTTTTGAAAAAAGGCGCCGATGTGAACAAAACTGGCTGGACGCCCCTGCATTACGCCGCCAGCGCCGCAAAGCTCGCGCTAATCTCACTGCTGATCGAAAACCATGCGTACATTGACGCCGAATCCCCGAACGGCACCACGCCGTTGATGATGGCGGCTATGTACGGCAACGGTGCAGCGGTTGATTTGCTTTTGCAAGAAGGTGCGGACCCGCACCTTAAAAACCAGCAAGGCATGACAGCGCTGCAGTTCGCCCAACGCGGTGAGCGGCCAGACGCCATCAAAAGCCTGTCCAACCCAATGCTCAGGCAGCGCGCCAAACTGCCAAGTTGACGGCGTGGGGTCGTTTTTTTCGATTGCAGGCGAGGTCTTTAACATTCCACGATGTATATTATGTTAAGTTACAAAACCAATGCGGTGCCGAAGTGCATGCGCAATCGCCTGTAGGACGATTCAGCGACTCACCTTGTCAACCCGATTTGTCCGTGCACATCTGCCAAACTGTGGTGATGCGCTACTTCAGACACGTCGCTACTTTGTCCACCGTACTGGGCTTGCTACTGAGTGCCGGCATTTCGGTGGCACAACCGGCACCAGTCGGTTTAACCAGTTCACCCGCGTCAGGCTTGCTGTTGCAAAAACATGCTGCGCTTGAAAGCCGACTTACCCAAAACCCCTATGGTCGTCCGCTCGTCATCGAATCATCGGACAGTGGTCAGCGCGTCAGCGGTCGTGCGTATGGGGTAATCGACTTTCCGTTTGCGACGCTCAGCCAGCAGTTGAAAAAGCCCGGTCAGTGGTGTGAAGTGATGATTCTTCATCTCAACACCAAGTACTGTCGGGCGGACGGCTCAGGTGCAAACGAAAAGCTGACCGTCAGCATCGGCAAAAAAACGCCGCAGTCATTGGCTGATGCCTCGACGCTGGAGTTTTCTTTCACACTGCTGGAAGCCTCAAGCGCCTATTTTGGCGCCCAGCTGTCAGCGCGCGAAGGTCCGATTGGCACCAGCGACTACCGCATGGAGCTGCAAGCAGCACCGCTGCCTGGGGGCAAGACTTTCGTGCATTTGCAGTACGCCTACAGCTATGGACTGGCAGGAAAGCTGGCGATGCAGGCTTACCTTGCGACCAATGGACGCAGCAAGGTCGGCTTTACACCGCTCATTGCCGGCAGTGACACCGTCGCCGACAAAAACCGCTATGTCGGTGGCATGCGCGGCGCCGTTGAACGCAATACCATGCGCTATTACCTCGCCATTGAGGTATACGTGGCTTCGCTACGCGGTCCTGACGGTGAGCAGGTCAACAAGCGCTTCAACGACTGGTTCACCGCGACAGAGAAGTACCCTCGACAGCTTGATGAAATCGACCGCGCCAGTTATCTGGCCATGAAAAAAGCTGAATATCAGCGCCAGCAATCGGCGATGTAAGCGCAACGTCGCGTGATGTGTTCAGCGCTCGCCAGCCAGACGCTGGCTTTGCGAATTGCAGTAGGTCAGCAGAGCCTCGATTTCGGTGGATTTGTCAAATATGGCGTCGGCGCCAAGCTCCGCGCAGCGCAAGCGCATCTCTTGCGTAGCGTAGTTGCTGAACACCACCATTTTTTGGCACGGCCCGCGCTTCTGGCAGGCCTTGAGAACGCCCAACCCCGTACCAGATTTTAAAAACAAATCAACAATGGCCAGGTCCCACTGGCTTTGGTCTGCCGTCAACCAAGCAGCGCCCTGCTCTGCTGTTTCTGCAGAACCTACCGCTTCAACCGGCGCCAACTCCTCCAGCGTGCTGATCAGGTTTTCACGAATCGTCGCGTTGTCTTCGACCAGAAACGTTTTCATCTTCAATGCGCTGTCCGACGTTTCCGGTTGAGCTGCTGCGTCCGAGTGGTCAGATCCAGGCAACAACTGGCCAGAGAACGCTTTGTTTGAAAGATCGGAGGTCATGTTTAAACTATAAGACAACAGTGTCTTTTGCCGTGCCAGATGCGCGACCCTATGGATGTAGGCGGAGCTGCAGCAACATGCGTCATCGTTTGGAGCCAGTCCATTATGGTCAACCGCATTGGTGTGTTGCTCAAAGACGCTGAGTCAAGGAAAGCTGAACCGCACGGTCGGCACCGTAAAGTCCTCGAACGGTCCACCCAAGGCCAGTTCACCCATCACGAGCAGCACGCAGTCGCTGCGCCTTAAGGGCACGATGTCTTTTGCGCCCTCAAAACGCACCCAGGTGCCGAAACTGCTGATGTCCTCAACATAAAACTTCCCGCCGTGCCAAGTGATCTTGGCATGCCTGCGCGAAACTCGCGGGTCGGTCACCACAAAGTTGGCATCGTCTACCCGGCCGATGTAGATCGGCAGCTCGGTAGATTTGAACGACATCTGCACGTCAAGCCACGACAAATTGATGGCACCCAGCTGACGGGTTGGCCTGGAAAAGGGCGATGCGGTCAAGCTGGCGGGCACGGTGAAAAACTCGCTCAGCAACTCACTTTGCCACTCAACCTGGTAGACGGTGCAGGCCTCGTCGCGGCCCCGAATTTCCATCGCCCCGAGGCAGCGCGAGCGGATCGTGCTGCCTGAAGGCAACGATTCGACAACGGTGTCGGTGCCCAGGATCTGCTCCGGGCCCGACAGGTCGCTCAAGCGCGACGCGACGTTGACAGCGTCACCAAAAAAGTCTCCGTCTTGCGCCACGACATCCCCGCGCGCCAAGCCGATCTGCAGCCGCATTTTGAGGGCGTCCGGCCACAGTTTGATGCGTTCGGAATGGACACGCTGCATTTCGACCACCGCGTCGACCGCCGAAGCGTTCTCTTTGAACACCATCAATACGCCGTCACCCAAACATTTGACAACATGCCCGTTCTGCGCAGTGCACACTTTGCCAATCCACTGCGTCAAACGGGTGATGGCCTGCGTGGCCTTGGCGTTGCCCAACGACTCAAAAAGCCCTGTGCTGCCAGTCAGATCAGCGAAAACAACGGTAAGAACGGCCATGAGCGGGTGTGGGAAGTAAATGTGTCTAGGTATGCCATTGCAGCATACTTTGATGCTACTTTGCCCACGTCGGCATCAGCGGGTCGTTCAACAGCGGGTTTCCACCGGCAAAGCGGCTCAACCCTCAAAAGCTGCACATGCCGCCAGCACAGCGGCCTGAGCCTGCGCAACTGTGCTGGCTGGCACGGTGGCCATTACCGCTTCGGTGCTGGAGTCATGAAGGGGCAGTATGTCGATGGACGATGCTGGCGACCGTTGGCCGCTGATGTCATGGGCCTGTAAATAGTGGGTGTGGTCATACCCATGGTTGGTGGCGTCAACGAAGATCTGAGCGCTTGAAGAACAGTCCAAGCAGGCGATGAAGCCTCAATGGTGATGGTCTACCAATGAGGACTCGCTGGCAGACGCCCGAGTCACCTCTCCACGCGATTTGGGGCCCACTGCATGTTGATGCCCCCACAAAACAAAGGCGTCCCTACCCTCGACCGCCAAAGTGATGCGCTGCCCAACAGGCAGCATTACCTTCGTGGCCACATGGCCAAAAGGCAACCGGGTCAATACCTTTGCGCCCACTTGTGTTTTCAGCCAGCTGATCACACTGTCGAGCTTGAAACCCTTGTCGTGGGTGGTTAATTTGTACTGTGTGAACTGACCAAAGATGATGGCGCTCTGTTGCGCAAGGAGGCCGCCATGGAGCAGTTGCGTCAACATGCGCTCGACACGGTACGGGTGCTCACCTGTGTCCTCAATGAACAAAACCCCACCTTTTACCGCTGCTGGCGCTGGCAGGTAGGGCGTCCCAACCAAAGATGCCAGCACGGCAAGGTTGCCACCCCATAAAACGGCGTTTTTTATATCAAATGTGCCTGTAGTCAAGGTATTTACTGCCTGTGCAGCTATTGAATCAGTAGCAGATTTAGCCGCGCGAGGTTTGGGCAGCTGCCAGCCCGTGCCTTCGCCCTGCCCGCTGACCATGTCGTCAAAGCACGCCTCCATGATGTCATCAGGCGCCAGGGCGCCGAAGTCCTCACCCAATGCCGGCCCGGCCCAGGTGTGGGCGCCAGTTTTAGCCATCAACGCCAGCTGGAACGCGGTGAAATCGCTAAAACCGACAAACTGCGTGCCTTTTTCAATTGCCTTGGCCACCGCGTTGTAGTTGATGCCGGGCAGGATGCGCGAGAGGCCATAGCCACCGCGAGAGATCAGGGCGACATCCGCCCCGCTAGCAGCCGCGCGGGCAATGGCTGCAAGGCGCGTGTTGTCGTCGCCAGCAAAGCGCTCGTGGCGCGCCAGTGCGGCCTCATCAAGCTCGACGTTGTAACCTAGCGCATCGAGTCGCTTGACACCGCGTTTGAACGCCGCTTTGTCGCGCACCGCGCCGGAGGGGGAATAAATGTAGATGTGTTTTTTCACGGAATCAAGTATCCCATTGGTATTGCGTTTGTAGGCCGATGCGGCGTTCATGGCTGCGGCCCGGCTGGGCGTGTGCCCGCTCAGTTTGAGCGTGGGTAGCGCCTGACCAAACGGTTTTGGCGTTGGTTCAACCTGTGCAGCGCCCACACACCAATGGGGTGTACGCCCCGGGCGCGTTGCGCATGGCCGATGGCAAAAAGCAGCGCCTGCTTGGCAAAGATCATGCGCAACCCCGTCCACAGGCTGATGTCGGGGTCCCATGCCTGGATCGCTTCCGAACCGGCACCGTTGACTTCCATGATGGTGAAACCCTGCCCTGCCGCCAGCGCCTCAGGCGACTCGATGCGCACGTCGAATCGGCCAACATGGAAGTTTGTCATGTCCCGCGCAATGGCATCGATGGCCGCTGTTAGGGCGGGCGTGATAGAGCCAGCGCCATTGCGGTACAGGCCACCGACGCGGGTCGAGCCGATGGTGGACAAGCGCACCACTTCACCGGCTGTGGGAACGCGGGCGCGATCATGGCTGAACTCGTGGCGCGGGGTGCTGCAAAGACGCTCGCACCGAACGTCGAGCGCCATCAATTCGCCCAGGGTGCGGCGGCCGTCACCCACGACCTGGGGGAAGTAGCGCAGCGCCAGCCCGATGATGCGGCCACAGCCGGTGGCCGGCTCACGGGCATAAAAAATTCCCGCCTCGCCTTCTTGCGGCAAGTACTGCTGCAACACCACCGTTTCGCCCTGCGGAAAAGCCGACGTGTACGCCAGCAAGGCGGCTTCGTCATCCAGGCGCCGCACGCCGTAGCCACACAGCCCGAGGTTAGGCTTGGCCATCACCGGGAAGCTCAGCGCAGCCGTGTGCATGGTGCGCTGCAAGGCGCCCGCGTCGGGTGGATGCATGGCGGTAACCCCGCAGGAGCGGGCTGTGACGGCGCGCGCCAGCGGGCCCATGATGTCGAAGTATTCCAGCTTGCCCTCACCGACCAGCCCGCCGGAAGTCACCGTCGGGTTCGCCGCTGACGGCAGGCTCAGGCTGCGGTAGCGCACCGCCAGGCACAGCCATTGCAGCGTCAGGGGCACGCAGATCAACCACTTGGGCATGCGCTCCAGGGTGCTGCGGCGACGCGTTCGCGTCAGCGCCGGCACGCTATGCCTGGCCGCTGGCGTGCCCGCTTCGCCATGCGTTGACGACGCTAGCAAAACAACCTGCGCGGCTTTCATACCGCGCCACGACGTGTGACCACCAGACCGACCGCCGCGATACGGTCAATGTCGGCATATACCTCGCGTTCGAGCTCTTCGCCAAACACGTCGGCATCGATTTCGCTGTAGTGCCAGGTGCCGTCAAAGCCACGCATCAGCACTTTCAATTCGGCCAGGAATGGGTCATGTCCACCCGTTATCGCCACGCCGGTGTACAGCAGCAGTTGCCCGCCGGGCGCCAGATGCGCCAGCGCCGTAGCCGCCATGCGCAGGCTCAGGCTCAAGCCCAAGCGGTCGCCGCCGTGGCGGTAGGCGCGCTGCTCGGCGTCGTCCAGATACGGCGGGTTGGCGATGATGACGTCGTAGTCACCCGTGACCACCACCATGGCGTCGCCCGGCAGCCATTGGCAGGTGATGCCGGCCGCCGCTACGTTGGCTGCAGCGTAGGCAAGCGCTTTGGGGTTGATGTCGTTCAATGTCAACTCCGCTGGACGCCTTGAAGCGCGAACTGCCGCTACACCGCCAGCGCCAGTTCCGCAGCCAATGTCGAGAATCCGCAGGGGTGCGTTTGTGGGCTGCGCATGTATCGCCTGGCTGGCGTGAATGGCGTGAGTGGCGTGGATACTGTGGGTAATGAAGCGCGCAAAACGGTAAGTGTCGGGGCCGAAAAACACTGCATCGGCCTGCACCGTTGGAAAAGCCGAATGGACAAACAGGTCGTCGCCCAGGCTGGCCACACGCACCTGCGCCCGGCACGGCGCGCCGGGACCATACGCTGTCATGGCCTTCGCGTCGGTCAACAGGCCGCGCAGCAGCGGGTCCAGTGATGACGCATCGAAAGGCAGGCTCCAGCCCAACACATCGTGCACATCGGTTGGTTGATTGCTCAGGCTGGATGGCGCAGTTAGCAGGCGTTGTGCGCGCCGCTCAAGCACGCGTTGATGCGTCAACGGGGTGGGCGTGATGAAGCGGTAATGGCAGCTGGCCAAGTGCTGGAGCAGGCGTAGCAAAGCCGCTTCACCGCCAGGAACGCACGCTTCTACGCTCATCCGTGCGCCAGCTCGGGCTTAGCGCCAGCGCAAGCAGGGCCACCGACGGCGGCTGTGCCCGGCCGCAACTGAAGGCTGTAGCGGTCAAAGCAGCGCTTGCCGCACAGCAACCGCATCACCGCACCTTCGGCCAATGCGCTGGCGCAGCCTGGGTTGTCCGTCACCAACGGCCGAATGACTTCGCGAATCCAGCATTTCGCATGTGACACGTCCAGGGCACCATGCAGATCAAAGTAGGCCCGCATCCGGCCGTCCAGGCCCAGCCGCTTCATGCCAATCGATACTTTTTTCACCCGGTCGGGCGCTGTCAATTCGATGGCGCCCAACGCACCCAGCGCGTGGTGGGCGTAGCGGCGGTTGGTGGCCAGGCCCACCATGGTGTTGCTCAGGGCCAGGGCCTGCCACACCGTGGTGTCAATCGTGGGCTGCAAACCCAGATCGGCGACCATGCGCGCCAGCATGTCGCCGTGCATGGCGCTTTGCTTGCCGTGGCCCATCTCGTCCCAGTAATTGCGTGCGCATTCGAGTTTGGCCTGCGTGGGCAGCTTGACCTGCGCGTAGGCCACCAGGTCGTCAAAGCCCGCTTCGCCGCCAGCTTCCTGCGTCAAAAACCAGCGCATGTCGGCCATTGGCGCCGCATCAGCCAGCCAGTCAAACAGGCTGTGGTGCTGGCCGGGGCCCATGGTTTGCAGCGCCTCGAACCAGTTAATGAACGCGTCGGCACCCAGGCCCGCCGGGGGAAGCCAGGGGGCGACTTCAGCGCGCAGGGCTTCCAGGTAATGCCCTTCTGCCACCCTGAACAGCAGCTCGCTTTGCAGCTCACTGCGCCAGCTGCTGCTGGGCAAGCCCGGCAACAGGCGCTGGGCGTTGAAGTGGGCGAGCTCCTTATGGAACAGGTGAGCGTCTGTGGTGTGATGAGTGGGCGCAGGAGTCATGGGCAGGTCAATGCAAAAAGGACTGTTCCACCGGGCGATGGTGAGTCGTTTTTCATACTATCGGCGGCTGCGGCGGTCTGTGTCCGCAGCCGCCCATGACGCTTGTAGGCGCTCAGGACTTCCCTGAACACCGGCGCGACTAGCGGCCAAATACCTCAAGGGCCAGCCGCACGACGGCTTGGCCGTGTTCGGGCACAAAGTGCCCGGCCTGTGGCAGCACGTGTGGCACCGGACAACCCAGAAGGTCGCGTTGCAAGGCCTGCATGACGTCCCGGCCAAACACCGGGTCTTGCGCACCGATCACCATCATGGTTTTACCTGTCCACCGATGGCGCCAAAATTCCCTGGCTTGCTGCGACAGCAATGCGCCGGCGTCGTTCGCGTTGGACGGCACCTGTTGGGGAAAAGCGCGCAATGCTGCACGGTGACCACGGCTTGGAAACGGCGCGTTGTAGGCGGCGCATTCGGCATTGCTCAGCTGCGGATTGCCGCGTGCCAACAGGCGGCCGACATCAAAGTTGGGGTGGTCAGCACACCACTGCCGCCACGCCAGAAAACCGGGGCTTAGTTGGGTGTCTCCGCACGCCAGCACGGTGTTCATCACCAGCAAGCCTTCGAAGCGCTCCGGCGCCGCCATCGGCAGACTCAAGCCCAGCGGGCCACCTCCGCCGTGCACCACCAACACCACGCGCTGCAGATCAAGCCGGTCGATGAATTCCAACAGGGTCTGGCGGTGCGTGGCGAGCTGATGAAAGCTCTCTTTTTTGGGCTTGTCGCTTTTTCCAAAGCCGATCAGATCGGGGGCCACCACGCGGTGACCTGCGCCGACAAACGCCGGGATCATGTGGCGGTACAAATAGCTCCACGCCGGGCTGCCGTGCAGGCATAAAAACGTCAATGGCTGCGTTGTTGCAACCGGCTGCGCCGACTGCTTATCCACGGGCGCGCCTTGCCCCTCGTCTAGATAGTGCAGGCGTAACCCAGCCAATGACGGCAAATCACTGAGGTAGCGCGGCTGCCACGGGTAGCCCAGCAGGCTGTCGAATGCAGCGTCGGGCGTACGCACAGCGTCGTCACGCAGGGCGTGGTGGCTGGCGGCGTGCAGGCGTTGCGCTTCGCGGCGCTGCCTGAAAAACGACTGTAGCCCCGCTGCGCACTCGGCAGCCATCACGCCGCCTGTCAGGGCCGTTTGGTGGTTCAAGGAGGGCAGCGCGAACAAATTGAGCACCGAGCCTGCCGCACCGGTTTTGGCGTCAGGCGCGCCAAATACCACCCGCGCCAGCCGCGCATGCAGCATGGCACCGGCGCACATGGCGCACGGCTCCAGCGTCACGTACAGGGTGCAGCCCTCAAGCCGGTAGTTGCCCAACGCCCGAGCGGCGGCCCGCAGCGCCGCGATTTCGGCATGCGCCGTGGGGTCATGGCCTTCGATGGGCGCGTTTCGACCAGCCGCCACCACCACACCGTTTTTCACAATCACCGCGCCCACCGGCACCTCACCTGACGCGGCCGCAGCATCGGCCTGCCGCAGCGCCAAACCCATGAAATACACGTCCGCGTCGTGGGCAGAGTCCATCGGCATCAGAATGCTACTATATTCATAGCTGCACAGGCAATAAGTACCTGGGCCAGGGGCTTATTTGGCATATTTTTTCGAGTTTTTCAGGGTTTTTCGCTGTCGTCAGGCGTTAGACGGGGCGTTTGCAGCGCAGATTCGAGCGCCTGCTTGTACTGCTGCTGGATTTGTTGCGACTGCGCCTTGACACTGGCATCCGGGTTGACGGCAAGGGTCGGGGAACCCTGCGGGGCGGGCACGCCCAAAACGGGCACCGCCTGGCGTGTGGCGACCAACTGATTTTTGGCCACCACGGCAACGATGGCCAGCACGATCAGCACACTCGCCATTCCAAAAACGGCACGCATCACACATCTCCTGTCACTGAAGCGGTCAAACCGAGGCGGCTCATCCAGCAGGCCAGCGCCTGCTCGTTTTCATCGCCAGCGGCATAGGCGGCGTGCATGGCAGCGTGGGCCTCTGGCCGGTGCTGGTTCAATTTGAGCTTGCATTGCACGCTGGTCACCGTCAGTTCGAAAGCCGTGATGCCGCTCATCATCTTGTGCTGAAAATCCTCAGGCAACCCGCGCCACTGGGCCGCGTAGGCGGGGTCGTGGTCACCAATCAGGTGTTTGAGCAGCGTGTCCTTGTCGACAAAGCTTTCAACGATGCGCGCAGTGACCGTGCAGTGCACGGTCAGGTAGTTCCAGGTCGGCACGCGGGCCAGGTCCGGGTACACGCTGGGGGACATGTAAGCGTGCGGCCCCATGAAAGTCACCACGGCAGTAGGCCTAGCCGCCAGATACCGCCAGTGCGGGTTGGCCTTGGCGCAGTGGCCCAGCAGCACGGCCTCCTCACCGCGCAATTCGAGGTGCAGCGGCAGCGGCGTCACGAACGGCAGGCTCGAGTCGTCGTTCGAGATCAGCGAGGCGAACGGGTACGCGCGCACCAGCGCCCAGGCATCGTCGGGAGTTTTGGCTTTGAACTGCGGGGGGAGATACATCGTGGGCACTTTGGGAGGGCGTTTGCGAAGGTTGGGCAGCGTGGTGTGATTTTGCCAGCCCACGGGCGCTTCGCTCCTAAACTCCCACCTTATGCAAGATGCCCTGTTCCCCGACGATGACACGCCGACGCCGACGCCCGCGGCAGGCAGCGCCGCCAACCGACCGCAGGCCCGACGCGCGCCATCAGCCGCGAGCACCGTAGGCGCCAGAGCGCCAGACCCAGCTCACCTGGCGCTGGCGCACGCCCTGCCCGCTCTGGTTCGGCTCGGCACATCGTCCTGGAACTACCCCGGCTGGCGCGATCTGGTCTGGAATGGCGACTACCCTGAAAGCCAGCTGTCGAAACAAGGCCTCGCCGCCTATGCGCAGCACCCGCTGTTTCGCACGGTGAGCCTGGACCGTGCCTTTTACCGGCCACTGACGGCATCCCAATATGCCGCCTATGCCGGGCAGGTGGGCGATGACTTTCGCTTCGTGGTTAAAGCCCCCGCGCTGGTGACCGACGCGACCGTGCGCGGTGAAAAAGGCCAGGCCCTTCAGCCGAACCCTGCTTTTCTCAGTGCTGAACTGGCCCTGCGAGAGTTCTTTCAACCCGCGGTGCAAGGCCTGGGTCACAAGTTGGGCGCGCTTGTGTTTCAAATCAGCCCGTTACCGCGCAGCTGGCATAGCCGCTTACCGGAGCTGCTGCAACGCCTGAGCACCCTGCTGCAGGCCCTGCCGCCCCTGGCCGCGTTGGCCCCTGATGCGGTGGTTGCTGTAGAGGTGCGCGACCCCGTGTGGCTGACCCCTGAATTTGTGGCAGTGCTTAAAGCCTGTAACGCCACCTACTGCCTCGGCCTGCACGCCAAAATGCCGTTGATCGAAGACCAGCTGCCCCTGCTGCGCGCACTCTGGCCAGGCCCGCTGGTGTGCCGCTGGAATTTGAACCGGCTGCACGGTGCGTACGGCTACGAAGATGCTGCCGAACGCTACCTGCCTTATGACCAGCTGGTGGACCATGACGCGCCAACGCGCCATACCCTGGGCAAGGTGATTCACGCCACCACGCAGGCGGGGCACCGCGCTTACGTTACGGTCAGCAACAAAGCAGAGGGCTGCGCGCCTTTGTCCGTGGCGGTGTTGGCTGAGGCGGTGATTGCGCAGGCAACGCTTTGAGTCACCCCGCTCGGCGCATCATTCCCACTCAATGGTCGCGGGCGGCTTGCTGCTGACGTCGTACGTTACGCGGTTAATGCCGCGCACTTCGTTGATAATGCGGCCCGAAACCTTTTTAAGCAGCGCGTAGGGCAGTTCGGCCCAGTCGGCGGTCATGAAGTCACTGGTTTGCACGGCGCGCAGGGCCACCACGTAGTCGTAGGTGCGGCCGTCGCCCATCACGCCGACGCTTTTCACGGGCAAGAACACGGTGAAGGCCTGACTGGTCAGCTGGTACCAGGTTTTTCCGGTGGCGGGGTCGATGAAGTTGTGCAGCTCTTCGATGAAGATCGCGTCAGCGCGGCGCAGCAAGTCGGCGTATTCTTTTTTGACTTCCCCCAAAATGCGCACACCCAGGCCGGGGCCTGGGAAGGGGTGGCGGTAAACCATGCCGGCTGGAAGGCCGAGGGCCACGCCCAGTTCACGCACTTCGTCCTTGAACAACTCACGCAGCGGCTCCAGCAGCTTCAGGCCCAATTGCTCGGGTAGGCCGCCCACGTTGTGGTGGCTTTTGATGGTCACCGCCTTTTTTCCTTTGCCACCACCGGACTCGATGACATCCGGGTAAATGGTGCCCTGAGCCAGCCATTTTGCTCCGTTTTTACTAGCACCCGAGGCAATCAATCCCTGGGCTGCCGCCTTGAACACCTCTACAAACTCGCGCCCGATGATCTTGCGCTTAGCTTCGGGCTCGCTCACGCCCGCCAGGTGCCCGAGAAACTGGGCCTCCGCATCGACGCGCATCACTTTGGCTTGCAGCTTGCCAACAAACATGTCCATGACCATGTCGCCTTCATTCAGGCGCAGCAGGCCGTGGTCAACGAACACGCAGGTCAGCTGTTCGCCAATGGCGCGGTGAATCAGCGCCGCCGCAACGGAGGAGTCGACCCCGCCCGACAGGCCCAGAATGACTTCCTCATCGCCTACCTGCTCGCGGATTTTGGCAACCGCTTCGCTGATGTAGTCGCCCATGATCCAGTCAGGCCGGGTGCCGCAGATGTCGAGCACAAAGCGGTTGAGCAGCGCCTGGCCCTGCACGGTGTGCGTGACTTCCGGGTGAAACTGCACGGCGTAAAACTTGCGCACTTCGTCGGCCATACCGGCAATTGGGCAGCTCGGGGTGCTGGCCATCAGCTTGAAGCCCGGGGGCAGCTCGGTGACCTTGTCGCCGTGGCTCATCCACACATTGAGCATGCCTTCACCTTCGGGCGTGGTGAAGTCGGCGATGTCCTTGAGCAGAGCCGTGTGACCGCGTGCGCGCACCGCTGCCGCGCCAAACTCCCTCAGATGCCCGCTCTCGACGGTGCCGCCGAGTTGCTGCGCCATGGTCTGCATGCCGTAACAAATGCCCAGCACCGGCAATCCCAGCTCAAACACCGCAGCCGGGGCGCGGTCGGTGGTGTCCTCGGTCACGCTGGCGTGGCTGCCCGACAAGATGATGCCTTTGAGCTGGCCGTCAGCGGCATAGTCGCGAATCCATTCGCTGCTCACATCGCAGGGGTGCACTTCACAAAACACACGCGCGTCGCGCACGCGGCGGGCAATGAGCTGGGTGACCTGGGAGCCGAAGTCGAGGATAAGGATTTTTTGGTGTGGCATGAAGGTGGCGAGAAAAATAGTAGGCTAAAAAGCAATCGGCCAGTTGATACGGGGGCGATCAGCTGGCCGAAAAAAATGCACTCAATGCAGTGGTGGTTTCAAACCATCAGTCTGCGCGGTAATTCGGCGCTTCCTTGGTGATCTGGACATCATGAACATGGCTTTCACGAATGCCGGCGCTGGTGATTTCCACAAACTCGGCCTTGTTCTGCATGTCTTCGATCGTGGCGCAGCCGCAATAACCCATGCTGGCCCGCAGGCCGCCAGCCATCTGGAAAATAATCGACACCATGGAGCCCTTGTACGGCACGCGGCCTTCAATGCCCTCGGGTACTAGTTTGTCGGCATTCGGGTTGCCGGCTGTGGACTCTTGAAAATAACGGTCTGCACTGCCCTGCTGCATGGCCCCAATGCTGCCCATGCCCCTGTAGCTTTTATAGCTGCGGCCCTGGAACAGCACGATCTCGCCCGGTGCCTCTTCTGTGCCCGCAAACATGCCGCCCATCATCACGGTGCTGGCACCGGCGGCGATGGCCTTGGCGATGTCGCCGCTGTAACGAATGCCGCCGTCGCCGATCAGGGGCACCCCTGTGCCGCGCAAGGCGGTAGCCACATTGTCAATCGCCATGATCTGGGGAACCCCCACACCAGCCACGATGCGGGTGGTGCAGATGCTGCCGGGGCCGATACCGACCTTCACGCCGTCGGCGCCTGCTTCAACCAGCGAGAGCGCAGCCGCGCCGGTGGCGATGTTGCCGCCAATCACGTCGATCTGCGGGTAGTTCTGTTTGACCCAGCGCACACGGTCAATCACGCCCTTGCTGTGACCGTGCGCGGTGTCGACCACGATCGCGTCCACGCCAGCGCGAACCAGCGCTTCGACGCGCTCTTCGGTGCCTTCACCCACGCCGACCGCTGCACCCACGCGCAGCTGGCCGTGCGCGTCGCGCGCTGCGTTCGGAAAAGTGGTTTGTTTGGTGATGTCCTTGACGGTGATCAGGCCCTTGAGCTCGAAGTTGTCATTGATCAGCAGCACACGCTCTAGCCGGTGTTTGTTCAGCAGGGCCTTGGCTTCTTCGAGTGTGGCCGACTCGGGCATGGTGATCAGGCGCTCGCGTGGCGTCATGATGGTGCTCACCGGCACATCCATGCGCGACTCAAAACGCATGTCCCGGCCTGTGACGATGCCCACCACGCGCCCACCGTCAATTACAGGGAAACCGGAAATACCGAGCTGTTCGCTCAGCGCCATCACCTGGCGCACGGTGTGCGTAGGAGTGATAACCACCGGGTCGCGCAGCACGCCGCTTTCGTAGCGCTTGACGCGGGCGACCTCGGCCGCCTGCTGCTGGGGTGTCAGATTTTTGTGAACGATGCCAATGCCGCCCTCCTGGGCAATCGCAATCGCGAGCCGGGCCTCGGTCACGGTGTCCATCGCAGC
>JANLUZ010000124.1:0-2105 GCA_031363755.1 Polaromonas sp.
ACAGGTTTTGTTCTTGCGCGTGGGCACCAGCTCCGGCAATACCGCCACCGACGGCACCATTGACCCGATTGTTTTCACGGTTCCCGGAGCCAACGTAGGTGACGCCACAGTGATCGCCGGCACAGGTGGCGACCTGACGGCAGGCGCGGTGACGGTACGCGCCTACGGAAATGGCGGCAACATTTCGCTGAATTCAGCAACGACCGGCCAATTGACCACCGGGACGGCTGGCGAGGTGATCCCCTGGAGCCAGATCAGCGTTGCGGCAGCCGCCCTGACGGCTGCCACCGCAGGCTTTACTAACGGTGCCATTACCCACCCCACCTTCAACGCGACGGGCGGAGCCGGTACTGCCACGACGCTGACAGCCACCAACAAAATTGTGCGCGTTGAAGGCAAGTGGACTTACAGCTACCTCAACACAAACCCGGTGGCTGCCGGTACCTACGGCGGTACCGTTGCCAAAAACGGTCGCGTGACTTACACAGCCACACAACTTTGATGCACGATTCGTGAAAAATGTGTCCCGGGGCGACCGGGCCACTTTCACATGAACTGTCGCTTGACGTACAGTTATCGGCATGCTCAGGCGCTCCATCATGGCTTTTACTTCTCGATCTGCCGCAATTTCCTTCTACCGCATCAGCGTGTTGCTGGTGTATGCCTTGGCAAGCCCGCTGAGCCAGGCTTTTGTTGTCTCCATCACTGCGGGCACAAAGTCGATGTTTTTACAGGTCGGGGTGGGTAGCATCACCGGCGGCACCTTCAACTCAGGAGGCGTGCCTGGTAACAATGCCACGATCAACCAGGTGTCAGTCACAGTTCCCGCTGCAACGCTGGGCGCTGGCAGTGTCGCGATGACAACTGACAGCACAGTTGCGGTCAGTCCTTACGACGGGTACGTATTTTGTACAGTTCCCGCGCAAATGTATGTGGGCGGTTTTTTTCGCACGCCTGGCGCATCGACAAACGCAACGCTGACGGCTATAGCGCCTGTCGCCCTGACCAATGCTGCCGGCAACACCATTGCGTTCAACACGGTGTCTTGGATTTCTGGCGGCAATGGCGATCCAAGCGCCACTATACCCAGCGGCACCTTCGTCGGTGGTTCTACACAAAACCTGCTGAGTGTCACCAGCAACACGTGGTTTGAAAGCTGCCTGCAATTTAACTACGCTAACGCGCAGTTTGTGCCGTCTGGAACATTCAAGGGCCGCGTCAGCTACACCTTGACAGCCCCGTGATCATCATGATTTTTCAATCCTTGCCGGTTCGCGGCGTGTTGACCATCGCAGTCGCCGCTGCGCTGCTGTGCAGCAGCATGGCAAAGGCAACCACCACACGTGTTGACGACACCGGCACTGTGTTGAATCAGGGCGTTGTTGCCATGCGCTGGAGGCAGCTGGTGCCTGGGCGCGGGGCTGACCACACTGTGGAAGCCAGCGTACGCGTGGCCTTGCGGCTGAATCTGGCAAGGTGGGTCAATCAGCCCGTGCGCATTTACATGGCACTGAGCCCAGTGATCAGCGAGCCCGTCTACGCGACGTGGCAAACGCAGGGGCGACTTCTGCCGGGTAGCCTGCGCTCGGGCGCAAGGGTGCTGGTTTTCGAAGGCACACCGAGCGCGGCACGACTTGAGGAAACGCTGGACATGATCGTCAGGACTGACGGACGCGCACTGACATCGGCGCAAAATTTGCAGTTTTATTTTGAAGTCGACACGCCATGACCTCTCAGTTTTCGAGCCCGCGTGGATGGCTTGCGCCGACGATAGTCGCTTTGCTTGCGGCGGTGAGCCTGTCATCCGCGCAAGCCAGTGAATTCGCAGTGGCCGTTTCGCCGCCACGCTTTGAGATCGACATCGAGCCAGGAGCGCGCAGCCGACAGGTTCTGGAGATCACCAATGCTTCAGCCACCGCCAGCACGATCGCCGTCAAAACAGCCGACTGGTCGCTCGGCGTTGACAACGCCGTCAAGTTTCAAGACGAGTTGCAACCTGACAGCTGCCGACCCTGGGTAGCGCTGGAGCGCCGCGAACTCACCGTCACCAGCGGACGCCCCTACCGGTTTCGTTTTGAGGTCAATGTGCCGGCAGATGCCAAGCG
>JANLUZ010000172.1:0-1750 GCA_031363755.1 Polaromonas sp.
TTTTCAGGGCTACAACTTCTTTCACCACCTCGGCATGAACCGCGACATGCGCGACGCCTTCAAGCCCCACCCCTGCTACGCCATGACGGAAGAGTTCGTCGCGCTGTACGACGACCCGTCGTTCGACGCCAGCGCCCCCACCCTGCCACTGGCCGAGTTCGAGCCCATCGTGCGACGCGTCATGGCGCAGCCGCGCAACTCGATCTACAAAGCCGCCATGACGCCCCAGGCCGCCGTGGCCTGACCCTTTTTTAAAACCCCTCGCACCGTCAACAAGGAGCCCCACCATGCACATCCCCTCCCTCAAAGAAGTCGTCAGCGCTGAAGAATGGCAACTGCGCTGCGACCTGGCCGCCTGCTACCGGCTGGTGGCGTTTTACGGCTGGAGCGACCTGGTCTTCACCCACATCACCGCCAAGCTGCCCGAGTCGGTGAGTGGGGCGGACTCGCACCAGTTTTTGATCAACCCCTATGGCCTGATGTTTGACGAAATCACGGCTTCCAGCCTGGTCAAGATCGACGGCCAGTGCAACAAGATCATCGACTCCCCCTTTCCCGTGAACCCGGCCGGGTTTGTGATTCACAGCGCCGTGCACGCGGCGCGGCCAGACGCCGCCTGCGTCATTCACACCCACACCCGCGCGGGCGTGGCCGTCAGCGCGCAGGCGGGCGGCATCTTGCCCATCAGCCAGCAGTCCACCTTTGTGCTGGCCTCGCTGGCGTATCACGGCTATGAGGGTGTGGCGTTTCGCGACGACGAAAAGCCGCGCCTGCAGGCCAACCTGGGCCACGCCAACTTTTTGATGCTGCGCAACCATGGTCTGCTGACGGTGGGCAGGTCGATTGCCGACGCGTTTTTGAGCATGTACACGTTTGAGAACACCTGCCGCATTCAGGTGGACGCGCAGGCTGGTGGCGGCGAGCTGACGCAGGTCAACCCGCAGATCGTCAAGGGTGTGTCAGAGGCCATGCGGGTGCAAACCGGCGGCATGGGCGGCGCGTTCGTCTGGCCATCGCTGATTCGCAAGCTCGACAAGCTCGACGACAGCTACAAGCTGTGAGCGGCAATCTGCTCGTCACGCAGTAGTGGGTCGCCGAAGCGCGGGCAGTATTGCCCTATGAAACCGGGTTGAAAGGCACTTTTTCCAATGACTGACTACGCTTTGCACTGCTGGTCGGTTCCGTTTCGTGGTCAGTTCGTGCGGGCCATCCTGGCCTGGGCCGGCAAGACATGGACCGAAGCTGACGACGCAAAATGATTGATGAGTTGAGCCTGGAAGGCGTTCGCTACGCGCCTGATGAACTGCCTGGCCCCCAGGAGAAAACAGCGGCGCGCCTGTTGCACCGCATTCATACGGGCTGCCGCCACAAGCATCTCCCCCTGGCTGGTTGGTGAGCGAATTTTTCAGCCGCCGACCACCGTGAGCATTGGCGGCGTGGGGGTGTCGGGCAAGGTTGATGCCGCCTCTGCGCCGTCTTCTTCGTCTACCGTCACCTCCTTGCGAAGCATCTGCACGCCGCCAAAAATCGTGGCGAATGCGACGTCTTTTGCGTCTCGGCCTGTGCCCACGCGCACCAGGCGGTCAACAGGGGCCATGCGGGTGCCGTCGAACAGCACCCAGCGTCCGTCGGTGCCCTCACCCAGCCAGGCCTCGAATACGGCGTGAAAGTCCTGTGGAGGCTCGGCAAACTTCACATAGCCCACCACCAGCCGTGCTGGAATATTCAGCGCCCGGCACAGCGTGATGCC
>JANLUZ010000045.1:0-20447 GCA_031363755.1 Polaromonas sp.
GCCCGCGCCATCACTGAAAACGGTTGCTTCGCCACCATCAACCCCAGCAGCGCGTGGACCACCTCATCGCCGTTATGGCCCAGGATGGACGCGCCCAGCAGCTGCCCGCTGGCAGCACTGACCAGCACCTTCATGAAGCCCTGCGTTTCGCCCATTTCACGCGCCCGGCTCACGCGCTGCATGGGCATCTGGGCCATCAGCGCGGGCTGCCCACTTTGGCGCACCTGGTCTTCGTTCAAGCCGATGCGGCCCAACGGCGGGTCTGTGAACAGCGCGTAGCAGGGCACGCGGTCCGAGATGCGGCGGGCATCGTCGTCAAACAGGTTGGCGGCAACGATTTCATGGTCGTTGTAGGCGGTGTGCGTGAAGGCCCCGCGGCCATTGCAGTCACCCACGGCCCACACGCCGGGGGCGCTGGTGCGGCACTGCTCGTCTACCGTGATGAAGCCGCGCTCGTCGGTGTCGATGCCCGCCGCATCCAGATGCAGGCCGTCGGTATTGGGCTGGCGGCCAATGGCCAGCAGCACGTGGCTGCCAACCAGGGTTTGCGCCTGCCCGTGCGCAGTCGCGCTCAGGGTGATGTGCCCGTCCTGCTGCGACAAGGCCAGGTCGTCAGCGCCCAGCACAAAACGCACACCGTCGCCCTCAAGAATCGTGCGAATGCCGATCGCCACATCCTCGTCTTCACGGCTTAAAAAGCGTGTGGACTTTTCAACCACCGTGACGCCGGCACCAAAGCGCCGCATCATCTGCGCAAACTCCAGCCCGATGTAGCTGCCGCCGATGATCAACAGGTGCTGCGGCACCGTCGCCAGGTCCATGATCGAGACGTTGTCCAGCGTGGCCACGTCGTCAATGCCGGGGATTTTCGGGCGCACCGAACGCGCGCCGACATTGAGGAAAATGCGCGGCGCGCTCAGCACCCGCTCGCCAACGCGAAGCGTGTGCGGCGCAGTGAACAGCGCCTCGCCCACGATCACCTCGGTGGTGTCCAGGCCGCGCACCCATTTTTCAACGCCCTGACTGGACTGCTGAACGATCTGGTCTTTGCGCGCCTTGATGCGGGCCATATCCACCTGAATCGCCCCGGCGCTGAAGCCGAACTCTGCGCCCCGGCGTGCCAGGTGAATGGCGCGGGCGCTGGCCACCATCGTTTTGGTGGGGGTGCAGCCCACATTCACGCAGGTGCCGCCGAAAGCGCCGCGTTCAATCAGGGCCGTTTTCAGCCCCGCTTTGCTGCAGCGCTCGGCCAGCGGCGGCCCCGCCTGGCCTGCGCCAATGATGATCGCGTCGAAGGATTCAGGGGTCATGACCAAAGCTCCCAAAGTCATATGGAGACGCATAAGATCGAAGCATTATGGCGGTGCGTGCGTGCCGCACAGTGTCCGCAGAAGTCGCCAATCGGCAAGCAGCAACGCTACCGCCGCGCACTCGAAAATGCTATTGATTTTGTAGCTGCGCAGGTAAGTAACGCTTGGACCAAGAGCTTAAAACGCATCAAAAATGGCAACTACTCAGCGCCAGCAGGCAAATTAACGCGGCTGGTCGCCTGTCATCCCGAATGTGGTCCAGGATGCGTGTGCATGACCAACGCCTGCGTCGTGGCGCTTTCATGGATTGCGGCTCAAGTCCGCTTGTGACAAAACGCAGCCGTGTTGCCCCTAAAAAAGCCGCCGCGTCAGAGCAAGTCACCGTCCACGTAGTGCCAGCGCCCGTCTTCACGCACAAAACGGCTGCGCTCGTGAATGCGCACGCCCCGCCCCGCAAGCCGGTATCGGGCCACGAACATGACCTCGGCATGGTCAACATCGATCACGCGGTGCTCACGCACCTCCAGCCCCAGCCACCGGGTGCCTGAGTCGGCCGCCACGTCACCAGGCCGCATGCTCGGGTGCCAAGTGGCCGCGAGATAGTCGGTGCGGCCCAGCACAAAGGCGCTGTAGCGCGAGCGCATCAGGCTTTCCGCGTCAGGTGCGGGCGTGGTGCTGCAGTGGTCAAGGTAGCGAGCGCAGCAAGCAGCGTAAGCAAGCGGCTTTTTGCCGACGACTCTGCCGCATGGGCAAGGCAAGAAGGTGGAAGAAGTCATCACCAGAGCTTACTGCGCGTCCCCGCAACATCAGCAGGGGCCGTGGAACCGGCTTTGCCGGGCCACAGGCGCCGTCCCCTGCAAGGGGAAAAAGGCTACACGCAGTGAGCTTTAACAGGGGTGAATCAAGTATTCGGGCCGCAGGCGCTGTCCCCTGCAAGGGGAAAGAATCTACACGCAGTGAGAGTCAACAGGGGTGTGCCAAATAACAATGCCTAGAGACTTCGTTGAATGATGAGTTTCTGAATGTCGCTCGTGCCTTCGTAAATCTGGCACACCCGCACGTCGCGGTAGATGCGTTCGACCGGGAAGTCGCTCACGTAGCCGTAGCCACCCAGCGTCTGCAAGGCGGCGCTGCAGACCTGCTCGGCCATTTCGCTGGCGAAAAGCTTGGCCATGGCGGCTTCTTTCAGGCAAGGCACACCCGCGTCGCGCAGGCTGGCGGCGTGCCAGGTCAGTTGGCGGGCGGCTTCCAGTTGCGTGGCACAGTCGGCCAGCCTGAAACCCACGGCTTGGTGGTTGATGATGGCGGTGCCGAAACTGGTGCGGTCCTTGGCGTAGGCCACGGCAAACTCAAACGCGCTGCGCGCCATGCCGATGCTTTGCGCCGCAATGCCGATGCGGCCACCCTCCAGCGCGCTCAATGCAATCTTGTAGCCCTCACCTTCCGCGCCAATCAGGGACTCAAACGGAACCACGCAGTTCTCAAACGTGACCTGTGCGGTGTCGCTGGAGCGCTGGCCCAGCTTGTCTTCGAGCCGGTCGGCGTTGTAGCCCGGCGTGCGGGTGGGCACGATGAAGGCGCTCATGCCTTTTTTGCCCGCGCCCTTGTCGGTCACGGCAATGACAATGGCGACATCGCCGTTTTTGCCGCTGGTGATGAACAGCTTGACGCCGTTTATTGCGTAGCCGTCAGCGCTTTTGGTGGCGGTGGTTTTCAGGGCCGAGGCGTCGCTGCCCACATGCGGCTCGGTCAGGCAGAAAGCGCCCAGCATCTCGCCACGCGCCAGCGGCGTGAGCCAGTCCTTTTTTTGCTGCGCGGTGCCGTAGCGCATCAAAATCGCGTTGACTGGGCAGTTGGTCACGCTGATGGTGGTGCTGACACCGCCGTCGCCGGCGGCGATTTCTTCCAGCACCAGCGCCAGCGTCACGTAATCCAGATCGGCCCCGCCGAATTCCTCGGGCACGCAAATGCCGTAGGCGCCCAGCGCGGCCAGGCCCTGGTGCGCGTCTTTCGGGAAGTGGTGCGCCTTGTCCCAGTGGGCGGCGTGGGGCCACAGTTCAGCCTGCGCAAAGCTGCGCACAGCCTCCCGCACCTGGATTTGGTCGTCATTTAAGATCATTTTTGCCTCTGGTCCAGGTATTTGCTGCCTGTATAGCTACACTTTTTATAGCAACTCAATCGCCATTGCCGTGCCTTCTCCGCCGCCAATGCAAAGCGTGGCAATGCCGCGTTGAAGGCCGCGTGCCTTCAGGGCGTAGATCAGCGTGACGATGATGCGGGCACCGCTGGCACCAATCGGGTGGCCCAGCGCGCAGGCACCGCCGTTGACGTTGACGATGTCATGCGAGATGTTCAGCTCGGTCATGGCGGCCATGGGCACCACGGCGAAGGCTTCGTTGATTTCCCACAAATCCACATCGGCCACGGTCCAGCCGATCTTTTTAAGCAGCTTGTTCACGGCCCCCACCGGCGCGGTGGTGAACCACTCGGGGGCTTGCGCAAACGTGGCGTGGCCGACGATGCGGGCCAGAGGAGTTGCGCCCAGTTCTTTGGCAGTGGACTCGCGCGCCAGCACCAGCGCGGCGGCGCCGTCGTTGATGGACGAGCTGGACGCGGCGGTGATGGTGCCGTCTTTCTTGAAGGCGGGGCGCAGGCTGGCGATTTTGTCGAGCTTGACCTTGCCCGGGCCTTCGTCGATGGCAATGACGGTGTCGCCCGCGCGCCCTTTGACGGTGACAGGGGTGATCTCGGCCTGGAACGCGCCGGACTCGGTCGCTGCCTTGGCGCGGTGCACGCTGGTGGTGGCGAAGGCGTCTTGCGCCTGGCGCGTGAACTGGTATTTGTCCGCGCACTGCTCGCCAAAGGTGCCCATGGCGCGGCCGGGCTCGTACGCGTCTTCCAGGCCGTCGAGCATCATGTGGTCATAAATGCGGTCGTGGCCAATGCGCACGCCGCTGCGCCCTTTGAGCAGCAGGTGCGGCGCGTTGGTCATGCTTTCCATACCGCCCGCCACCATCACGTCGCGGCTGCCCACCAGCAGCTGGTCGTGCGCCAGCAGCGTCGCCTCCATGCCGGAGCCGCACATTTTGGACAGCGTGACCGCACCCGCGCTGGCGGGCAGCCCGCCTTTGAAGCCCGCCTGCCGCGCCGGCGCCTGGCCCTGGCCGGCCATCAGGCAGTTGCCGAACAGCACCTCGTCGACGTTGTCAACTGCAATACCGGCGCGCTCAACCGCCGCCTTGATAGCCGCGCCACCCAGATCGTGGGCGCTTAAGCCGCTGAAGTCACCCTGAAACGCACCCATGGGGGTGCGGGCGGCGCCGAGGATGACGATGGGGTCTTGAGCGAGTGTTGAGGCTTGGGCCATGGGTTTTTCCTTTCAAAAGGGATGGAATCGAATGAAGTTACGGCAGGGTAAGGTGCTGCCGCACAAAGCGTTTTTCCCGCTCGTACGGAAACACGTCGTGCACATGCCCGGCCTGAATGCGTTCCTTGTGGCTCTGCCAGAAGTCGGCCTGCAGCAGGTCGGCGTGGTGGCGCATGAAGACTTCTCGCACTGCGTCGTTGCCCAGCAAAAACGGGGCAAAGGTTTCGGGGAACACGTCTTTGGGGCCGACCGAATACCAAACCTCGCCGCTCATCTCGTCTTCTTCGTTGCGCGGTGTGGGCACGTTGCGGAATTTGCAGTCGGTGATGTATTCGATCTCGTCGTAGTCGTAGAACACCACCTTGCCGTGGCGGGTGATGCCGAAGTTTTTCCACAGCATGTCGCCGGGGAAGATGTTGGCGGCGACCAGGTCCTTGATGGCGTTGCCGTACTCGACCACGGCGCGCTCGATCTGCTGCTGCGCGGCGGGCTCCTGCACGCCGAGGTCAAACGCTTCTTGCAGGTAGATGTTCAGCGGAATCATGCGCCGCTCGATGTAGACGTGTTTGATGATGACCTCGGTTTGCCCATCGCCGTCACGGTCAGAAATTTCAAGCTGGCTGGGCGCGAATTTTTCGATCTCGGCGATCAGCTCGTCGTCAAAACGCTCACGCGGAAAAGCCACCTCGCTGTATTCCTGCGTGTCGGCCATGCGGCCCACGCGGTCGTGCTGCTTGACCAGCAAATACTTAGACTTGATGATCTCGCGCGTGGTGTCTTTTTGGGGCGGGTAATAGTCTTTGATGACCTTGAACACATAGGGAAACGAGGGCAGGTCAAACACCAGCATGACCATGCCTTTGATGCCGGGGGCGATGCGAAACTTGTCGGTGCTGTGCCGCAGGTGGTACAAAAAGTCGCGATAAAACAGCGTTTTGCCCTGCTTGGCCAGGCCCAACGCGTTGTAAATTTCAGCGCGCGGCATGCGCGGCATCATGCTGCGTAAAAACACCACGTAAGCCGACGGAATGCCCATGTCGACCATGAAATAGGCGCGCGCAAAGCTGAACAGAATCAAGAGATCGTCTTCACCGAACAGGGCGGCATCAATGACCAGTTTTCCGCTTTTGGTGTGCAATAAGGGCAGCGCGAACGGCACTTCCTTGAAGCCGTTGATCAGCTTACCGACCACATACGCACCCTTGTTGCGGAAAAACAGCCCCGAGAGCACCTGGATTTGGAAATTGGCCCTCAGCTTGGCGTCACCCAGCAACTCGCTCAGCACTTTCACCACGCAGTCGGCATCCCGACGCAAGTCGTCAAACTCGATATGCAGTTCGAAGTCTTCCACCAGCTTTTGCACCACGTCGGCCATGGTGTCCCGGGTGGGGTAGTAAGCGCGGTAGGTGGGCTGGGCGGTGGGCTCGTCGTTTTCGATGTACTCGGTGCTGACGGCGGGGCGCACGAAGATGAAGTCGTTTTGAAAGTAGCTGCGGTGCAGAATTTTGGTGGTGACCGAATTGAAAAACGTCTCGGCCAGCTCGGGCTGGTGGTGGTTGACCAGCAGCCCGATGTAGTGGAGCTTGACCTGATGCCACACGTCCATCGACTGCTCGCCGGCCTTGAACTCCCGCTCGAGCCGCATTGAGGCCTCACGCACCCGAAGGTCGTAGAACTCGATGCGTTCACGCTGGGCACGCTGCTGGCCATGCCAGTCGGCGGTTTCAAACCGATGCTTGGCTCGGCCAGATTCAGTGCGAAACAGCTGGTAGTGGCGGTTAAAGCCGTCCATCATCGCCTTGGCGATGTCGTAGGCGAGGGGGGAGTCCAGGCGTTGGGGGAACATGTCAGCTCCTGAATCAGCAGGTGTTCAGACGCGCTCAACGCTGGCCACAGCGTCAATGGCTGTTTTGTAAGCCGCCTCCAGGTTGGCCAAGCTGCTGACGCCCATCTTCAGGTTCTGCAGCAACCCATCATGGATTCCATACACCCAGCCATGGATGGTGACGTGCTGTCCACGTGCCCAGGCGTCAATGATGACGGTGGTTTTGCAGACGTTAACGACCTGCTCAATGGCGTTAAGCTCGACCAGCGCGTCATGCCGCCGTGCCTCCGGAATTGCGTCGAGCAGAGCCTTGTGGCGGTCACGCACGTCCTGAATGTGGCGCAACCAGTTGTCGGCCAGTCCAACGCGTGTGCCTGCCAGGGCCGCCTGCACACCGGAGCAGCCGTAATGCCCCACCACGGTGATGTGCTCAACCTTGATCACATCCACCGCAAACTGAATCGTGGACAGCGCGTTCAGGTCGGAGTGCACCACCACGTTGGCAATGTTGCGGTGCACAAACACTTCGCCAGGGTCCAGCCCCATGATTTCGTTGGCGGGCACGCGGCTGTCGGAGCATCCGATCCACATATATTTAGGTTTTTGTTGGGCCATCAGCCCGGTAAAAAAACCAGGGCGCTGGCGCGTCATGGCATCAGCCCAGGCGCGGTTGTTTGAAAAAATGTCGGTAATTGATTGAGGCATGTCGCTATTTTCGCCGGGGAAACTGACTACATGGTTTCAGCGAACAACTCCCGGCCAATCAACATGCGGCGAATCTCACTGGTGCCAGCGCCAATTTCATACAGTTTGGCGTCTCGCCACAACCGGCCCAGGGGATAGTCATTGATGTAGCCGTTGCCTCCAAAAATCTGCACGCCCTCGCCCGCCATCCAGGTGGCCTTTTCAGCGCACCACAAAATGACTGACGCGCAGTCTTTGCGGACCTGACGCACATGGTCTGTGCCCAGTAAATCGAGGTTTTTGCCGACGGTGTAGCAAAACGCACGGCCTGCCTGCAGCACGGTGTACATGTCGGCCACCTTGCCCTGAATCAGCTGGAACTCACCAATGCTCTGACCAAACTGTTTTCGGTCGTGAATGTAGGGCACCACGTTATCGAGTACTGACTGCATGATGCCAATCGGCCCGGCAGCCAGCACGGCACGCTCGTAGTCCAGCCCGCTCATCAGCACTTTTGCGCCACCGTTCAGTCCGCCCAAAATGTTGGCGGCAGGCACTTCAACGTTGTTGAACACCAGCTCGCCCGTGTGGCTGCCGCGCATGCCCAGTTTGTCAAGCTTTTGCGCACATGAAAAGCCAGGCATGCCTTTTTCAATCAAAAAGGCGGTCACGCCACGCGCACCTAATTCGGGCTCTGTTTTTGCGTAAACCACCAGCGTGTCAGCGTCGGGGCCGTTGGTGATCCACATCTTCGTGCCATTGAGCAGGTAGTGGCCGCCTTTGTCTTCGGCCTTCAACTTCATGCTGATGACGTCGCTGCCCGCGCCGGGCTCGCTCATGGCCAGTGCGCCCACATGCTCACCGCTGATCAGTTTGGGCAGGTACCTGGCGCGCTGCGTCTCGGTGCCGTTGCGCTTGATCTGGTTGACGCACAGGTTGCTGTGCGCGCCGTAGCTCAGGCCGACCGAAGCGCTGGCGCGGCTGATTTCTTCCATCGCAATCATGTGGGCCAGGTAACCCATACCTGCGCCGCCGTATTCCTCACTCACCGTGATGCCCAGCACCCCCAGCGCACCCATTTTTTGCCACAAATCCATCGGGAACTGGTCGCTTTTGTCGATGTCGGCGGCGCGCGGTGCAATTTCGGACTGCGCGAATGCACGCACTGCGTCACGCAGGGCGTTGATGTCGTCGCCAAGCTGGAAGTCAAGGCCGGGAAGGTCGGTCATAAGGTGCTCTTTTCAGGGGTGTTTGAATCGTGTGTACTCTTGAGCAACACGGCTTGGTGCAGCGGTGCGCAACAGCTGATGGCACGTGGGTGTGGGGACGTTCAGCTGACCTCATTTGACACGAGATGTTTTTTTCGAGCGGGGTTCAAAGCCTTGCCTGCACCATCAGAACGACTCGTTTTTTCTGCCTTGGTCAAAAGGGCTTTGGCCTCTTTCTCGTGGCTTCGAATCTCATCCAGATTGGCCTGAAGGTCGAGCAGTTGCGCTTCGAGCTTGACGCGGTGATCGGTCAGCACCACCAAAAACTTGCGCAGCTGGGGAGCGGTGTCACGCGGACTGTCGTAGGAGTCGATGATTTCCTTGGCTTCTACCAGCGACAGGCCCAAGCGCTTGGCCCGCAGGGTGAGCTTGAGCCGGGTGCGGTCGCGCGGCGTGTACACCCGGCTTCGCCCACCCGTGCCGGCGCGCTGAGGCTGCAGCAGCCCCATGTCTTCATAGAACCGGATGGCGCGGGTCGTGAGGTCGAACTCTTGTGCGAGGTCGCTGATGCTGTAGGTGATGGCCATAGGTTGGGTCTTGATCAAGGAGACAACAAACTCGAAATTGTGCCGTGCTGTAGGCACCGTGCTGGCGTCATGGTGGGGTCACTGACGGGGCAACACGCTTGACGCGACCGATTAAGATCACAAAACTGACTGTGACGTTAACGTAAACGTCAAACAAAACTGGATGTTACATGAACCTTCTTGAACAGCAGCTGGACTATCCTTTGGGTGAACGTCTGCCCGCACCCGGCCAGTGCATTGAGGTGGTGCCTGGCGTCAAATGGCTGCGAATGGCGCTGCCGTTTGCGTTGAATCACATCAACCTGTGGCTGCTGCGTGACGAGTTGGAAGACCCGCGCCACCCCGGCGAGATGCGTCAAGGCTGGAGCGTGGTCGACTGCTGCATCAGTGCGCCCGAATCCAGGGACATGTGGGAGGCCGTATTTGCCACAGAACTCGAAGGCCTGCCGATCCTTCGCGTCATCGTGACGCACATGCACCCGGACCACATCGGATTGGCGGGCTGGCTGTGCGAGCGCTGGACCACAGCCACGCGCACCTGCCGGCTGTGGATCAGCGCCACCGACTACACCACGGCAGTCAATGGCTCACGCGGCTCCACCGGGTTCGGCGGCGACAGCGCCGCTACTTTTTTCGCGTCGCACGGCCTGGTGGACGCCGAGGCTGTTGAAAAAATCAGGGCGCGCAACACGTACTACCCTAGTTTGGTTCCCAACGTGCCCAACAGCTACGTGCGCTTGCTGGAGGGCAAAACAGTGGTCATTGGCCAGGATGCAGCGCGGCATGCGTGGCGCTGTATCAGTGGTTACGGGCACGCGCCGGAGCACATCGCGCTGTACTGCGCCGATTTGAACCTGCTGATCGCTGGCGACATGGTGCTGCCGCGTATTTCAACCAATGTCAGCGTGTATGACCAAGAGCCCGAAGCCGATGCGTTGCGCCTGTTTCTGGATTCCATTGAAAAATATCTGGCGCTGCCAGCCGATGCACTGGTGTTGCCATCCCACGGCAAACCCTTCACCGGGCTGCACACCCGCATCGGGCAGTTACAGGACCATCACCGTGCGCGGCTTGACGAGGTCATGCAGGCCTGCGCGGCCCACCCCCATAGCGCGGCGGATATTTTGCCCATCATGTTCCCGCGTGTGCTGGACCTGCACCAGACCACCTTTGCGATGGGCGAGGCGCTGGCGCACCTGCACCTGCTGTGGTTTGAGAAAAAACTGGAGCGCCGTTTGTGCAGCGATGACATTTACCGCTTCAATACACCCCTGCCGCCAGCACACAGCTGAGAGGCAGCGGCAGCTAGCACGGGTCAACGGCGCCACATACGGTTGGCAGCGATCAGCGCGGTCAGATAGCCGTGCAGCCAATCAAAATTGATGGGTTTTTGCATCAGATGCGCATGCTCGGGCAGCCCGCCGCGCGACTCGACCGCGTCGATTGACAAGCCGCTGATCACCACAATCTGCATGCTCATCAGGTTCTGGTTGCGTTTGAGGGTTTTGAGCATTTCGATGCCGTCAACGCCTGGCATTGACAGGTCGGTGATGAGCAGGTCAGGCTGCATGCTGGCCATGTCCATCATCGCCTGCAAGGCAGACGGCATCCAGGTGCAATCAACAGGCAGGTCCCAGTCTTCAAACTGGCTTTGGTACAGATCGCGGGTGGCTTCGTCGTCTTCTACCACCAGCACACGCAGACGGCTTTTGGGGTCTGTGTCGGCGCGTGCCAGCTGCGGACTGTGTTTGGCGAGGTAGACGTTAATGGAATTCAACGCGATGCGTCGATGCCCACCCAGCGTCTTCCAGGCCTCGATTTCACCTTTTTCAACCAGCGACTGAACGGTGGCTACGGACAACCCCAGCAGGCGTGCCGCATAGCTGGTGCCGCAATAGTCTTCACTTGAAAAATCAGGCGCCACAATGGCAGTTTCGAAAGATTTGGGCTTAGTGACCATGTCAGGCATAGTGGATGTTAAATTTGTAACAGCCATCATTTTACTCAACTTCTTGGTGCCACTTGGATTCAAATTCAAGCTGTTGCGCTCACGAGCGCGGCAGCAAGGAATGGGGCAACGTGAAGAAGAACCGGGCGCCTTCATCAACGCTGGCATGAGCCCACAGCTTACCGCCATGACGGCTGATGACCCGGCTGACCGTGGCCAGCCCGATACCCGAGCCCGGAAACTCCTGAACACCGTGAAGCCGCTGAAAAGCGGTGAACAATTTGTCAGCGTAAGCCATGTCAAAGCCGGCGCCGTTGTCAGACACCACGAACACCCGATCGCCGTCCGTCTCTGGGCTCAAGGCGACGCTGATTTCAGACACGCTGCGATGGGCGGTGAACTTCCAGGCGTTGCCCAGCAGGTTTTCCATCGCCACGCGCAACAGGCGACTGTCGCCAAAGGCAAGCAACCCAGGCTCTACCTGAATATTCACGACGCGATGCGGCGCACGACCACAGCACTCTTCCAGGATTTTTCGACTCAGGGCCGACAAGTCCACCTTTTCGACGCGAAGTTGCATACGCGACACCTGCGCCAGGGAGAGCAGGTCCTCGATCAATTGCCCCATCTGCGCGACACCGGCTTGAATCCGGGACAGGTAATGCTGAGCTTTATCGTTGGCCGAGCTGGCTACTTGCTTGGACAGCAGGCGGCTGAAGCCGTCAATGGTGTTGAGCGGCGACCTCAGGTCATGCGAGACGGAATAGGAAAAGGCTTCGAGCTCCTGATTGGACAATCGCAGTGCGGCCTCCGTAGCCTTGATGTCGGTGATGTCGGTGTCGATCCCGACCCAGAACTCCACGCCGCCCGCGTCATTAAATACCGGCGACGCCGTGCACGACATGATGTGCCACTGCCCGCTCACATCCCTGAGGCGGCGAATATTGGCGTAGCGGGCGCGTTGGGCCACCGCGATGTCCCAAGTCCTGAGCAACTCGGGCAAATCTTCGGGATGAATCACTGACGGCCATTCCTTGCCAAGCCATCGGTTGGCTTCGCCGCCAGCCAGCGTCAAAAAGGCGCGGTTGACATAGGTCACTTCGCTCTGTGCGGTGATTGTCCAGATGACTTGCGGCGCTTCGTCGGCCAGTGCGCGGAACAAGGCCTCCTGGCGGGTCAGTGCCGATGTGCGCTCGGTGACTTTTTGCTCCAGACCGGCATTGAGCTCGTGGATTTCATCAAACAGCCGGGCGTTCTCCAGTGCGGTAGCAGCCAGCTGAGCCATTTCAACCACCACATACTCGTCTGCCAGCGTGAACTCGCCCTCGAATTTGTCGCTGAGCTGTAGAACGCCGATGCACACGCCGTTGCGCCCCATGAGAGGAACTGCCAGCCAGCCGCGCATGACGGGATGCCGGTCTGCGTAATCACCAAAACCACGCCAGCGGGGGTGCGCTTCCAGTTCCGCCTGCGTCAGCCGTATCGGGCGTTTGGTTTCCGACACCAAGGCGTAGATGCCAGAGCCGTCCACAGCATCGCTCAAACCGCGGTACTTGGCATATTTTTCAGACAGCGACAGCCCGTAGATGCTTGGGTTCCAGGCGTCGCCCTTGGTCAACATCACGAGTGCCTGATGGGCGCCAATCACACCGCAAGCCTGGTCGGCCACCTCCTGCATAGCGCCCTTCAGCGTTTGTTGCGCCGTGATGGCCTGCGCGGCGTCGGCGGCGCGCTGCAGGGTGAACAGCTGGTCTTGCACGTCCTTTTCGGCTTTGGTGCGGGCCGACACATCCTGTGCAACCACAAACCAGGCCGGTGTGCCGTTATAGCTGATGGCCCTGACCACTGCCTCGATTGGGAACTCGCTGCCGTCCTTGCGGCGATGGCGAGACCGCAACACCACGCGGTCTGGCAACTCGTTTTTCTGCAAGGCCCGAAGTTCAGCCTGCTCTGACTCAACGCGCAGATCTACCGCCGTCATCGCCTGAAATTCAGCCAGGCTGAAGCCATACGTGTTGATCGCCGCATCGTTGACTGTCAGGTAGGTCAGGTCGGCTCTCGTGGCGACCATCATCGGCAAGGGTGCCGACTCAAACAACGCGGCATAGCGCTGTTCGCTGTCGCGCAGCGCCTGCTCGGCCAGCTTGCGCTGGGTGATGTCGCGTTGAACCGCCACCCAGTGCGTGAAATAACCGACCTCATTGGGCACTGGCGAGATGTCCAGCTCAGACCAGAACAACTCGCCGCTTTTCTTGTAGTTGACAAGCTCTACCCGAATCGGTTGCCACGCCAGCAGTGCGCTGCGAATGGCATCGAGTGTCGTGCGCGAGGTTTCAGGCCCCTGCAAAAAGCGGGGCGACCGCCCAATGGCTTCCTCACACGCATAGCCGGTTTGCCGCTCAAAGGCATCGCTGACATAAACAATCCGCGGACCTTCACCGTCAATGGGATCAGCCTCGGTAATTAAAAGCACGTCATGCAGTTTGGCGACACAGCTTTGCAACAGCCGCAACTTCTGGCGGGACTCATATTGCGCCGTGATGTCCTGCAGCGTGCCCGAAAGCTGTTTGACCTTGCCGTTCACAGTGATGGCACGGCCTTGCGTGCGAACCCAGATTCGTCGGCCCTTCTGGGTGATGAGCGGAAGCTCCATATCCCACGGCGTGCCGTGGTCGGTGGCCGCGCGAACAGCATCGACGAAGCGATCGCGGACCTCTGGCGGATAGGCATTGCGCGCCGTTTCCGGCGTGTGGTCCTTGCCCGGTTCCAGCTCGTGCAGGCGGTGCACCTGGTCCGAATACACCAACCGCTGGTCGGCCAGATTGATTTCCCAGCCGCCGATTTTGGCCATCTCGCCGGTGCGTTTGAGCAGGTCCAGATTTTCTGCCAGCGCAAGTTTGTCCAGCGTGCTTTCCGTGATGTCCTGTACGACCCCCATGCGCCGAACCAGTTGCCCGGACGCACCGCGCTCGATCCGGCCTATTTGATGCACCCAACGGGTGTGACCAGCGGTCGTGACGATGCGGTATTTAACGTCGAAAACCGTGTCGTTGAGCAGCGCACTGGTCAAGGATTGTTCATATCCGGGCAGGTCATCGGAATGCACCATTGCCAGCAGTTTGGCGCGGTCTAGTGGCACGCCAACGTCGGGCAGCCCGAAAATCGCGTAGAACTCGGCGGACGCCGTGAACTCACCCGACAGCACGTCGTACTCCCAATGCGCGATGTGACCGATGCGCTGCGCCTCAATGAGTTTTTTCTGCGTGTTGGCCAGCGACTCGTAAGCGGTGGCGAGCGCAATGTCCGCCAGCTTGCGAACGGTGATGTCGCGCAGCACGCTGCTCCGCAGGGTGTTGGGGCCATTGGGCCCGGTGCTGGCAAAACCAGCCTGGTTGATCCACCGCACGTCCCCCGACGGCGTCACGATGCGGTATTCAATGTCGCACGACTCGCCACTTTTCCACACAGCAAGCCGCGTTGTGTCGTAGGCTTCGCGATCGTCCGGGTGCACCCGGTTGATGAGCGTTTCAGGCTTGCCGTCAAAGGTGCTGCGGTCCAGGTCGAACAGCACATAAATCTCGTCGGACACCCACAAGGCCCGACTCACCAGATCAAGCTCCCAACTGCCCATCCGGGCCAGGCGCTGGGCGTCGAGCAGCTTGTCTTGCGTGCGTTCCAGCTTTTCAAAACTGGCCACCAATTCCAACTCGGTTTGCTTACGGTCGGTGATGTCCTGAATCACGCCGACACGGAAGTTGCCAGTCATCGCGCCGCGACCTGCTGTAGAAGGCTGCCCGAACTGATGCATCCAGCGCACCTTGCCCTCAGGCGTGAGGATGCGGTATTGAATGTCGAGGTTGCCGCTGTCGGCCAGAGCGGATGCCTGCGCCGAGATAAACCGGCCTGCGTCATCAGGGTGAAGAACCTCCAGCAGGGACTCGCGCCGCAGGTGTTCCGTGCTTTTTTGCATTCCAAACAAGGCATACACCTCGTCTGACACCCAGATGGTGTCGCGGTCGATGTTGTATTCCCAGTTGCCAATACGCCCCACGCGCTGCGAATCCAGCAAAACCTGCTGTGTGTTGGAGAGCTCATCGAACGCCCGCGCCAGCGCCAGTTCAGCCACTTTTCGTGGGGTGATGTCCTGAATCACGCCACTGCGCCGGGTAATGTCACCGCGTTCGTTGGGACGGGGCCGCCCGATCTGGTAGAGCCAGCGAACCTCCCCGGTGAGCGTCACAATACGGTATTCATTGGCCAGCTCCGTCCCGTTTTTCCAGGCGTTCAAGCGCTGTTCGTTGTACCACGCAAGGTCGTCAGGGTGCACCAGGTTGAGCAGCGCATCAAAGTTCCCGTCGAAAGCGTCTGGCTCCAGCCCCATCAGCTCCAGCGCGGCGTCGGACCAGAGCACACGGTTGGTTTGAATATCGACTTCCCAGCTGCCGATGCGTCCAACGCGCTGAGCGTCTTCCAGACGGCGCTTGGTTTCACTGAGTTGCAGCAGGTTTTTGGCCTGCGCCAACTGCATGTGCTGCAGCTGGGTGATGTCGGAAAACACCATCAACGCACCCACCACAACGGTCTCGTCGTCAAGCCCTACCCCACCCAGCATGGGCCGAAAACTGCAGCTCAGCAGGCGGCCTTCAGGGTGCTTGGCGTTGCGCAGCATGATGTGCTGGGTATCGCCGCTTTTGCCGCTCAGGGCCTGTACCAGTGGCAGCTTTTCAGTCGGGTAGAGGTACTCGGTACCTGACATGTAGAGGCCGTGGTGACGCGACCATTCGCCCGACAGCACCAACGGCGCGTCGTCCATCACAAACAGCTGCGCTGCCGCGTGGTTGAACAAACTGACGCGTCCCTCGGTGTCGATGGCGATCAAGCCTTCTTTCATGCTGTTGACCGTCAGATCCAGCGTGTCGTGGGCTTGGCGACTGCGCACGAGCTCTGCCTCCAGCGCGTTTTCGCGCTTGTCCAGGGCATCGGCCATCAAGTTGAAGCCGCTGGCAATGCTCGAAAACTCAGCCGTCTGATGCTGCTGCAGCGGAATGCGCACATCGCGCGCGCCGCTCTGTATTTTTTCAGTGGCCCCAAGAATGCTCTTGGTGGATTGCACCAAACGGCGCCCACCAAAGGCCCAAGTTAACGCTCCAGTAAGCAGCGCAACGCCAAGCAACACTAATAAGTCCTGCAGCAAAGCCGTCTGGACGGGCCCGACGACCACCTGCCGGTCCAGGCTCACGGAAACAAAAAACGGCGACCGCAGCGAATCGCCGACGGGTTTGAAGGTGTAGTAGCGTGTGCCACCCAAACCGTCAGAGCCCTCTACAAAACCCGCATTGGCGCCCTTGATGGCCGCCTTGAGCACAGGACTGACCAGCGGCGAGCCGATCAACTCGGGCTGGGCAGGGCTCGCCGCCAGCACCACGCCTTGGGTGTCGGCAACCAGCAACCGCGCGTCGGGCGGCACTGGTAGCTCTGAAATTCGGTCTACAAGCGTTTTTAAATCAAGACTGGCAATCAACACCCCCAATAAAACGTTGTCATCGCCCCGTACAGCGGACGCGAACTGAACCGTCGGCTTTCCGGCAATTCGCCCCTCAGCATAGCCACCCACCACGAAAACATCGTTTTTCAACGCGTCTTGAAAATACTGGCGATCTGCCACCGACGGTTTGATGCGGTCGGTCACGCTGCTACAAATCACCACGCCACTCGGGTTGGCCAGTGCAAGGCTTACATACTCTGGCAATCGCGCACCCAACGCCTGAAAATACCCATCGCAGTTGTTACGAATTGCTTGCGAATGCGTCAAGGTTTCAGACACGGCCAGAAGTACCTGCCGGGCAGAGCGGGCGATCTGCTCCTGGCGAGCCGCTACCAGTGCGGCCGAAAACTCCAGGTCAGCCGCAGCCCGTTTTAGCGCTGTTTCTTTGACGGCGACAGCATGGAGCACCGAATAAACCAGCAGCGGCAGCAGTGCTGCGACCAGCAGCAACATCAACAGCGTGCGTAACTTGAACTTATCGGTCATGACGGGCGCCGGCAGGAGCCGGTTGATCGATGGATGTCAGGAGCAGCACGCCTAGCCGATCAACGGCGAGAACATTGAGTCGGACTCAATACCCTGATTCACGTCAAGCCAGTACGCCTGAAGGCATTGCAGCTTTTCGGTGTAGAGCGCAAAGTCAAACGACTTGTGAACAAAGCTGTTGGCACCCGCCTCGTAGCAGGCCTGCATGTCAGATTGCTCGGTGGACGAGGTCAGCATGATCACGGGCACGATGGCCGTCAGCGGGTTGTCCCGCATCTGGCGCAGCACGTCAATGCCCGACAGCTTGGGCAATTTGATGTCCAACATCACGAAAGCGGGTTGATGGTCGATGGGCCGACCGGCATGGGCGCCACGCGCAAACAAAAAGTCCAGCGCTTCCACGCCGTCCCGGGCCACTTCAATCGGCACCGTAACGCCAACATTGCGAAAGGTTTCGACCGCGAGCTCAAGATGATCCGGGTTGTCCTCGACCACCAGAATGAAGGGGTTTGCCATATCAGGGTTCTCCGTTGCCGTTACATCTGCATCACTGGGTCCACCCAGACGTTTTTATCAATTAAATTGATATTAATACAAGCATCATCACAATTGTCACAATTGAAACGGCCCGCGCGCGCTGTTCTCGCCATAACTACAACTTTTTTAACGCAAAGGCCACCAAAAGGTATGTTGCGCCGGGTTACCACGGGTGCGCTGCGTCGCTGCGCAACTCGCCGCGCAGCTCGGCGTAGTCAGGCACCACTGCCCGCACGGTGTCCCAAAAGCGGGGGCTGTGGTCCATCACGCGCAAGTGGCTCAGCTCGTGCACGACCACATAGTCAATGATGGGCAAGCGAAACTGCATGAGCCGCCAGTTCAAACGAATGGAGCCGTCGGCGCTGGCGCTGCCCCAGCGGGTACCGGCGCTCGACAGGCTCAGGCGCTTATACTGTACCCCCACGACAGGGGCGAAGTGCGCCAAGCGTTCGGTAAAAAGCGCGCTCGCCTGCCGCATCAGCCAGGCTTGCGCGGCATCCCGGATCTGCTCGGCGGTGGCCGTTTGCGGCAGTCCGATGTGCAGGCTTTGCTGCTGGTCGTTGGCGTCTGTGCGCAGCACGGAGCCTGCCCCCGCCAGCGTGCATTGCACGTCCAGCACGACCGTCACGCGCCGCCCCAGGAATGCAAAGGTGCAACCGTTGGCCCAGGCGATGCGCCCGGCCGCCTGCTGCTGCCCTCGAACGCGTGTGTCGTTGAGTTTTTTCAGGATCCAGGCGGACTTTTCAATCACCGCCTTATCGACCTCGTACAGCGGTACCCAGGTCGGCGCGGCCACCGACAGCCCATCCGGCCCAACGGAAAAGCCGATGGTGCGGCGCTTGCCACGGCGAAACGCATAGGCCACCAGCACTGGGCCGAGCATTGTTTCGCGCACAGCACGCGGGTGCCGGAAGGTGGCGGGAGCCAGTACCTGTTCAAGGCTCTGCAATGGCAGCGCAGCAAGGTTTGATTGGGTCGCCACCCCAACAACGATTTCATTTTTGATAGCGCCTAAGGCAATAAAATCCTGGTCTAGCGGCTGATTTGGCTTGTTTTTCGGTCGCTGGCGGCGTTGGGGGGCTTTGCGGGCCGTTGGGGGATGCGACACGGCTACCATCGGCACAGCCGCGCCCTGCTCGGCGCGGTCAAACAAGTCCAGCGTGAACTGCAACAGGCGCTGCATCATGGTGGGGTTGTCGCGGCTCAGGTGGTCGGTGGACACGCCGGGCGGTAGGCTTCGGGGTCAAGCCGGTGCATTTCGGCTTCAATCCAGGCTTCGACTTCACGCATCAGCTCCTCAGGTTTGCGGCCAGCGCTAGGTATGGCCGGGCCAATCGAGATGTCGACAATTCCCGGGGTTTTGATGAAGGCCTTGCGCGGCCAGCATTTGGCAGACGTCACGGCAATCGGCACCACCGGCGCGCCGGTTTCAATCGCCAGCCGGGTGCCGCCAGATTTGTAGACGCCTTTTTCCCCGCGCGGGATGCGCGTGCCTTCGGGGAACATGATCACCCAGGTGCCGGTGGCCATCAGCCGTTTGCCCTGCGCCACCACCTTGGCAAAGGCCTGGCTGCGCTGGCTGCGGTCAATATGGATCATGTCCATGCGCGCCATGGCCCAGCCAAAAAACGGGATGTAGAGCAGCTCTTTTTTGAACACGTAAGCCAGCGGGTGCGGCATGAGAGTGGGCATGCACAGTGTTTCCCAGGTGCTTTGATGCTTGACCAGCAGCACAGCCGCGCTAGTCTGGCCGGTGGGCAGGTTGTCCATGCCCGTGATGCGGTTTTGAATCCCCAAAATCACGTTGCCACCCCTGACGGCCACGCGCAGCCAGCCCGTGCACCACCAGTACATCGTGGTGCTGCGGATGAAGACAGAGGCAACGACCACAAAAGTGGCCCACGGGATCACCGTGATGATCATCCAGAGCACGTGCAATATTGAGCGAATCAGTGGCATAAAGGTGTATTTTTGAAGTTAAATCGGTCGCTAGCCCAGGCGTTTATTACCTGTGCAGCTATTGTTTTGGAAGTAGGTCCTGTGCGGCACGGCCCAGAACAAAATCGACAAACGCCGCCAGATCGGCATGCAGCACGGTGCCTGGCGGCAAGCCGTCAGGCTGGCCACCGCCCCCACCACCGCTGCCCACCGCAAACGCTGCCGACTTGCCGGTCAGCACCAGGTGCGGCTCACAGCCTGCAGTGGCTCCGGCCACGAGGTCTCGCACCGAGTCGCCCGCTGTCGGCACGCCCCTCAAAGGCACCCCAAAACGCGAACCGATTTGCTCGAACAGCCCCGGCAGCGGCTTGCGGCAGGTGCACAGCTCTTCCGGGCTGTGGGGGCAATAGAACACCGCATCGATGCGCCCGCCCACGGCCGCCAGCATCTTGTGCATCTTGGCGTGGATGGCGTTGAGCGACGCGACATCAAACAGCCCCCGCCCCAAGCCCGACTGGTTGGACGCCACCACCACGTGCCAGCCCGCCTGGCTCAGGCGCGCCACCGCCTCCAGCGCACCAGGCAGCGGCTGCCACTCGTCCGGGGTTTTGACGAAGTCGTCGCTGTCAGCGTTGATGGTGCCGTCGCGGTCAAGGATGACGAGTTTCATGGGGTAGCCCGGTCAGGTGGCCAGTTTGGACAAATCTGCCACGCGGTTCATGGCGGCGTGCAGGGTGGCCAGCAGGCCCAGGCGGTTGGCCTTGAGGGCGGGGTCGTCGGCGTTGACCATCACAGTGTTGAAAAATTCGTCCACCGGGGCCTTCAGGGCAGCCAAAGCGAGCAAATTAGCAGCGTAATCGCCTCTGATCCAGGCGTTATCTGCCTGTGCAGCTATTGATTCAATAGCATCGGCCAGAGCTTTTTCCGCTGGCTCGTGCAGCAGCGCGGCGTTAATGCTGGCGTGAACGTCGCCATCGGCCTTTTTCAGGATGTTGCCGACGCGCTTGTTGGC
>JANLUZ010000189.1:0-12426 GCA_031363755.1 Polaromonas sp.
AGCTTGCACAAGTCGTGCTGGCTTTGCGGGCATTCGGCGCCCATGCGCACGCGGGCGCGCACCTTGTTCAGCCAGCCGTCGACCTGCGTTTCCAGCCCCTTGTGCGTGGCGAACGGAAACCACACGGCGTTCTGATTGGCCAGCAGCGTCGGCATTTTGTCGGCCAGCCCGTCAACGCTGAAAGCCTCGTCCACGCCAAGTGCTGCCACCGCGTCTGCCGGGCCCAGGCGAATGCCGTCCCAAATCTCGCGTTCCAGGTCCTTGGGGCGGCAAAACAGCGTGGTTTTACCTGTGCTGTCGATGGCCAGCCAGCTGTCGGGCTCGCTGAACCCCGTCAGGTAATAAAAATAGCTGTCGTGGCGGTAGGCAAAGTCACTGTCGCGGTTGCGCGGCACCTCGGGGGCGGTGGGCAACAGAGCGATCCCGCCGCCAGCGGCTTTCAAGGCGGTGGCGATGGCGGCTCGGCGGGCGTTGTAGACGACGGTGTGGTCGGCTGTGGTGCTGGGTTGCGCGGCGGGTTTGACAGTCATTTTCATGGGGCTTCGCTTTGCGTTGACGCTTGTGGCGTCGTGGGTGACGAGGAAGGGAATTGGTTGAGCTCAAAGAGCCGGGCGGGTGTGCCCACATCAGTCCACGGGCCCCTGTAGAGCTCGGCGCTGACGCGGTGATTGTCCATGGCTGCACGCAAGAGCGGGGCCAGCGGCACTTTCAACCCCTGCGGGTTGCCTGCAGGCAGATGCGGCAGGGCGCTAAAAAATTCCCGGCGGTACAGCGCCACCGTGCTGAAGGTGAAGCGGGGCTGGTCACTTGCAGCCGGCACATTCAGCGCCAGGCCGTCATCACCCAGCCCAAAGTCACCGCCGGGGTTGTGCGGCGGGTTGGCCACCAGCCACAGATGCGCCAGCTTGCCGTTGCGGGCAAAAGCGTCAACAGCAGTCGGATCAAACCGGAAGCCCGGCATGAACACATCGCCCGCCAGCACCCAGAACACCTCGCTCAGCAGCGGCAACGCCCGCGCAATGCCGCCTGCGGTTTCCAGCGCATCGCCAAAGTCCACACCCTCGTGCGAGTATGAAAATGATAGCTGCTCAGGCAGTAAGCGCCTGGACAAGAGGCTATTTTGGCTTGAAAAACGGCGATTGAAGTGCTCGGGAAGCTGTTCACCCAGCCAGGCGGTGTTCACCACCAGCTGCGTGTTGCCGCCCAGCGCCAACGCCTCCACATGCCAGTCAATCAGCGCCTTGCCGCGCACCTGCAGCAGCGGCTTGGGGCAGGTGTCGGTCAGCGGGCGCATGCGCTCACCGCGCCCGGCCGCCAGAATCATGGCGGTGGCTGTTGTCATGCGGCGGCAAGTCGTGGTGCGGGAACGCGGCCGCGCTGCAAGGCGTGCTGCTCAACCTGTTCCGCATTGAACACCGCCAGCAACTGCGCCATCAGCGCCTGCGCCTTGGCCGAATGGTCGGCGCCAAAATTGCACACATACACATCCAGCGTGGCGGCGGCGTGTTCAGGCCAGGTGTGCAGGCACACATGCGATTCGGCCAGCAGCACCGTGGCGGTGTAGCCCGCTGGTGACGAGCCAGGTGACTCAAAGCCATGCACCAGCTGCGCCACCGCCTGCAGCCCCGCTGCCTGCACGGCACGCAAGCACTCAGCCAAGCCCTTCTCGGCGTCCAACAGCCATGCCGGATCGCAACGACAGTGGTGAAGATCAGCAGTCAGGTGAAGGCCGTGCATACAGCGACTTTACCAATGAATGCGGCTGGCTGACTGCTCTAAATTTAATAGCTGGCTAGGCAGTAATTACCTGGGCTAGACAGTGATTTGATGCTAAAAAACCCGTTATTTCGAAGTTTTTTGGATGTCGTGGGCGGGTTGGCACTAGCGTGGTGCCGAACGTTCTGGGAACTATCAGCGTGGTTGTAGTGCTTGTGACGCCGCAGCGTCTGACTTCAGGGGTCAGGCGTCGGTTTTGGAGTCGCGGCGCAATGGCAATTGAGAGGCAGAAGTAAACGAGTTCGGGTTGTCTTCACGTTCGGCGAGCCTGCCTGTTACGTACTTGTGCAGAACGCTGGCAATCAGCGTCTGGTACGGCATCCCCTCGGTCAGCGCTTTGACCTGAATGTCGTGAAGATCACTAGATGAAAGCCGGATGTTGACGCGCCTATCCTTGATCGCTGTAGCGCGCGCTGCAGCCTTGAACTTCAAGAGTTCCGACTTCGTTGCCACGGAACTGAGCGAGCCCTTGTCGTAGGCCGCAAGCAGTTCAGTCTCAAAGGGGTCAGTCTTCAGCATGGTGTTCACCTTGGTTCAAATAGTCGCGTGTCGCCTTTCGGCTCGGAATGACGGTTTTTAAGAAGAAATGGTCTTGCTGCTCCACGAAAGGCACCAAGTATGCGTGGCCATCACTTGCCACACGGTAGCCACTACACCGCCCACGCAGAAAACACCTCCCGCGTGCCAGTGCCTCGGCGCCTTCCAGTCCTGCAACAAAAACCCACGAAACAGAATTGCTATAAATACCGTAGCTGCACAGGCAATAAACACCAGGTCTAGCACGAAGTTTGGTGTTAAAAACACGCCATTTCCTGGATTCGACAGATGTTGGAACACGTACACCGATTCGCGGTAATTTTTGACGCTTCAAACGCCATGCTGCTGCGCGATGTGACGGCAGGCGGGGATGAATGCAGGCGCTGTCGGCGTTGCGCTCGATGGCGTTAAAACACTGAAAAGGATAGGTTCAGAGATGCGGAGTATCGAAATCAAAGTCGCCGAAGCACCTGATCGTGCCGTACTCTTTAAATTGCTGGAGCTGTACCAGCATGATCTGTCGGATATTTGGGATCAGGATGTGGACGCCAGCGGTGACTATGGATATCCGCTGGATGCTTTTTTTACGGAACAAACGCACAGGGCCTATCTGTTCACTGTCAACACAAACTACGCAGGCTGTGCCTTGGTGAACTGGTCAACGCGCTTTCAGCACAACGAGCACTGGATGGCCCAGTTTTTTGTGATGAAAAAATACCGAGGTATGGGTGTCGACCAAACAGCGGCGCGGCATATTTTTGACCGCATTCGCGGCCGTTGAGAAGTGGGCCAAATGACGGGCAACACGGTCGCTTTGGCGTTCTGGACCAAGATAATTTCCGAGTACACCGCCAACCAGTTCATCTCGGAGGCGTTGAACAACACCGCATGGGTCGGCACATTGCAAACGTTTGACAACACCGCGCCAGTCGGTCACCGTACCGTCACCGGCAAGCTGGCTGGTTAAAATCAAAAGCTTCGCCCGCGCCAAGCGGCCGCTCCACTTTTTTCCAAACCCTCACCCCCCACGCCATGCTCCAAACCTCAGCGCCCCAGGCGGTCACCGCCACCCCTGCCCAAGACATGGCCAGCGCCATCCGCGCCCTGGCAATGGACGCCGTGCAGGCGGCCAACTCCGGCCACCCCGGTGCGCCCATGGGCATGGCCGACATGGCCGTGGCGCTGTGGGGCCCGCGAGACGCCGCTGGCGGCACGCTTGCAGGTCATCTGCAGCACAACCCCGCCAACCCGCATTGGCTGAACCGCGACCGCTTTGTGCTCAGCAACGGCCACGGCTCCATGCTGATCTATGCGCTGCTGCACCTGACGGGCTACAAGCTGCCGATGAAGGAGATTAAGAACTTCCGCCAGCTGCACAGCAAAACCCCCGGTCACCCCGAAGTCGACGTGACCCCCGGCGTGGAAACCACCACCGGCCCGCTGGGCCAGGGCATCACCAACGCGGTCGGCATGGCGCTGGCTGAAAAGCTGCTGGCCACCGAGTTCAACCGCCCCGGCCACAACGTAGTGGACCACCACACTTACGCCTTTATGGGCGACGGTTGCCTGATGGAAGGCATCAGCCACGAAGCCGCTGCGCTGGCTGGCGCCTGGAAGCTGAACAAACTGATCGCGCTGTACGACGACAACGGCATCTCGATTGACGGCCAGGTCGAGCCCTGGTTCATCGACAACACCGCCATGCGTTTCAAAGCCTATAGCTGGAACGTGATCGGCCCCATCGACGGCCACGACGCTGCCGTGGTGTCCGCTGCGATTGCAGACGCCAAAAAGTCCGCCACGCAGCCCACGCTGATCATCTGCAAAACCCACATCGGCAAGGGCTCGCCAAACCGCGCCAACACCGCCAAGGCCCACGGCGAGCCGCTGGGGGCTGAAGAAATCAAGCTTACCCGTGAAGCTTTGAGGTGGCCGCACGCCCCGTTTGTGATTCCCCAAGCCTGCTACGACGCGTGGGACGCTAAGGCCAAAGGCAAGGCAGATGAAGCCGCTTGGAACGAGACCTTCGCGGCTTACAAAAAAGCCTTCCCTGACATGGCCAGCGAACTGGTCCGCCGCATGAAGGGCGAGCTGCCCAAGGGCTTCTCGCAACTCGCGGTAGACACCGTCATTGGCGCACACACCAAGGCTGAAACCGTGGCCTCGCGCAAGGCCTCACAGCTGGCACTTGAAGCCTTCACCGCAGGCTTGCCTGAAATGTTGGGCGGCTCGGCCGACCTGACCGGCTCCAACCTGACCAACACCAAGGCCACGCCCAACCTGCGCTTTGATGCGGCCGGCACGCCCAACGGTGGCCGCCACATCAACTACGGCGTGCGTGAGTTCGGCATGGCCGCCATCATGAACGGCGTGGCGCTGCATGGCGGCTTCATCCCCTACGGCGGCACGTTTTTGACCTTCAGTGATTACAGCCGCAACGCCATCCGCATGGCTGCGCTGATGAAGCAGCGCGTCATCCATGTGTTCACGCACGACTCCATCGGCCTGGGCGAAGACGGCCCCACCCACCAGTCCATCGAGCAGGCCGCCAGCCTGCGTTTGATTCCGAACCTGGACGTGTGGCGTCCGGGTGACACGGCTGAAACCGCCGTGGCCTGGGCCGTGGCCCTGCAGAACAAAAACAAGCCGACCGCCGTGCGTCTGAGCCGCCAAAACCTGCCCTACGCCCCCAAAGACGACCTGAGCCTGATCAGCAAGGGTGCCTACGTGCTGGCCGAGCCGGAAGAAGTCGGCCTGAACAAAAAAGCGCAGGCTGTGTTGATTGCCACCGGCTCTGAAGTGCAGCTGGCCCTGAAAGCACAAGAGCTGCTGGCCGCCCACAAAATCGCCGTGCGCGTGGTCTCCATGCCCAGCACCACCACGTTTGACCAGCAAAAAGCCGCCTACAAATCCGACGTGCTGCCCGAAGGCATTCCTCGCATCGCCATCGAGATGGGCGTGACCGACGGCTGGTGGAAGTACCGCTGCGCAGCCGTGATCGGCATCGACACTTACGGTGAGTCCGCCCCAGCTCCGGTGCTGTTCAAGCACTTCGGTTTCACGCCCGAAAACGTGGCCGACGTGGTGCGCAAGGTGTTGAAAAAGCAATAAGCGTTTTTGAACTCTGACCGCCGGGCTCTGGCCTAGCTGACTCCCTGAAACCTCACCCCAAGAAAGACCACTATGACCATCAAACTCGGTATCAATGGCTTTGGCCGCATCGGTCGCAACGTATTTCGCAGTGCCATCTTGAGCTTTCCCGACATTGAAATTGTCGGCATCAACGACCTGCTGGAGCCGGATTACCTGGCCTACATGCTGCAGTATGACTCGGTGCATGGCCGCTTCAAGGGTGATGTGTCGGTGGACGGCAACACGCTGATCGTTAACGGCAAAAAGATCCGTTTGACGCAGGAGCGTGACCCGGCAGCGCTGAAGTGGAGCGACATTGGCGCGGACGTTGTGCTCGAATCCACCGGCCTGTTTTTAGACAAAGCCTCGGGTGAAAAACACCTGGCCGCTGGCGCCAAAAAAGTGATTTTCTCGGCCCCGTCGAAAGACGACACGCCGATGTTTGTCTTTGGCGTGAACGACAAGACCTACGCTGGCCAGACCATCATTTCCAACGCCTCGTGCACCACCAACGCCCTGGCCCCGGTGGCCAAGGTGCTGAACGACAAATGGGGCATCAAGCGTGGCCTGATGACGACAGTGCACGCGGCGACTGCCACACAAAAAACCGTGGACGGCCCGTCGAACAAAGACTGGCGCGGCGGCCGCGGCATTCTGGAAAACATCATCCCGTCCAGCACGGGCGCGGCCAAGGCCGTGGGCGTGGTGATTCCTGAGCTGAACAAAAAGCTGACCGGCATGTCGTTTCGCGTGCCCACGTCTGACGTGTCGGTGGTGGACCTGACCTGCGAGCTGAACAGCGAAGCCACCCTGAAAGAAATTTGCGCCGAGATGAAAGCGCAGAGCGAAGGCGCCTTGAAGGGCGTGCTGGGATACACCGAAGACAAGGTCGTGGCGACCGACTTCCGTGGTGACGTGCGCACCTCGATTTTTGACGCGGACGCATCGATTGCGCTCGACGGCACCTTCGTCAAAATCATCGCTTGGTACGACAACGAGTGGGGCTACTCCAACAAGTGCCTGGAGATGGTCCGGGTGGTTGCCAAGTAATTGGCGGCGCTGATCTGAGTTGAAAAACGCGCTTCAGAGCGCGTTTTTTTATGCTTATTCAACACGTCTCATAGGCCCCGCGTGACCATTTTCCATTTCAAGCCCATCAATGACCAAGTCGTCGCGGTGCACCTGCCCACGGGGGAGCTGGTGGGCAACCTCAAACACATCGGCAGCGCGTGGAAGTTCAAGGCCATCGGCGTGGAGGCGGGCCACCTCGTACCCGGCGGCGGGCCGCTCACGCACCGCCACAACGCGACGTTTGCCGTGCTGGACGAAGCGCTGGTCAGCGCGGCCCTGGGCGCTGGCTGAGGCGTTTGGCGCTGGTGCTGCGGGGTGCTGTCTCACAGCAACATGCGCCGCTCTGACTGGCGCGCAGCGGCGGCGGCCATTAGCCTCTGCGGTGAGTGATTTGCCTGGTGCATCACCCCCAACGCAAAGGCCATCAAGATGAAACCACCTGCTGCCGCCGAACAGCATGACGCCATTGGCCCCGCCGGAGGGTGGGGCTCAGTCAAGGGCATGGCGATGGTGTTTGCACGTGAGCGGGCCACGCCGGGCGTGCTGGAGACACTGGCGCGGCAAAACAAGGCGGGTGGCTACGCCTGCAGCGGCTGCGCCTGGGGGAAACCGGCCCATCCGCATGCGTTTGAGTTCTGTGAAAACGGTGCCAAGTCCACCATTTGGGAGCTGACCACCGACCGCTGCACGCCTGAATTTTTCGCCCGGCACAGCGTGACCGCGCTGCGCGAATGGAGCGACTTCGACCTGGAAATGCAGGGCCGCTTGACCGAGCCGTTGCGCTACGACGCGGTCTCTGACAGTTATGTGCGTTGCACCTGGGACGAGGCTTTCGCGAGCATTGCTGCGCAGCTCAAGGCGCTGGCGCCCAAGTCGGTGGTGTTTTATGCGTCGGGCAAGGCTGCGCTTGAAACCTCTTACCTGTACGGCCTGCTGGCGCGGTTTTATGGCAATAACAACCTGCCCGACAGCTCTAATATGTGCCACGAAACCACCTCGGTCGGGCTCAAAAAAGTGATTGGCTCGGCGGTGGGCACCTGCCTGCTGGAAGACTTTGAGCACTGCGACGCGATTTTTTACCTGGGCCAGAACCCCGGCACCAACAGCCCGCGCTTTTTGCATCCGCTGCAGGAAGCCGTCAAGCGCGGCTGCAAGATCATCACCTTCAACCCGGTGCGTGAACAGGGTTTGCTGGAGTTTGTGAACCCGCAAAACCCGCTCGAAATGCTGACGGGCCACGGCACGCATTTGTCGCACATGTACCTGCAGGTGCGCCCCGGGGGCGACATGGCCGCCATCATGGGGATGTGCAAGCGCGTGCTGGCCGTGGACGCCGAGCGCTGTGCGGCAGGCCAGCCTGGCGTACTCGACCGCCCCTTCATCGCCCAACACACGCGGGGGTTCGAGGCGTTTGAAGCGGCGGTTCAGGCTGCCGATTGGGCCGAGATTGAAACGGTTTCGGGCCTGGCGCGCGCTGACCTGGAAGCCGCTGCCGACGTGTATGTGGCCGCTGAGCGAGTGATTGGCGTGTACGGCATGGGGCTGACGCAGCAGGTACACGGCACGCAAACCGTTGGGCTGCTGGTTAATTTGCTGCTGATGCGCGGCAACATTGGCCGGCAGGGGGCGGGCATTTGCCCGGTGCGCGGGCATTCCAACGTGCAGGGGCAGCGCACCGTCGGCATTTCAGAAAAGCCCGAGCTGGTGCCGCTGGACACGATGGCGGCGATGTTTGACTTTGAGCCACCGCGCGACACCGGGCTGACCACGGTGGACGCCTGCCAGGGCATACAAGACGGCTCGGTGCAGGCCTTCATCAGCCTGGGCGGCAACTTTGTCCGCGCCATTCCCGAGCGGGATGCGATGGAGGCGGCCTGGACTAACCTGGCGCTGACCGTGTCGGTGGCTACCAAACTCAACCGCACGCATCTGGTTCACGGCCGGGCGTCGTACTTGCTGCCGTGCCTGGCGCGCTCTGAAGAAGACCTGCAGGCCAGCGGCCCGCAAGCGGTGTCGGTGGAAGACAGCTTCAGCCACATTCACGGCTCGCTGGGCAAACGTGCCCCGGCCAGTGCGCACCTGTTGTCAGAACTGGCCATTGTGGCCGGCATGGCCAAGGCCGTATTGCCCCCGCACCCGAAGTGGCGCTGGGACGACTGGACGGCCGACTACAGCGTGGTGCGAAACCTGATCGAGCAAACCTGGCCCGAGTTCTTCAAAGATTACAACGCCCGGCTGTTTGACAGCGGCGGGTTCTACCGTGGCAACAGCGCCAACAAGCGCGTGTGGGAGACAGACAGTGGCAAGGCCGAGTTCACGGTGCCTACCGTCATGTCGGCGCTGGGCGTGGGCCCTGCGCCCGGGCGCTACCACCTGATCACCATGCGCTCGAACGACCAGTTCAACACCACGATTTACGGCTTCAGCGACCGTCTGCGGGGGCTGGAGGGCTCCCGCGCCATCGTCCTCATCAACCGGGCCGACATGGCCCGGGCCGGGTTGCAGGCGGGCGATATGGTGTCGCTGGTCAGTGACGCGGGCGACAACGTTCACCGGGAAGTTTTCGGCCTTAAAGTCACGCCGTTTAATCTTCCTGACGGCTGCCTGGGCGGTTACTACCCCGAAATGAACCCGTTGATCCCGCTTTGGTACCACGATGCTGTGGCCAAAACGCCGGCGTCTAAGGGGGTGCCTGTGCGCCTTGAAAAAACACGGGTTGACTGACACATGTCCGGCAACTGCGACGCGCTGGAAAGCGTCTTTCAGCCTGCTGCCACGGCGCGGGTGGCGGTTTCAAAATGGCACAGCGGCTTTGAGCAGCGCGTGGTGGACGAGCTGGCTGAAGAAGTGCCTGTTGCGCTGGAATACAACGGCATTTCGCACGCGGTAATGCTGGCGTCGCCCACCGACCTGGCCGATTTCGCCCTAGGTTTTTCACTCAGCGAAGGCATCCTTGAAAGTGCGCACGAGCTGTATGACTGCGAGGTCGTCTACAGCGACGATGCACTGCCAAGTGCACCGGGGCTTCAGGGTGTTCGCGTGGTCATGCAGATCGCCGCTGGGCGGTTTGCGGGCCTTAAACACAAGCGCCGCGCTTTGGTGGGCCGCACCGGCTGCGGGTTGTGCGGGGTTGAATCGCTCTCAAACTTGGCGCCGGTGCCACGGCTCGTGAGTAGCGGCCTGCACATCACGCCAGCTCGCCTGCAGCTGGCCTTCGCGCAGCTTGAGCAGCAGCAGGTGTTGCAGCAGCGCACGGGCGCTACCCACGCCGCCGGCTGGCTGGGCCCGGGCGGCGCGTTGACGCTGGTGCGGGAAGATGTGGGCCGCCACAACGCGCTGGACAAACTCATTGGCGCGCTGGCCGCGGCCAAGGCCGATTTTTCAGCCGGTGCGGCGCTGATCACTAGCCGCGCCAGCTACGAAATGGTGCAAAAAGCCGCCGTGATGGGCATGGGGGTGCTGGCCGCCGTGTCGGCGCCCACCGCGCTGGCGCAGCGCCTGGCGGCACAAACCGGGCTCACCTTGCTGGGGTTTGTGCGGCGCGGCAACTGCGTGGTGTACGCGCACCCCGAGCGCGTGCAACAGGCCAGCACGGACCTGGCGGCCTTGCTTGAAGTAGCGCGATGAATCGCCCTTTTTTTTTGACTCAGGAAACTTCCCATGACTTCAACCTCAACCTCGACCTCCAATTCCACACCTAATTTGACCGCTGCTGCGTCACCTGTTCCTGCGCTCGGCCTGGGCACGTTTCGCTTGAAGGACCAGGTCGTCATCGATTCGGTGACGCACGCGCTCTCGCTGGGCTACCGCGCCATCGACACGGCCCAAATTTACGGCAACGAGGCTGAAGTGGGCCGCGCCATCGAAGCGAGCGGCGTGCCACGTGCCGAGGTCTTCATCACCACCAAGGTGTGGAAGGACCACTCTGCCGCCGATCAGGTGATTCCCGGCCTGAAAGACAGCCTGGCCCGGCTGCGTACCGACCATGTGGACCTGACGCTGATCCACTGGCCGTCCAAAGGCGGTGCGGTGCCGCTGGCCGACACGCTGGGCGCGTTGATCGAGGCCAAAAAGCAGGGCCTGACGGCGCACATTGGCGTGTCCAACTTCACCGTGGCGCTGATGCAGCAGGCCATCAACATCGCCGGGCCAGGGCAGATTGCCACCAACCAGGTCGAGCTCAGCCCCTACCTGCAGAACCAGACGGTGGTGGACTTCGCCACCCGGCACGGCATCCACATCACGTCGTACATGACGCTGGCTTACGGCAAGGTGCTGCACGACCCGGTGCTGGCGGCTATTGCCCAGCGGCATGGGGCCACCACGGCGCAGGTGGCGCTGGCCTGGGCCATGCAGCTGGGCTATTCGGTAATTCCGTCGTCAACGAAGCGCGCCAACCTGGCCAGCAACTTCGAGGCGCAAAAACTGCGCTTGAGCGACGCCGACCTGCGAGAGATTGCCGCGCTGGAACGCGGTGGACGTGAAATCAACCCCGAAAGCCTGGCACCCGTCTGGGATTGACCAATTTGATACAAAAAGTGCCGCTGGTCCAGGTGTTTATTGCCTGAGCAGCTATCAATGGCATAGCAATTTTGCAGCACTGTGTCATTGTGTCGCTTTTATACTTTGCCGATGTACCGCCTGCCCCGCACTGCCACCGCCCCGTTTTGCCCGTCTGAAGTCACCGGCAGTGTGGCCATTGCCCCTGGCCTGCCGCTGCACAAAAAGCTGATGCGCTTTGCCGGGCCGGGCCTGCTGGTGTCGGTGGGTTACATGGACCCAGGTAACTGGGCCACCGACATTGAATCGGGCTCGCGTTTTGGCTACGGCCTGTTGTTTGTGGTGCTGCTGGCCAGCCTGGCCGCCATCGTGTTGCAAACGCTGTGCGTGCGCTTGGGGCTGGTGGCGCAAAAAGACCTGGCGCGCGCCTGCCGCGACCACTACCCGCCCGCCGTCAACCGCTTTTTGTGGATAGGCGCGGAAGTCGCCATCGTCGCCTGCGACCTGGCCGAGGTGCTCGGCAGTGCGCTGGCGCTGCATTTGCTGTTTGGCGTGTCGATTCCGGTGGGCATTGCGATTACCGCATTCGACACGGTGCTGGTGCTGGGCCTGCAGGGCGCGGGCTTTCGGCGAGTCGAAGCGATTGTGCTGGGCCTGGTGGCCACTATTGCGGGCTGTTTCGTGGTGGAGCTCGCCATGTCGCAGCCCAACTGGTTGGGCGTCGCCATGGGCTTTGTGCCCAGCCTGGAGCGCCTGCAGCAGCCCGGCGCGCTTTACCTGGCCATCGGCATCGTGGGGGCCACGGTGATGCCGCACAACCTGTATTTGCACTCGTCCATTGTGCAAACGCGGCGGGTGCAGCCCACGCCTGAAGGCCGACGTGAAGCGGTGCGTTTTGCCACGCTCGACACCGTGGTGTGCCTGTCGCTGGCGTTGCTGGTCAACGCCGCCATCATGATTCTGGCGGCCAGTGCTTTCAACAGCAGCGGCAACCGCGAAGTCACCGACATTGCCGACGCTTACCGGCTGATCGAGCCGGTGGTGGGCAGTGCGCTGGCCGCCACGCTGTTTGCCATCGCGCTGCTGGCCTCGGGCCAAAGCTCGACGTTTACCGGGACGATTGCCGGGCAGGTCGTGATGGAGGGGTTTTTAGACCTGAAGATCCCGTGCTGGCAGCGCCGCATCATCACGCGGGCGCTGGCGCTGGTGCCGGCGTTCATCGGCGTGTGGTGGCTGGGCGACGCCGCCATCGGCAAGATGCTGGTGCTCAGCCAGGTGGTGCTGAGCTTTCAGCTGCCGTTTGCGATGTGGCCGCTGATTCGCTTCACCAGCAGCCGCACGCTGATGGGCGAGTTTGCCAACGGGCCGCTGCGCAAGGCGGTGGCCTGGGGCCTGTTTGGCGTGATCAGC
>JANLUZ010000191.1:0-8697 GCA_031363755.1 Polaromonas sp.
TTCCGCGTCTTGTCGGCAATGTGAAGCCTGGAACCAAGGCTGTTGTCACCGTATTCAGACGCGGCGTGACCAAGGAGTTGACGGTCACCATTGCTGAAATTGAACCCGAAAAGCCAGCGCGTAAAACTTCGGCGGCTGAACCGAAAGCCAAGGCCCCTGCGCAGTTGCAGGTGTTGGGTCTGGGGCTGAGTGAAGTAACAGATGCGCAGAAAAAAGAACTGAAAATCAAAGGCGGTGCCAAAGTGGACACCGTCGAAGGCGCGGGTGCCCGGGCTGGCTTGCGAGAAGGCGATGTGATCGTGGCGATTGCCAATACAGAGGTCACCAGCGTCAAGGAATTCGAAGCTGCGGTTGCCAAGGCTGACAAAACCAAGACCATCAACTTGCTGTTCCGGCGGGGCGAGCTGGCTCAATTTGCGATTATTCGGCCTGCGCGTCAGGCACCATGAATTGAGGACGGGGGCGCCTGCAGATTGCTTGGTGGCGTTATCCCGGAGTTGACGTGGCACCCGTTCTTCGGGACGAAATCCCGTCAACGTTTTGTAGCGGGCTTTGAACAAATGTCTGATAAAACAGGCATGACAGCGTCAGTCAGCGTCAAGCTCAATCCCCTCCAATCGGGGTCCTTGTGCTTTTGCCTACAATAGATCTCCAACTATCGCAGTTGCCATAAGATTGTTGGTTCAGGGCGCGTCTTTGTGTGACGCGCCTTTTTTTATGCACAGCGCGACTCCTCACCGCAGGAGCACTGGCGTTGTTGCAGCATTCCACGTTAGAGCAATCAGTTAGGCGTTTTTGTTGATGAATCACATCAGAAATTTTTCCATCATTGCCCACATTGACCACGGCAAATCCACGCTGGCTGACCGCATCATCCAGCGGTGTGGCGGTCTTCAAGACCGGGAAATGAGCGCTCAGGTTCTTGACTCGATGGACATCGAGAAAGAGCGAGGGATCACGATCAAGGCGCAAACCGCTGCGTTGAAGTACAAGGCGGCGGACGGACAGGTCTACAACCTCAACCTGATCGACACCCCCGGGCATGTTAATTTTTCCTCTGAAGTCAGCCGATCGCTGTCAGCCTGCGAAGGTGCGCTGCTGGTGGTCGATGCCAGCCAGGGCGTTGAGGCGCAGACGGTGGCCAACTGCTACACAGCGCTTGATCTGGGGGTGCTCGTCGTCCCCGTGCTCAACAAAATGGATCTACCGCAGGCTGACCCAGAGAACGCCAAACAGGAAATCGAAGAAGTCATCGGCATTGACGCTACCGACGCAATCCCCTGCAGCGCCAAGACTGGCATGGGCATTGACGAGATTCTGGAAGCGGTGGTCGCACGGATGCCACCGCCTCAGGGCGACCCGTCAGCGGCGCTTCGTGCCATGATCATCGACAGCTGGTACGACGCGTATGTCGGCGTGGTAATGTTGGTGCGTGTGGTGGACGGGCGCCTTGCCAAAGGCGAGCGGATCAAACTCATGGCCAGCGAAGCGACCTACAACGCGGAGCAACTGGGTGTCTTTACGCCGCACACCGAAGCACGCTCGTCCCTTGAGGCTGGTGAGGTCGGGTTTGTGATTGCCGGCATCAAAGAGTTGCAGGCAGCGCGGGTTGGCGACACCATCACCCTGATCAAGGGCGGAACCGGGGGCGCCGCATTCACCGCCGCTCAGGCCCTGCCTGGTTTCAAGGAAATTCAGCCTGCGGTGTTTGCCGGTCTTTATCCGTCTGAGGCTAGCGAATACGAGTCGTTGCGCGACGCTCTCGAAAAACTCAAGCTCAATGACGCGTCCCTGCACTATGAGCCAGAGGTCAGCGAGGCTCTCGGTTTTGGGTTCCGCTGCGGGTTCTTGGGTTTGCTGCACATGGAAATCGTTCAAGAGCGGCTTGAACGCGAGTTCGATCAGGACCTGATCACCACAGCGCCCAGCGTGGTGTACGAGGTGCTGCGGGCTGACGGCACGGTGATCAAAGTCGAGAACCCGTCGAAAATTCCAGACGCCGGCAAGGTCAACGAAATTCGCGAACCCATCGTCACCGTCCATCTGTACATGCCGCAAGACTATGTTGGCGCTGTCATGACACTGGCCAATCAAAAGCGCGGGATTCAGCTCAACATGGCTTATCACGGCAAGCAGGTGATGTTGACGTACGAAATGCCGCTGGGCGAGATTGTTTTGGACTTTTTCGACAAGCTCAAATCCGTGTCGCGTGGCTACGCATCGATGGACTACGAGTTCAAGGAGTTCCGGGTGTCGGATGTGGTTAAGGTCGATATTTTGCTCAATGGCGAAAAGGTCGACGCGCTGTCCATCATCGTTCACCGCAGTCAGTCCGCCTACCGCGGTCGTGCGGTGGTGGCAAAGATGCGCGAGATCATTTCGCGGCAGCAGTTTGACGTCGCGATCCAGGCGGCTATCGGTGCCAACGTGATAGCGCGTGAGACAATCAAAGCCCTTCGTAAAAACGTGATTGCCAAGTGTTATGGCGGTGATATTTCACGCAAGCGCAAGCTTCTCGAAAAACAAAAAGCGGGTAAAAAACGCATGAAACAAATCGGTTCTGTGGAAGTGCCTCAAGAGGCATTTTTAGCTATTTTGCAGGTGGAAGACTAATGGGTGCCTCCTCGACGCGCGCGATGAGCGCGATGACCGCCGTGGTCCTCGCGGCTTTTGTTGCTTACGGCGGTGCTTGGTACTTCGGCAGGGTGGAAGGTAACTTCTCGCTGCTTCTGTTTTTGGCGGCATTTATCACGGGGATCTACTGGCTGGCCGAACGCATTTACTTTTTGCCGCAGCGCCGAAAAGCCGTTCAGACGCTGGAGACCTCAACGGCCCAACGCCAAGCCGAGCTTGCTGATTTGGGCATTAGCAAAGTTGATAACAACATGCATGAAGCGAAAATGCGTTTGATCATGCAGCCCTGGTGGCTGGACTGGACTGCCGGCCTGTTTCCTGTGATTGTTGTGGTGTTCCTGTTGCGTTCGTTTCTGTTTGAGCCGTTCAAAATCCCGTCTGGCTCAATGATCCCAACCTTGCTGATCAACGACCTGATTTTGGTTAACAAGTTTCACTACGGCGTGCGCCTGCCCGTCATCAATACCAAGGTTTTAGCCAATCACAGCCCGCAACGTGGCGATGTGATGGTGTTTCGTTACCCTCCGAAGCCAAGCCTGGACTACATCAAGCGCGTAGTTGGCGTGCCTGGCGATGAAGTGACTTACCTGAATAAAAAGTTAACCATCAATGGCAAGCCTTTGCCAAAGGTTGCGTTACCCGATTTTTTCGACCCTGACGCCATGCGCTATGCCAAGCAGTTTCAAGAAGCGACTGGCGACAAAAAGTACGATATTTTGAATGACGACGACCGTCCTGCGTTTATCCCTGGCGCGGATGATTTTCAGTTCAAGGAAAACTGCCGGTACAGCAGCGAAGGTGTGGTTTGCAAAGTGCCCGAGGGGCATTACTTCATGATGGGCGACAACCGCGACAATTCGTTGGATTCCCGCTACTGGGGCTTCGTGCCTGAAAAAAATATCGTTGGAAAAGCCTTTTTTGTATGGATGAATTTCGGTAATCTCAAGCGCATCGGATCGATCGACTGATCAGACACCCTGGCGACAGCTGCCGACACCTGCTGTTTTGGGCCTTTTCCCCGTTAAATATTCATTCATCATTCATCATTTATTAAACGCTCATTGAAAGACTCAAAATGAAAATGCATCAACGTGGTATTTCTTTTATCGGCATGCTGTTTGTGGCAGCTGTTGTCGGCTGTTTGTTCATCGTCGGCGCCCAGGTTGCGCCCACGCTGATTGAATTTCAGGCCATCACCAAGGCCGCTTCGAAGTCGGCGACGGGCAGTACCGTTGCTGAGGTTCGCGGTCTTTTCGACAAGGCCGCGCAAATCGACGACATCAGGTCTATTTCGGGCAAAGACCTTGACGTCACCAAGGCAGGCGACAAAATTGTGGTTTCATTTGCGTACACCCGGGAAATTCATCTCGCGGGCCCCGCCTACCTGCTGATGAAATACGCCGGCAGCTCCAAATAAGTGACAAGTGAAGTTCGTGGTGCGTCGCTGCTCAGCCCGGCGATGCAGGCCTTGCAAAGCCGCTTGCATTACGAGTTCACGCAGCCGCGGCTGTTGATTCAGGCGCTGACACACCGAAGTTTTTCATCAAATCACAACGAGCGCGTCGAGTTCTTAGGCGACTCCGTGTTGAATCTGGCGGTTGCCGGGCTGCTTTACGAGCAACTCAGCGCCCTACCCGAGGGTGATTTGTCCCGGGTGCGGGCCAACCTCGTCAAGCAGGACACGCTTCACCAACTCGCCTCAACGCTGGGGTTGTCACCGTTGTTGCGCCTAGGGGAGGGCGAGGCCAAATCGGGCGGGGCTAAGCGGCCGTCCATCCTGGCTGATGCACTGGAAGCCTTGATTGGTGCGGTTTTTCTTGACGCTGGTTTTGCCGAGGCCGACCAGCTGGTGCGTCGCCTTTTCAAAGACTTCGCGATCAATCCGCAAATGCAGGCCATTGGCAAAGACCCTAAAACCGAATTGCAGGAGTGGCTGCAGGGGCGCAAAATGGCTTTGCCCATCTACCGTGTTGTAGCAACGCTGGGCGCAGCGCATCAACAGACATTCGACGTTGAGTGCGAAATTGCTGAGTTTAGACGTGCGGAGCGCGGTATTGGCGGGTCCCGCCGTGCAGGAGAGCAAGCCGCCGCAGCGGCGATGCTCGCCGTGATCAAGTCCCAATCCATTTAGTCGGCCCGGCCAGTATGTCGTTGCCAGAACGGTGCGGCATGCTCGTTGAAGGGCCTTTTCTTGCAATTGACGTGATGCGTGGCGTCTTGTCATTCGGTTGTTTTTTGAGTGACGCTTTGTCGTCGTGTTTATTTTTTTGAGTCTCACCATGTCCTCTGTACCCCCTAATAAGAAAACTGCGATCGATCCCAAGGCAGAGCCGGCTCAAACGCCAGACGCACTGGATGCGCTGCTGGCTAAGGCGCTGACGTCACGCGGCCCGGCTGTTCCTGCCGCCCCTGATGCGTCAGCCATCGAGGAATGCGCTCAGCGGTGTGGCTTGATTGCTATCGTCGGCAAGCCCAACGTCGGAAAATCGACACTGCTCAATGCGTTGGTCGGGCAAAAAGTCAGCATCACCTCCCGCAAGGCGCAAACCACCCGGCACCGCATCACCGGCATGCGCACGGTGGGCCCGACACAGTTTGTGTTTGTCGACACGCCGGGCTTTCAAACCCGGCATGGCAACGCGCTGAACCGGTCACTCAACCGCACGGTGGTCGGCGCGGTCAATGACGTGGACCTGATCGTTTTCACTGTGGAAGCTGGCCAGTTCAACCAGGCCGATGAGAAGGTGCTAAGCCTGCTGCCCGCCAAAACCCCTGCCATTTTGCTGGCCAACAAGTTCGATTTGATTCACCGGCGTGGTGACATTGCACCCTGGTTGCAGGCCATGCAGGCGCGCCACTCGTTCGCCGAGTTTGTGCCGATGTCGGCTAACAACGCCAAAGACATTGAGCGGCTGTTTGGTATTTGCGAGAAGTACCTGCCCATGCAGCCCTGGATGTACGAAGCTGACGCGCTGACCGACCGCAGCGACCGCTTCATGGCCGCCGAAATTATTCGCGAAAAGCTGTTTCGCCTGACTGGCGACGAGCTGCCGTACACATCAACCGTCATCATCGACCAGTACGAAGAAGAGGGCAATTTGCGCAAAATTGCCGCCACCATCGTTGTCGAGCGTGACGGCCACAAAGGCATGATCATTGGCGAAAAGGGCGAAAAGCTCAAACGCATCGGCACCGAAGCGCGCCACGAGCTGGAGACGCTGACCGGCGGCAAGGTGTTTCTGGAGATTTGGGTTAAGGTGCGTTCCGGCTGGGCCGATGACGAAGCTCGCGTCAAGACATTCGGCTACGAATAAGCCAGGCTGCCGGTTTTGCCAGCCAAACGCATCAGCGACGAACCCGCCTATGTACTGCACCGCTACGATTGGAGCGAGTCCAGCCTGATTCTGGAGGTGTTCACCCGCCGGTACGGGCGCGTTGCTCTGGTGGCGCGGGGCGCCAAAAAACCCAGTTCAAGTTTCAGGCCCATCTTGCTGCCCTTGCAGTTGCTGCATGTGGCGTTTGGCGGCGACTCTGAGATTCGCAACCTCAAAAGTGCGGAGTGGCAGGGCGGCCATGTGATGCCCACTGGCGACGCGCTGCTGTCGGGCTACTACCTCAACGAACTGCTGATGCGCCTGCTTGCCAGAGACGATCCGCATCCGTCGCTGTTCGACGCTTACGCCACCACCGTGCAACTCATGGCCAGCCAGAACGCCGATACCCTGCAGTTGGCGCTGCGCGCGTTTGAGCTGCGCCTCCTCAGGGACATCGGCTTGTTGCCCGCGCTGGACGTGGAAACGGCCAGTCTCTTGCCCCTGGTGCCGTCGGCCGCTTATGTGTTGGTGGCCGAGGCGGGTTTGCGGCACGCGCATGATGACGACCGAAGCAGCTTGCGAGGCCACCAGTGGCTGGCATTGCAACAGTCGCTGGATACGGCCAGTGCCACAGGCAGCAACAACGCATCTTTTTCGGACACGCTGCGCGCCTGTATTCCAGCGGCTGCGGCCCTGAAAACCCAACTGCGCGGGCTGCTGCACTACCATTGCGGCGTCAAGGTGCTCAAAACCCGGCAGATGATGATCGACTTGCAAAATCTTTAATTGACTTGTTTAACAGCTCAACCGAGGCGCCATGAAAACCGCTCTGTCCGTCAACGTCAACAAGGTTGCGCTGTTGCGCAACACCCGCCACCTCGGCATTCCCAGCGTGCTGCGCGCGGCCGAGGTGTGCTTGAAAGCGGGCGCGCAGGGCATCACTGTGCACCCACGGCCCGACGAGCGACACATTCGCGCAGACGACGTGTACGAAATTGCGGCGCTGATGAAAGACTGGCCCGACCGCGAGTTCAACATTGAAGGCAACCCGACGCAAAACCTGATGCACTTTGTGCGCGACCTGACCGCCCGTGGCCTGCCGCTGCACCAGTGCACCTTTGTGCCCGACAGCGAAGACCAGTTCACGAGCGACCACGGCTGGACTTTTCCACAAGACGCCGAGCGTTTGCGTCCGTTGATCGAGCAGGTCCACGCGCGCGGCGTGCGCGTCAGCCTGTTCATGGACCCGGTGCCCGCTGCCATGGTCAGCGCCAAAGGCGTCGGGGCCGATCGTGTGGAGCTGTACACCGAAAGCTACGCCAGCGCGGCCACGTCGCAGGCAAAAAAGGACGCCTTGAGCGCTTTTGCCCACACCGCACTGGCCTGCCACGCGCTGAATTTAGGTGTCAATGCCGGGCACGACCTGAATCAACACAACCTGACCGAGTTCTTGCGCACCGTTCCCGGTATCCGTGAAGTGTCGATTGGCCATGCGCTAATTGCCGATGCGTTGGAGCTGGGCTACTCAGCGGCGGTGGCCGCCTACCTGCGCTGCATTCATGACGCGCTGCCACTGGCCACGCACTGATGATTTATGGCATTGGCACCGACATTTGCGACATACGCCGCATTCGCGCCAGCCTGGAGCGCCATGGCGAGCGGTTCGCCCAAAAAATACTGAGCGACGGCGAGCTGCTGACTTTTTTAGAACGTCGCGCCCGATGGGCCGACCGGGGGGTCAGTTTCCTCGCCACTCGGTTTTCTGCCAAGGAGGCCTTCAGCAAGGCCATTGGCCTTGGCCTGCGCCTGCCCATGAGCTGGCGGCACTGTGAAATTGCCAAAGCCGCCAGTGGCAAGCCCGAAATCGTGCTGCATGGTGCGTTGAAAATTTGGTTTGACGCGCAGCAGCTCAGCGCCCATATCACGGTGACGGACGAGACCGACTACGCCGCCAGCTTCTGTGTGGTGGAAAAAACCCAGAAAATCTGAAAAAAGTGCAATAAAGTGCCTGTAGCCCAGGCGTTTACTTCCTTCATAGCTATCAAAATAATAGTAATTCCAATTTTATGACTCCACACGCACCAATCATCATCGACATCGCTGGCACCCAACTGACCAAGGCCGACCGCCAGCGTTTTAAAAATCCGCTGGTCGGCGGCATCATCCTGTTCGCCCGCAACTGGCAAAACCGGGCTCAACTGGGGGCGCTGTGCGCATCCATCAAAAGCCTGCGCAGCGATTTGTTGATCTGCATCGATCACGAAGGCGGGCGCGTGCAGCGCTGCAAAACTGACGGCTTCACCCACCTGCCGCCCATGCGCGCCCTGGGTGAGCTGTGGGTCAAAGACCAGCTGGGGGCGACCAACGCCGCCACCGCTTGCGGCTATGTGCTGGCGGCCGAGCTGCGCAGCTGCGGTGTGGACTTCAGCTTCGCACCGGTGCTAGACCTGGATTTTGGTGAGTCCAGCGTGATTGGCGACCGCGCCTTCGGCCGTGACCCGCGCATCGTCACGTTGTTGGCCAAAAGCCTGATGCACGGCTTGCTGCAGGCCGGCATGGGCAACTGCGGCAAACACTTTCCCGGCCATGGCTTTGTCAAAGCCGATTCGCACACCGACATTCCGGTGGACAAACGCAGTCTCAAGGCCATCCTGGCGGCAGACGCTGCGCCTTATGAATGGCTCAACACCACGCTTACCGCCGTCATGCCTGCACATGTGATCTACCCCAAGGTAGATGCCCGCCCAGC
>JANLUZ010000194.1:0-12139 GCA_031363755.1 Polaromonas sp.
TGAATAACCCACGGCAGCATCAAGTTATAGCTCGTAATTTTATTTTTTAATAGCGCAACGGCTCGCTTTAAAAATAGCAGCGTGATTATAAAAAGTAGTGCGATTGGTTCTTACCCTTTTGTAGAGCTTTATAAACCCTAAGGATGGTCTGAATAACTCGTCGTGACGTCGAGTAGCAGGTCGTTAATTTTCAAATAGTGGAATTTCACGGACACACGGCAGAAACCCAGTCGTTTTTACTGCCGTCTTGGGCCTTTTTCGCCCTTGCAGAACACTTGCCCTGTTTTTGGCCGCACTCATGCCCCAGTCCCCATCAATTTGCTGCGCACCATCCACAGGTTGGACAGCGCAAACAGCGTGAAGAGCTGAGCCGTATTTTTCTTCAAGCCGCGATAGCGCACGCGCGCATATCCAAACTGGCGCTTGATCACTCGAAATGGATGCTCCACCTTGGCACGTACACCAGCCTTAAGCTTTTCCGCCTGGTCGATCAGAGCATCAGCTTCGTTCTCTTTGTCCAGCGCCTTGCGCTTGCCCGGGCGCATGGCCACATGCCAGGTGACATCAACTTTGGCATCCGGGCGCTTCTCAATTCCCTGGTATCCGGCATCTCCAAAGGCCACTGTCTCCTGGCCATGCAGCAGTGCGTTTGCTTCGCCGATGTCACTGACATGCCCAGATGTACCGCGCACGGTATGCACGAGGCCGGACTCTGCATCGACACCGATGTGGGCCTTCATGCCAAAGTACCACTGGTTGCCTTTCTTGCTTGAGTGCATCTCTGGGTCGCGCACTTTGTCTTTGTTCTTGGTGGAAGTGGGCGCGGCAATCAGGGTAGCATCGACGACTGTGCCGGTTTTGAGCAGCCATCCGCGCTGGATCAATAGCTCGTTGACGGTGAGCAGGATTTGCTCTGCGAGTTTGTGCTTCTCCAGCCGGTGACGAAAGCGCAGGATGGTGCTTTCGTCAGGCAGACGGGCGAACTCATCGAGCCGGGCAAACTCGCGCAACAAAGGGGTGTCGAAGAAGGCCTCTTCCATGCCGGGATCTGACAGGGTGAACCATTGCTGCATGAAGTGGATACGCAACATGGTCTCCAGCGAAAACGGTGGCCGGCCATTCCTGCCTTCGGGGTAATAGGGGGCAACGAGCTCGACCAGTGACCCCCAGGGCACCACTTGCTCCATCTGCTCCAGGAACTCGCGTTTGCGGGTTTTCTTGACGTTGAGATTGAGGCCGAGGACTATTTGTTTCATGATCTGGATTTTCTCAAGCGGGGCTTACATCAAGCACACATCCGAGGGGGTTTTGCAGAGTTTCCTTAGAGGATTTTTGTGTTGACAAACCTGACTGGAGTTTTCGGTATCCCCCTCTTATTGGAGTAATCTTACGTTCGATAGACATTGGTGAAAATACTTCCGATATGACTCAAGTGGTATTTATAGGGATTATTTCTGCAACTATAATTGTCGCAAGCTATTTCCTTTCGAATAAAAAAGTAAAAAAGAAGACTTACACTTAAGGCAGTTTCATTCCAAGTTTGTAGTTATTTTTATTGTATTAACTACTGGATTAATTATAAACTCTATCCGCTATTTTAATTTAGAGTCTATTGGTGTGGCGGTGAGTAATGACGTACAAGCGCAGACACGACTCGTAGCAGGCGCTGATGTACTCAAAATGGCATTGGTTAAGGCACAAAGTGATTTGGACAAACAGCTTCCAAAAAAAATAGATTATTTAACTATCTTCGAGGCTGCAGATCATACCGACACGAGCCTAAATATATATTATAAAATTGAAAAATGTTACTCATTCAAACAGGAAAAAGAATTTCAACTTACCGCTAAGAAAATGATTTCTGAATCTATTTGCAATTCCGGAATGGTCATGATTCTAAAAATCGGGGGGCTAATTGATGTTTATTATAAAAACATTGATAACAAACCATTTGCAAATTTCACGGTCGACCGCAGTAGCTGCGTGTAAGATAAAAGCGAGTGGTTTTATACTAACGCTCATACTGCGGCGCCAAACGCAATATTCAGGAGCCATCGAGACTTCACGAATTAAAGATAGTTTTCGAGCCTGCGTGCCTTTTTGCGAAATGCCTCAGATGTAACAAATGACTCAGATGTAACTACACCCGCCGATGGCCGCACGACATGGGTTCGTCACGCACGGGTCAGACAGCGCAAAGCGTTTGTACGACATCCATCAGGCGTCACCACTCGGCGATGGGGTCGATCCCCGAAATGACGTCCAGCGGCGGTGGAAAAGGAGCCTTCGCTTCGCACGCCAACACCGCGCCTTTATCGGCTTGACACAGCGCAACTTCTAGATGGGTTCTGGTACTAGCCAAATAGTTTATTGAGAAGCTCCGGCTTATTGAACAATGCAAAGTACCCACGCAACCCTTCCACGCCGATGCTAGCGCGGTTGATTTTGAACAGTGCCCGAATGTCGTCCAGGTCACGCGCTTGCGTTGCATCGTTCACGAGCTAGCCTGCTGTGGGGCTTGCCATGCTGGTGGAGGCCCAGTTGCGGCACGCACCGCAAAGGGCGCCGGCTCAGCGGATCGGGTCGGCGCCCGTCAACGCTTGGAAGCCCGGCGTGTTGGTGCCCGGCAGCTGCGCCGCGCCCTGGCCCATCAACGCAGCCGCTTGCTGTGCCGTTAAGGCGCCGCTGGTGGTGTCGCCCGGGGTAACACGGCGCGCGCCGTCAAACCTGCGTGACCAATAAGACACGCCCATGTTTTCAACCCGAACGCTGGCGCCGGGGCGGGGCGCGTGGATGAATTTGTCGTCGCCCAGATAGATGCCGACATGGCTGAAAGCGCGGCGCATGGTGTTGAAAAACACCAGGTCACCGGGTTTAAGGTCGGTGCGGTCGATTTTTTCGGTGGCGGCGGCTTGCTGCTCGGCCTTGCGGGGCAGCAGCAGGCCAATGGTTTGCTCATACGTGGCGCGAACAAAGCCGCTGCAGTCGAACCCGGTTTCTTCAGAATTGCCGCCGCGGCGGTAGCGCACGCCCAGAAAGCCCATGGCGTTTTCAACCAACTTTGAAGCCCTGTCCCCCAAGTTCTGCCGAACCTGGCTGAACTGGCTCATGAAACCGCGGTTGGCGAGCATTGCATCCAGCTCGTCGGCGGCAGCGGGTTGAAGATTGGTTGGGGTGGGGTTGGTGGTGGGGGCGGCGTGGGCCGTGATGGCCAGAAGAGTGAAAGAAATAACCAAAGAAGCACTGAGTGCAATGTGGGGTAACAGACGCATGCGGGGCAGCTTACTTGAAGGATTGGTCCTACGTCAACCTGATGCACCCCCATTGAAGCCCTTCCCAAGCCATTGATTTGTAAAGATTATTTCAAGTTTATGCGTCTTGGCGGAATTTTTACAACCGATGCGGTTCTGATGCATGACCCTTTTTAAAATTCGCTAACCTCCCCGCTTGCCCAGTATGCCAAAAACCATGATTTTTATGCCTTTTGTGCCGCTAGCCCAGGTGTTTGCTCCCGGTGTAGCTACTTTTTCAATAGCGCTGATCCCACTCATGTTGGTACAGGCTGTGCTGCCAACCGCCGCCTTCGCCCAGGCGACAAAGATATCGACGCCTGCGCTTCAGTCCGAGGTGGTGACCGCTGATCTGCAAAACCCGTGGGCGCTGGCGTTTTTGCCCGGCGGGCGGTTTTTAATCACCGAGCGCACTGGCAGCCTGCGCATCATCGAGGCCAACGGAGTCCAGCGCCCATCCATTGCCAACCTGCCCACCATCGCCGTGGGCGGGCAGGGCGGCTTGCTCGATGTGGTGCTTGACAGCGACTTTGCCGCGAACCGCACCCTGTACTTTTGCTTTTCAGAACCCGTCGCCACGGGCAAGGCCAACAGCACGGCCCTGGCCCGCGCCACCCTCAGCGCCGACGAGCGTCAACTGACGAGCGTCAAAGTCATCTTCAGCCAAAAGCCCAAGGTGGTCAGCTCGGCCCACTTTGGCTGCCGCATCGTCGAAGGCCGCACGCCGGGCCTGAACGGCCCACCCGACGGCACGCTGTTTTTAACCCTGGGTGAGCGTTACTCGCAAAAAGACGACGCCCAAACGCTGAACAACCACCACGGCAAGGTGGTGCGCATCCGCAAAGACGGCACCGTGCCCGCCGACAACCCCTTCGTCAACACACCCGGGGCGCTGCCCGAAATCTGGAGCTACGGCCACCGCAATCTGCAAGGCGCCACGCTGTCGCCTCGGGGCGTGCTGTGGACGCACGAGCACGGCCCCCAGGGTGGAGACGAAATCAACCTGCCCCAGCCCGGCGTGAACCACGGCTGGCCCGTCATTACCTATGGCGAAGAATATGGCGGTGGCCCCATTGGCGCCGGCATTACCGAAAAAGCCGGCATGGCCCAGCCGCTGCACTACTGGGTGCCTTCGATTGCACCGTCAGGTATGGCCTTCATCACCAGCGAACGCTACGGCAAAGCGTTCCAGGGCAATTTGCTCGTTGGCTCGCTGAAGTTTGGCTATGTGGACCGCATCGAGCTGGCGCAGCCGTTTGAAGGAAAAGTCACCCAAGAAAGCCGCCTGCTCGACAAAGTCGGCCGCGTGCGCGACGTGCGCCAGGGCCCGGACGGGCTGATGTATGTGCTGACGGATGGGGGAAGTGGCAAGCTCATTCGGGTGTTGCCGGGTGGGGTAGGGCAGCGCTGAAGGTCTTGGTCACATCAATTTGGAGCCGTAAATGCTTATTTTTAGTCTAGTTGTGTCGATAAATTAATTAAATATCGACACAAAAGCAGGGTGTGTCGATGCGGTCAACATAAACTCTTGAAACTTGAAGCTACGTCGATAAAGTGAAACAAATGAACATCAACGCCGTTTCCTGGCGGGCTGACCATCCTCACAACACCTTGCCTGCGCTGCCACCTGGCGCCGAACTGGAAACGCGGGCCGTGCTCAAACAGTGCATTACCGCCAGAGCGGCGCTGGCTGAACTGAAGCAGGCGGCGCAGCTGATTCCCAACCAGGCAGTGTTGATCAACACCTTGCCTTTGCTCGAATCACGAGCCAGTTCCGAGATTGAGAACATCGTCACCACCGCCGACAAGCTCTTTCAGCACCAGCGCAATGAAGAACACGCTGACCCCGCCACCAAAGAGGCGCTGCGCTACAGCCGCGCACTCCTCCAAGGCTTTGCCGCACTGGGTCAGCGCCCTCTCAGTACCCGCAGTGCTGAAGACATTTGTACGCACATCAAAGCGGTGCAAATGAACGTGCGGCGCACACCGGGCACGCGACTTTCCAATGGCGTAACCGGTGAGGTGGTCTACACACCGCCCGAGGGGGAGGGCGTACTGCGCGACCTGTTGGGCCACTGGGAGCGCTATCTGCATAACGAGGTAGAGCACGACCCGCTCATCCGCATGGCCGTCGGTCATTACCAGTTTGAAGCGATTCATCCGTTCACCGACGGCAATGGGCGCACTGGCCGGATCATCAACAGCCTGTATTTGATTGAACAAAATTTGCTCACGCTGCCGATTCTTTATTTGAGCCGCTACATCATTCAGAGCAGGGCCGATTACTTCCGCTTGCTGCTACAAGTCACACGCGAGGGTGCTTGGGAGCCTTGGGTTATTTACATCCTCAAGGGCATTGAAGAAACCGCTACGTGGACTACCGCCAAAATTGCCGCCATGCGTGCGCTGACTGAGCACACCACAGCCTATGTCAAAAGCTGCCTTCCCAAAATCTACAGCCATGAACTCGTGAGTCTGATTTTTGAACTGCCTTATTGCCGTATCGCCAACCTGACGGATGCCGGCATTGCCAAGCGGCAAACGGCATCGCAGTATTTAAAACAGCTGGTGGACATTGGCGTGCTGATTGAAAACGCCGAGGCCAAAGAAAAGCTGTTCATTCATCCCAAGCTCATGCAGCTACTGACGCGAGACAGTAATGACTTTGCTCCCTATGCGACGCCGGCATAGGCCGGGTAAAGTGAGGCCCTGCTGTGGATGGGTGGGCAGTAATTTTTAGGGGTAAAGCCTAGGATGGTGATAGCGCAGTCGTCCACCCCAAAGCGCCTCGTTATTCACCCGGTAGACCTAGCGACGCGAATCCGTCACTCGGCAAGATCAAATCCAGCCAGAAAAAGTTTCAACGGCTCGGGCTTGTCAATGCCCGCAAACGGTTCCAGCTGACCCAGGTTGCCGCTGATGTGGTCACCGGGCACCCCAAAAACCCATTCCAGCCGCCAAAACCGCCATTGTCAACATCAATAGTGCCGCTAGACCATGTATTTACTGCCTGAGTAGCTACAAATATAGTAGCAATTTGACACCGTTGAACGGCGCGCGCAGGGGCTGTCCGCACCCCCGCCCGTTATCATCCCGCCATGCGCACCCCATCGGGCTGGTCTAGCCAGCTCTCTTATTTGAAGCCTATCGGCCAGGCTCGCCAGGTCGCTCAGCACTGGCTGGTGGAGTGGTGGCGCTTGGTGCATCTGGGGGCGATGATTTTGGTGCTGGCGGTGTCGCCGTCGAGTTACAACCCGGCCAGTCGGCTGGTGTTGATGCGCCAGATCTACCTGAACACCGCGCCGCTGTTGACGGGCTTTTCGCTGCTATGTGCGCTGGTCACGGTGGTGATCACGCGGATTGTGCTGGTCACGGCGCTGAGCTATGGCCTGAGCCAGTACGCGCTGCAGGTGGTGATTCGGGTGCTGGTGCTGGAGCTGATTCCGCTGACGGCGGCGCTGTTTGTGGCGCTGCGCTGCACTATTCCGGACGGCGCTGAGCTGACGGCCATGCAGGCCAGTGGCCACCTCGACCAACTGCGCGCCCGGGGCATCGAGCCGGTGCGCCGGGAGGTGCTGCCGCGTGTGGTGGCCGGGCTGGTGGCGGGCGTCACGCTGGCGGCGCTCAGTTGCGTGGTGGCGCTGGTGGTGGCCTACATGGCGGTGTACGGCTTCAACGTGTCAGGTTTGGCGATTTACACACGTCTGTTCGGGCAGGTGTTCAGCCCGGCGGTCACGCTGATTTTTGTGCTGAAAACCTTTGCCTACTGCCTGGCGGTGTCGCTGATTCCCATGGCTTCGGCGCTGTACGGCCAGGGCGATGGGGGCGGCGTGCGCACCAGCGCTGAAATGCGCGGCCTGGTGCGCATGTTTGCCGTGCTGCTGGTGATCGAGGTGGTCTCGCTGGTCGGCAATTACGCTTGAATACAGAAAGTTTTCCCACCATGGCAACGCCACCCACCCCGCAACCCCCATCGCAGCCGCCGGTGGCTGACAGCACCCAGGCCGAACAAACGCTGCAGTCGGCGGCGGCACCCGCACACGTGGCCCACCTGGAGCTCAAGGCGCGCTTGCTGCTGCTGTTCATGCTGGCATTGGTGCTCAGTTCGGTGCTGTATGTGATGTATGCCCGCGGCGTGTTTGAGGCCACGCAAAAACTGGTGCTGGTGGCTGAAGATTCCGAAGGCGTAGTGGTGGGCATGGACCTGACGTTTTCCGGCTTTCCCATCGGCCGGGTGCAGCGCATTGAGCTGGCCCCTGACGGCAAGGCGCGCATTCTGGTCGATGTGGTTAAAAAAGACGCGCACTGGCTGCGCAGCAGCAGTGTGTTCACGCTGGTCAAAGGCCTGGTGGGCGGTGCCAACATTCGCGCCTACACCGGCCTGCTGACCGACCCGCTGCTGGCCGACGGGGCCGAGCGGGCGGTGCTGGCGGGCGACGCGGGTGCCGAGATTCCGCGCGTGGTGTCGGCCGCCAAAGACCTGATTGAAAACCTCAATACCCTGACTGGCAGCGGCGGCGTGGTCAGCAAAACGCTGGGCAATGTGCGCCAGCTGACGGAGCGGCTCAACGGCCCCGGCGGCGCCATGACGGTGCTGACCGGCAACCCTGAACAGGCTAAAAACCTGGCTGTGACACTGGCTCGCACCAACACGTTGCTGGCCCGGCTGGACGGCCTGGCGGCCAAAGCCGATTCGCAGGTGTTTGGCAATCAAGGTGTCATGCCCGAGACACGCGCCACCATCGTGCAGCTCAATGGCCTGCTGACGGATGCGCGTGGCAGCCTCAAAAAGATGGACGCCGTGCTGCAAGACGCTCAGGCCATCAGCGGTAACGCCAAAGCCGCCACCGCTGACCTCGGCGCGCTGCGTGCTGATGTGGACGCCAACCTACGCAAGGTCGAAGGCATGCTCAACGAGATCAACAAGAAGTGGCCCTTTTCCATGTCGGGCAAAGACGCGGAGATCAAACTGCCATGACACGCTCAATCAAATTGTTTCTTGCTGCAGCCACGGTGCTGGTCACTGCCTGTAGCAGTGGCCCCAAGCCGGCGGACTGGCAGGTCGAGGCCAAGGGTGCGATGGACCGCTCCGTGGCGGCTTACCTGGAAGGCAACAACCGGGTGGAGCAGGCCGAGCTGGCACGGGCCCGCGTTGCGCTGGCCAGCACCGGCCGTGCCGATTTGCTGGCCAATGCGGAGCTGCTGCACTGTGCCAGCCACGTGGCCAGCCTGGTGTTTGAACCTTGCGCGGGGTTTGAGGTCCTGCGGCTTGACGCCACCGCAGCGCAGCGCGCTTATGCCGATTACCTGCGCGGCCAGCTGCAGCCGCAAGACGCTGCGCTGCTCCCCGAAAGCCAGCGCGCCGCAGCCATCGGCAATGCGGCGGTAGTGGCGGCATTGGGTGATCCCTTGTCGCAGCTGGTAGCTGCTGGCGTGCTGCTGCAAGGCGGCAAGTCCAATGCCGCTGTGGCGGAGGCGGCCGTCAACACCGCGTCAAGTCGGGGCTGGCGTCGCCCGCTGCTGGCCTGGCTCAAGCTGCAGGCTGATGGCGCAGCGCAGCGCGGCAACCCGGAACAAGCGGTGCGGCTGCAGCGCCGCATTGCGCTGATTGAAAGCGCGGCGGCCCCGGCCAAATCGGCATCTGCGCCATGAGCTACACCGTCAAGCTGTACGCCTGGGCCGATGAGGCCGCCGATGCCTCAACTGCCCGCGCAGACGCTGCCATTGCCCGCTTCAAAACCGCCCTGAACGACGCGCTGGGCGACGCGGCAATGGTGCTGCCGGTGTATGCCGCTTACACGCGCATCGTCGGCACCTATGGCGACGACCCGTCTGAAGACGCCTTGAGCCCCGGCGAGTGGGCCATCTTCACGCAATGGCAAGCGGCCGAGGCTGCTGCGATGACCGCCGCCCTGGGGCCTGACCGCCACCTGGGGGAAGCGCAGTTTGAGATTCGCTCCTGAGGCATTCCCGGTGTGCCTTCATCGCGCCACAGCGGCCCTACTTGTCGTTGCGGACTTGCTCCGCAATCCATAACAGCGCCACAGTGCACCCACCGGCAGAGTGCCTGTCAACACTGAACCTTTGCAAGCGCTGAATGAGGCTTCACAAGGCCGCCCAGAGCTGAGCGATTGGGGGCTGCGGTGGTTGCTGCACGTGGGCCATTGGCTGCGTTTAAAATGCGCCCCCGCCCGCAACGAACCGCCACACTTTGACCTCCCTACCCGACACCCCGCCCGCCGCCGAACTTCAAAACATCCAGGAGCCGCGCCTGTGGACGGGCGACGGCTGGACGGCCAGGGTGCTGAAGAACGAAGACGATGACGGCTGGGCGGTGGCGATGATCAAAGACGGCGAGCCCGAGCCCGCGCTGGTGGGCCCGTGGACGATGGGCCGCGACAAAAAGAACCCGAAGCCACTGGACAACAACGCCTTCAGCACGCTGGTAAAAACCGCCTCGGAGTTTGTGCGCCGCCATGAGCAACAACTGCATGCCAGCCTGCACCAAAGCATCACCGTGACAGCGGCCAGTGGCGAACGCATCACCGTGCTGCTCGACATCGTGCCCGACGAGGACAACCCGCATGCGGTGCTGGCCGCACAAAGTGACATTGGTGACGCCCTGGCAGAGGTGCGGGTTGCGGCATCGTTCAAGCTGAGCCGCCACAGCGCCACCACCTGGGTGGAAAGCGGATTTGTCAAACCCGCTGACGCGTCCCGGGGTTGAGCATGGCGCATGCAAGCCTGGCAAGCCCGGCGCGGGCTGCCGCCTGCGGCATTGACTTTGGCACCTCGAACTCCACGGCAGGCGTGGCGCGCGCTGGTAAGGGGGAACTGCTGGTGCTGGAAGACGGCAGGCTCACACTGCCGTCGGTGATTTTTTTCCACGCAGAAGACGCCAACGTGAGCTACGGCCGCGCTGCCCTGGCCGACTACCTGGCCAGGCATGACGGGCGCATGATGCGCTCGCTCAAAAGTCTGTTGGGCACCGCCATGATGGACGACTTCACCGAAGTGGCCGGGCGCGCGGTGATGTTCAAAGACCTGCTGGCGACCTTTATTGGCGAACTCAAGCGCCGCGCCGAGCAGTCCGCCGGGCAAAGCTTCACCCGCGCCGTGCTGGGTCGCCCGGTGTTTTTTGCGGATGACGATGCCGCCGCTGACCAGCGCGCTGAGGGCACCCTGCGCGGCATTGCCCAGCAGGTCGGCTGGCAGGAGGTCGGCTTTCAGTACGAGCCGATTGCCGCCGCGTTTGACTACGAGTCCACCCTGGCGCGTGAAGAGCTGGTGCTGGTGGTCGACATTGGCGGCGGCACATCAGACTTCACGCTGATCCGACTGTCGCCCGAACGCGCGCTGAAAGCCGACCGGAAGGCCGACATTCTGGCCAGCAGCGGCGTGCACATCGGCGGTACCGACTTCGACCGCGCCCTGAACCTGGCCAGCGTCATGCCCACGCTGGGGCTGGGCAGCCTGCTCAAAAGTGGCTTGCAAATGCCGTCCAGCCACTACTTCAACCTGGCCACTTGGCACACCATCAACCTGGCCTATACCCGCAAGGCCACCGCGCAAATTGCTGACCTGCAGCGTGACGCGCAAGACAAGGCCAAACTCGCCCGGCTTCAAACGCTGGTGGACGAGCGCTCGGGCCACTGGCTGGCTATTCAGGTCGAGGCCGCGAAAATTGCCTTGTCAGACGCGCCTAGCACCGACATGAACCTGGGCCGCATCGCCCCTGGCGAGCATCTGGTGTTGCACCGGCCTGACTTTGACGGCGCCATAGACGCACTGGTCAACCGCGTCGAGGTGACCATCGCCGCGCTGCTGCGTGACGCGGGCGTGTCTGCAGCGGGCGTGGACACGGTGTTTTTCACCGGCGGCTCCAGCGGCGTGCCGTTGCTGCGCGAGCGCATTGCCTCCGTGCTGGGCCAGGCTCGCGCAGTCGAAGGCGACCGCTTCGGCAGCATTGGCGCCGGCCTGGCGCTGGACGCACAACGGCGCTTTGGCTGAACACTTTTGTGGCTTTTTTTAGTCGTTTTGATACTAAAACAGTGCTATGCCCAGGCGTTTATTGCCTGGGCAGCTATTGAAAACATAGCGCTTCGTCGTGCCAAAATCGCGTCACGATGGCGTTGTCGCCTAGCGGAAAGTTGCCCATGATTTTTGCCCCTGATCTCGATACTGTGACCCACGGGATTCAGCTGGCGGTGGCGCCGGTGTTTTTGCTCACGGCCGTGTCCGGCATGATTGCGGCCACAGCGGGGCGGCTGGCCCGCATCATCGACCGTGCGCGCTTGCTTGAAAACCGGCTGGAGGCTGGCGGTATCGACGCCGCCCGTGCGCACAAGATGTATGACGAGCTGCAAAGCCTGCGCAAGCGCGGCTGGCTGGTTAACAGCTGCATCGCGCTGCTGACGTTTTGCGCGATTCTGATTGGCTTCACCATCATCTTGCTGTTTCTGGGCGAGACAGCCGACGTGCCCTCACTGCGCGTGGCCACGGTGTGCTTTTTGACGGGCGTGCTGTGCTTTTTGTCGGCGCTGATGTGCTTTCTGGTGGAAACCATGCTGGCCACGCGCCTGCTGCGCTTTGCCGAGATGCCGAAAGAGCCGTCGGTGATTCAGCCGCTGCCGTGAGGCTTACTCTGTTTTTCATAGCATAGAAGGCAGTAAACGCCTGGGCTAGCAGCCAATTTGGTTAAAAAACCAGCCAAACTGTTCCTTTTTTAAACCAGCTTCTACGCTTTCTGCTGTGCCGATGCGTCAAGCCGAGATGGCAGCGTTGCCACCACATCGGGCAGGTCCACCATCACCGGCTGGCCAGGGGTGGTGCAACCGGTGTCGCAGCAT